>NZ_QKTC01000029.1:0-37886 GCF_003234435.1 Curtobacterium sp. MCLR17_044 | reverse complement strand
GTCGGGTGGGACGGATCGGGACGGGGACGGGGATCAGTCGGTCTGCGCTTCCCACACGAACGTGGTGCCGGCCTCGGACGACTGCACCTTGTTGGGCGCTCCCTCGCTCAGGTCGTAGCTGAAGCGGTAGGTCGTGCTCGCCGTGCCCGTCGCCGGCTTCCACGCGTCGACGCCGGTGCCGAAGGACTCGGACGCCATGAGGTCGGCGAGCGTCCCGTCGTGCACGGTCGTCCCCGTGGTGAAGGTGCTGCAGTCCCCGGCGGTACCCAGGGCGCCGCGCTCAACCTTCATGCCGACGTACTGCGCCAGTTCGTCGGCGTCGGCTGCGTCTGCGGCGTAGAGCTTCACGGTCGAGGCGTTGGTGGTGTTCGCCGTCACCGTGATGCAGTTCGAGCCGGCGGAGCCGGGCACCAGGTCGTCGACGTCGAACATCGCGACGCCCTGGTCGTCGTCGGTGAGGGAGACGGCGCCGGTGCGCCAGCTGTTCGCGGCGTTGTCGGTGCTGCTCGAGAAGGCGGCGTACGAGGCCGTGGCGATGAGTGCGCCGCTGGCGACGACGGCGAGCGGGAAGGCGATCCAGGCGGCGGTGCGGCCGTGGCGGGAGGTGATGTGCATGGCTGTCCTGTCGGTCGGTTCACCCGGCGGGTGATATGACAGCAGCGTATATGAATATCAGTTGTTATGGAACCCCGTCGCAACACGACCGACGGCCCGGGTAGGTTGGCCGACATGACCCTCTCCGTCGAGTCGACCACCACCTGGTCCGACACGGACGTCGCCGACGTCGCCGCCCTCGTCCGCCTGCTCGGTCACGACGTCGACGACGCGTCGATGCGCGCCCGCCTCGACCGGCTCACCCCCGAAGCCGGGCACCGCACCTGGGTGGTCCGTGGTGACGACGGCCGGGTCGTCGCGGTCGCCGGCGCGCAGGTCACGTGGGCGTACGCCAGCGACGAGCCGACGGCGCAGCTGCTGCTGCTGGTCGTCGACGACACGGCCAGGAGGCTCGGCACCGGTTCGGCGCTCATCGGCACGTTCGAAGCATGGGCGGTCGAGCAGGGCGCGCGTCGCCTCAGCGCCGTCAGCGCGGCCGCGACGGACAGCGCGCACCGGTTCTACCAGAAGCGCGGGTACCACGACGCCGGGGTGCGGTACACGAAGATCGCGTAGCGTCGCTTTCCTGGCGAACGTCGAAGCGCCCCGTGCAGGAGTCCCTCGGACTCCCGCACGGGGCGCTTCCCCGTGACTAGGCCGACGCGCTCAGTGCCGTGTCGATGACGTCGGCGGCCTCCTGCGCGGAGCGCTTCGAGGACCCCGTGGCCGGTGCGGCACTCGCCGAGCGGGCCGCGACGGACAACGGGCGACCGCTCAGGTGCGGCGACAGGTTCATGCAGACGAACGGCCAGGCGCCCTGGTTCTCCGGCTCCTCCTGCGCCCACACGACGTCGGCGTCCGGGTAGCCCGCCAGGACCTCGAGGATGCGGTCGAGGGGGAGCGGTGCGAGCTGCTCGAGGCGGACGAGTGCGACGTCGGTGATGCCGCGCTTGTCGACCTCGGCACGCAGGTCGTGGTGCACCTTGCCGGAGTGCAGCACGACGCGGCGCACGGCGCTCTTGTCGGTGATCCGCGCGTCGTCCAGCACGGGCTCGAACGTTCCGGTCGTGAAGTCCTCGACCGCGCTCGTCGCCTGGCGGAGCCGGAGCATCGCCTTCGGGGAGAACACGACGAGCGGCTTCTGCGGACGGGCCCAGGCCTGTCGGCGGAGCAGGTGGAAGTACGACGCCGGGGTCGACGGGCGCGCGACGATCATGTTGTCCTCGGCGCACAGCTGCAGGTAGCGCTCGATGCGTGCCGACGAGTGGTCCGGCCCCTGGCCCTCGTACCCGTGCGGCAGCAGCAGGACGAGGCCGGAGCGCTGTCCCCACTTCTGCTCGGCGGACGAGATGAACTCGTCGATGACGATCTGGGCGCCGTTTGCGAAGTCGCCGAACTGTGCCTCCCAGAGCACGAGGGACTCGGGGCGTTCCACCGAGTAGCCGTACTCGAAGGCCATCGCCGCGTACTCGCTCAGCAGCGAGTCGTACACGTAGAACCGGGCCTGGTCCTCGGTGAGGTTCGACAGCGGCAGCCATTCCTGGCCGTTCACCCGGTCGTGGAACACCGACTGGCGCTGGACGAACGTGCCGCGGCGGGCGTCCTGTCCGGCGAGGCGGACGGGCTTGCCCTCGACCAGGATCGAGCCGATCGCCATGAGCTCGGCCATCGCCCAGTCGATGCCCCCGTTGCGCGTCATCTCGGTGCGCTTGGTCAGCAGCTGTTGCAGCTTCGGGTGGATCGAGAACCCGGCGGGCGGGTTGCTGTGCGCGTCGCCGATCGCCCGGACGAGTTCTTCGGACACGGCGGTCTCGTGCACCTCGACCTCGGAGTCGTCGCGCTGCGCGGCCGGGCGTTCGAGCCCCTGCACCGCACCGTCGTCGTCGACCTCGATGACCGGGATGGTGCCGGTCTGTGCCTCGTGCGTCTCGGCGAAGGCGCGTTCCAGGCGGTCCTGGAAGTCGCGGTGCGCCTCGTCGTACTCCTCTTGCGTGATGTCGCCACGGCCGACGAGGGCCTCGGTGTACAGCGTGCGGACGGAGCGCTTCGCCTCGATGAGGTTGTACATCAGCGGCTGCGTCATCGAGGGGTCGTCGCCCTCGTTGTGTCCACGACGGCGGTAGCAGATCAGGTCGATCACGACGTCGCGGTGGAACTCCTCGCGGTACGCGAAGGCGAGTTCGGCGACGCGGGCGACGGCCTCGGGGTCGTCACCGTTCACGTGGAAGATCGGCGCCTGGATCGTCTTCGCGACGTCGGTGGAGTACACCGAGCTGCGCGCCGACTCGGGCGGGGTGGTGAACCCGACCTGGTTGTTGATGACGAGGTGGACTGTGCCGCCGGTGCGGTACCCGCGGAGCTGCGACATCTGCAGCGTCTCGACGACCACGCCCTGGCCGGCCATCGCCGCGTCGCCGTGCACGAGCACGGGGAGCACACCGAAGCTGCCGGGGGCCTCGCGGTCCTGCTTGGCGCGGACGATGCCCTCGAGCACGCCGTCGACGGCTTCGAGGTGGGACGGGTTCGCGGCGATCGTCACCGGGATGCTCGAGCCGTCGGACGTGCGGAACACGCCCTCGGTGCCGACGTGGTACTTCACGTCGCCGGAGCCCTGACCGGACACCGTGCCCGGCAGCGAGGACCCCTCGAACTCACGGAAGATCTGCCCGTAGGTCTTGCCGGCGATGTTCGTCAGGACGTTCAGGCGGCCACGGTGGGCCATGCCGATCGCGACCTCGGCCAGTCCGGCTCCGGCGGCGTGCTGGATCAGGGTGTCGAGGAAGGCGATGGTGGACTCGCCGCCCTCGAGCGAGAAGCGCTTCTGGCCGACGTACTTGGTCTGCAGGAAGGTCTCGAACGCCTCGGCCTCGTTGAGCTTGCCGAGGACGCGGAGCTGCTCGTCCTTCGACGGCTTCGAGTACGGCACCTCGATGCGCTCCTGCACCCAGCGACGCTGTTCCGGGTCCTGGATGTGCATGTACTCGATGCCGACCGTGCGGCAGTAGGCGTCGCGCAGGATCCCGAGGACGTCGCGGAGCGGAGCCGAGGTGGTGCCGGCGAGCCCACCGGTGACGAACTCGCGGTCGAGGTCCCAGAAGGTCAGCCCGTGGCTCTCGATCTCGAGGTCGGGGTGCGTGCGCTGGCGGTACTCGAGCGGGTCGATGTCGGCCATCAGGTGCCCACGGACGCGGAAGCTGTTGATGAGCTCCTGCACGCGCGCGGTCTTGTTCACCCGGTGCGCCAGGTCGACGTTGATGTCGTTCGCCCACTGGATCGGCTTGTAGGGGATCCGGAGTGCGGCGAAGATGCCGTCGTAGAAGCCGTGCTCGCCGATGAGGCGCTCGTGCACGTGCTTGAGGTACTCGCCCGAACCGGCGCCCTGGATGACGCGGTGGTCGTAGGTGCTCGTCAGGGTGATGGTCTTGCCGATGCCGAGCTCGACCAGGGTCTTCGACGCCGAGCCCTGGAACTGCGCCGGGTACTCGAGGGCGCCGGCGCCGATGATCGAGCCCTGCCCCTTCGTCAGACGGGGGACCGAGTGCACGGTGCCGATGCCGCCCGGGTTGGTGAGCGAGATCGTCGTGCTCTGGAAGTCCGCCGGGGTGAGCTTGTTGTCACGGGCACGCTTGACGAGGTCTTCGTAAGCGGAGAGGAACTGACCGAACGTCAGGGTCTCCGCGCGCTTGATGCTCGGCACCAGGAGCGAGCGGGTGCCGTCCTTCTTCGGGACGTCGATCGCGATGCCGAGGTTCACGTGCGCCGGGGCGACGACGAACGGCTTGCCGTCGCGCTCCTCGTAGTAGACGTTCTGGCTCGGGAAGTCCTTGAGCGCCTGCACCATCGCCCACCCGATCAGGTGCGTGAAGGAGATCTTGCCGCCGCGGGCGCGTCGCAGGTGGTTGTTGATGACGATCCGGTTGTCGATCATCAGCTTCGCCGGGATCGTCCGGACGCTCGTGGCGGTCGGGACGGTCAGCGAGGCGTCCATGTTCGACGCCAGCGTCTTGGCCATGCCCCGCAGCGGGGTCGCCACGTCCTCGTGGGTCTCCTCGTGGTCGTCGGCGGCGTCGTTCGCCTCGGCCGGGATCGGCTGCGGTGCCGGCTGACGCGAGGTGGTCTTCGCCTGGATCGGGCCCGACTTCGCCTCGCCCGGGGTGTCCCCGGTGGCCGGCTGCTGCGTCGACGACTGCTGCTGGGCGGATGCCTGCTGGGCCGGTGCCTGCTGTGCCGGCGCCTGCTGCGCGGGGGAGCCCGCCGGAGCCGGAGCGTCACCGACCTGCGTGCGGTGGTAGCTCTCGAGGACCGGCCACCAGGACTTGTCGACCGACTCCTTGTCCGCGACGAACTGCTCGTAGAGCTCGTCGACGAGCCACTCGTTCGCCCCGAATTCGCCCGCGGTCTCGTCCGTTCCGGTCAGATGGCTCGACACAGCCGATCGCCCACTCTCCGTCGATAGATGCTCGTGTGTGTCGTGCGGAGCAACCCTGCGCCGCACAGGTGCCAAGCCTAGCCGCTCCGACATGTCCGTTCCGTGTCAGCCGCGGCGCGAGTCGGCAGCCCGCGAGCACCCGGTCGGGGCCGTGACGGGAGCCGTACAGTGGAGCGCATGAGGTTCTACGAGACGCGGCCGACGCACGACCTGACCTACTCCGACGTCTTCCTCGTCCCGAGCCGTTCGGGCGTGACGAGCCGCTTCGACGTCGACCTCGCGGCGAACGACGGCAGCGGTGCCACGATCCCGATCGTCAGCGCCAACATGAACTCCGTCACCGGCCCCCGGCTCGCCGCCACCCTGGCCCGCCGCGGTGGGCTGGGCGTGCTGCCGCAGGACATGCACCTGCAGGACCTCGACGCCGCGATCCGCTGGGTGAAGGACCAGCCGGTCGACTTCGACACCGCCTACGACATGGGTGCGCAGACCACCGTCGCCGAGGCCCTCGAGCAGCTCCTGCCGGTGGCCGGCCGTGGTGTGGTCGTCCGCGACGCCGACGGCGAGTACCTGGGCTGTGTGCCCGCGACCCGCCTCGGCACCGCCGGCCCCGACGCCGTCCTCGGCGACCTGCTGCACGGTGCCTCGACCGCGATCGACGCCGAGGACGCCGGCACGCCCCGCCACGTCTACGACGTGCTCGCGGCCGCCGAGGTCGACTTCGCGCCGGTGATGCGGCACGGCCGGGTCGTCGGGACCACGAGCCAGACGAGCGCGATCCGCTCCGACATCTACACGCCCGCCGTCGACGGTTCCGGCCGGCTCCGGGTCGCCGCCGCGCTCGGCATCAACGGCGACGTCGCCGCCAAGGCCAAGGCGCTGGCGGCCGCGGGCGTGGACGTCCTGGTCCTCGACACCGCGCACGGCCACCAGGACGGCATGCTCCGCGCACTCCGCACGGTCGCGTCGCTGCAGCTCGGCATCCCGCTCGTCGCCGGCAACGTCGTCACGGCCGACGCCGTCGCACACCTGGTGGGGGCCGGAGCGGACATCATCAAGGTCGGCGTCGGCCCTGGTGCCATGTGCACCACCCGCATGATGACGGCCGTCGGTCGTCCGCAGTTCTCCGCCGTGCTCGAGACCGCCGCGGCGGCCCGCTCGCTGGGCGCACACGTCTGGGCGGACGGCGGGGTGCGCTACCCGCGCGACGTCGCCCTCGCGCTGGCAGCCGGGGCGTCCGCCGTCATGATCGGCTCGTGGTTCGCCGGCACGCTCGAGGCCCCCGGTGTCCTGCGCCGCGACGCCGCGGGCAAGGCGTACAAGGAGAGCTGGGGCATGGCCTCGGCCAAGGCCGTGCGTGAGCGGTTCGAGCGGCTCGACCCGTACGAGCGGGCCCGCAAGGCGCTCTTCGCCGAGGGGATCTCGTCGTCGACGATCTACCTCGACCCGGAGCGCCCGAGCGTCGAGGACCTGCTCGACATGATCACCACCGGCGTCCGTAGCTCCGCGACCTACGCGGGCGCGTCGTCCCTCGCCGAGTTCTCCGAGCGTGCGCTGGTCGGCATCCAGTCCGCCGCCGGGTACGAGGAGGGCAAGCCCCTGCCCGTCAGCTGGTAGCGCGGACGGGGCGTGCGTCGCCCTGGTCGCGACCACGGACGGACTGGAGGCGCGGTGCCAGCTGGCACCGCGCCTCCAGTCCGTCCTTCCGCTGCGTCTACCGGCGTCGGGTCGCGTCCTCGACCTCGCCCACCAGTTCTTCGAGGATGTCCTCGAGGAACAGCACGCCGATCGTGCGGCCGTCCGCGTCGAAGGCGCGGGCCACGTGGCGCCCGGCGGCCCGCATGGTCGCGAGCGCGTCCTCGAGGTCCATCTCGGTGTAGAGCGAGATGAGCTGGCGGATGCGCTTCGGCGGCACCGGGTCGTCGAACTCGTCCGGTCGCAGGTCGATGACGTCCTTCACGTGCACGTAGCCGGTGGGGGAGCCGTCCTCGCCGACGAGCACGTAGCGGGAGAACCCGCGCTGTGCCACGGCGTGCTCGACGTCGGCCGGGGTGGCGTCGTCGGGCAGGGTGACGAGCTCGGCCATCGGCACGGCGACGTCACGGACCTTCTTCTCGGTGAACTCGAACGCCAGGGCGAGCTTGCCGTCGTCGGTCAGGGTGCCCTCGCGGCGGGACTGCTCCACGATGGTCTGCACCTCCTCCACCGTGAAGGCGCTCACCGCTTCGTCCTTGGGCTCGACGCGGAACAGCCGCAGCACGGCGTTCGCGACCTCGTTCAGGCCGACGATGACCCAGTGCAGGCCGTGACCGATGTACCAGAGCGTCGGCACGAGCAGCAGCGCGGCGCGGTCCGGCATCGAGAACGAGATGTTCTTCGGCACCATCTCGCCGAACACCACGTGCAGGAACGACACGAGCAGCAGCGTGAACACGAAGGCCACGGTGCCGATCACCTCGGCGCTCCAGCCGGTCAGGTGCAGCGGGACCTCGAGCAGGTGGTGGATCGCCGGCTCGGACACGTTGAGGATGAGCAGCGAGCAGACCGTGATGCCGAGCTGGGTCGTCGCGAGCATGCGGGTGGCGTGCTCCATGGCCCACAGGGTCATCTGCGCGGCCTTGGAGCCCTCCTCCGCGCGGGGCTCGATCTGGGAGCGGCGTGCGGAGATGACCGCGAACTCGGCCGCGACGAAGTACGCGTTGCCCAGCAACAGGACGACGAGCCAGAAGATGCCCCACCAGTCGGAGCTCATCGGGTGCTGCCCTTCGTCGTGGTGGCCGAGGCCTTCGTGGTGGTCGGGGTGCTCTTGGTGGACGGGATGATGATCGCGGTCGCCGCCGTGTCGGTCGACGGGCGCGTCGGGGTCCAGCGGATGCGGTCGATCCGACGGCCGTCCAGCCGCTCGACGCGGAACACCCCGCCGTCCAGGGGCACCTCGTCGCCGACGACGGGCAGGCGGCCCAGCGTCGACATGACGAACCCGCCGACGGTCTCGTACGGGCCCTCCTCGGGCACCTTCACGCCGGCGCGGTCCTCGAGCTCGTCGGGACGCAGCAGACCCGGGAAGGTCAGCCAGTCACGGGAGCGGACCACGTCGATGCGGGCGCGGTCGTGCTCGTCTGAGACCTCGCCGACGATCTCCTCGATCAGGTCCTCGAGCGTGACGACCCCGGCGGTGCCGCCGTACTCGTCGACGACGATGACCATCTGGTAGCCGCGACCGCGGACCTCGGCGAGCAGGGTGTCGCCGGGCATGGTCTCCGGCACGCGCTCAGCGTCGGTCATGAGTGCCCCGACGGGGACCTCCGGACGCTTCTCGCGCGGCACGGCGACGGCCTGCTTGACGTGCACGATGCCGACGACGTCGTCCGCGTCCTCCTCGATGACGGGGAAGCGGCTGAAGCCGGTCTTGCGGGCGAGGGCGATGACGTCCTCGGCGGACTCGGACACGCGGATGGTGGAGAGCCGCGGGCGCGGGGTCATCACGTCGCTGGCGCTCAGCTCGGAGAACGAGATGGTGCGCTCGAGGAGCGTCGCGGTGTCCTGCTCGAGCGAGCCCTCGGACGCCGACCGGCGCAGCAGCGAGGTGAGTTCCTCGGCGCTGCGGGCACCGGAGAGTTCCTCCTGCGGCTCGATGCCCAGCGACCGGAGCACGGCGTTCGCGGTGCCGTTCAGCAGCGCGACGGCGGGCTTGAAGACCGTCGTGAACGCGATCTGCAGCGGGACCACGAGCCTGGCGGTCTGCAGGGGCAGCGCGAGCGCGAAGTTCTTCGGCACGAGCTCGCCGAGGATCATCGACAGCAGGGTCGCGATGACGAGCGCCACGATCGAGCCGACGGTCTCGACGATGCCCTCCGGCAGGTTCATCGCCAGGAACGGCGCCTCGAGCAGCTTCGCGATCGAGGGTTCGAGCAGGTAGCCGGTCAGCAGCGTGGTCAGCGTGATGCCCAGCTGTGCGCTGGACAGGTGCGTCGAGGTGACCTTCAGCGCGCCGATGACCGGCGCGAGGCCGGCTTCACCGCGGTCGCGCCGCGCTTCGACGTCCGCGCGGTCGAGGTTGACCAGCGCGAACTCGGACGCGACGAAGACACCCGTGCCGAGGGTCAGCAGGATGCCGCCGATCAGCATGACGATGTCGATCGGACTCATGATTCACCCCCGTTCGCGCACAGGGATGACGTGCAGCTCACCGAGTGAGCGGCGGATGAGTGAGGCGAAGAACTATTCGGGGGATCGTCCACAGTGCTGCCAATCGTACTGCCTGCGCGGTCGCCGGACCGTGAATCCGTACAGAACGGACCCGCGCCTAGGCCGTGATCCGCGCGCGGTGGTACTGCTGCGGCTCGTAGTCGACCGGCACGCGGAGTTCGACGGCGGCACGGAGCGCGAACGACGGGTCGCGGAGCATCTCGCGACCGATCATCACGACGTCGGCCAGGCCGGTCGCGACGATCTGCTCGGCCTGGAACGCCTCGGAGATCATGCCCACGGCGATCGTCGGGATGCCGGCGTCGCGCTTGATCGCCGCGGCGTGCGGTACCTGGTAGCCGGGGCCGACCGGGATCGGCGCGCTCGCGACGTTGCCGCCGGTCGACACGTCGGCCAGGTCGGCACCGTGCTCCGCGGCCCAGCGGGCGACGACGGTGGTCTCGTCGAGCGTGAGCCCGCCGTCGACCCAGTCGGTGGCCGAGAAGCGGACGACGATCGGGAAGCCCTCGCCGACCTCGGCGCGCACGGCGTCGACGACCTCGAGCAGCGCGCGGGCACGGTTCTCGAGCGAGCCGCCGTACTGGTCGGTGCGCTGGTTGCTCAGCGGCGAGAGGAACTGGTGCAGCAGGTAGCCGTGGGCCGCGTGGATCTCGACCAGGTCGAACCCGGCCTCGACGGCGCGGCGGGCGGACTGCGCGAAGGCGAGGGCGACGACCCGGATGTCCTCGACCGCGAGCTCGCGCGGGACGTCGTAGCCGTCGAAGGCCACGGCCGACGGCGCGACCGTGGTCCAGCCGCCCTGGTCGGCGGGGACGGTGCCGTGCGTGGTGTCCCAGGGGCGGTACGTCGACGCCTTGCGGCCGGCGTGCGCCAGCTGGATACCCGCCGCGGCGCCCTGCTCGTGCAGGAAGTCGACGATCGGCTTGAACGCGTCGCGCTGCTGGTCGTTCCACAGCCCGAGGTCCTGCGGGGTGATCCGTCCCTCGGGCACGACGCCCGTCGCCTCGACCACGACCGCGCCGGCGCCGCCCTTGGCGAAGCCGCCCAGGTGCACGAGGTGCCACGTCGTCGGGACGCCGTCCTGCTGGTCCACCGAGTACTGGCACATCGGGGAGACCCAGATGCGGTTGCGGACGGTCAGGTCACGGACGGTGATCGGGTCGAACAGGGCGTGCGTCACGCGGGCTCCTCAGAGGACGGGTGCCGGCGCCTCGGCCAGTTCCGTCAGGAACGACCGCAGTGACGCCGGCGACGTGTAGTGGTGGCCGACCGCCCCGATCGCTTCCGCACCGGTGGCGTTCTCGGCCCTGTTGTCCACGAACACCATCTGACCCGGGTCGATTCCCAAGCGCGCACAGGTGTCGCGGTAGATGGATGCCGCGGGCTTCAGGACGTGCTCCTCGGCGCTCACCACGACGGTCTCGAACAACGAGCCAATCGGGGAGCGGCGGTACGGGTCGCCGAAGTCGAAGCCCGCGTTCGAGAGCAGGGCGACACGGGTGCCGGCGTCGTGCAGCTCCTCGACGATCTCGAGGGTCTCCGGCTCGACCTCGAACCACCCGGTGAAGTCGATCGCCCAGAACCGGTGGATCTCCGAGATGCTCCAGGTCCGTCCGGTCCGTTCCGCGATCGCACGCCAGTACGCCACGACGGACAGGTCGCCGCGGTCCAGGTCGTGCCGGAGCTCCTGGTACACCGGGAACAGCTCGTCGGCCGGGACCCCGGTGGCGGCCACGAGGGCGTCCCGCGAGGCGTGCGGCGTCCGGCTGATCACCTCGCCGTAGTCGAAGACCACCACGCGACCAGGCAGGAACAGGCTCATGTGCTCCACCGTAACGTGGGGCCGGTGAACGACTTCGTGCCCGTCCGACCGTCCGATGCCGCCGCGTGGGTCACCGCGCCGACGGGGGAGTCCACCAAGTACCGCCGCGGGGTGCTCGGCGTCGCGACCGGCTCCGACCAGTACCCCGGCGCCGCGGTGCTCGGGGTCGACGCCGCCGTGCACACCGGCGTCGGCATGGTCCGGTACGTCGGACCCACACGCGCCACCGACCACGTGCTCACCCGCCGCCCCGAGGTCGTGTCCGGCGTCGGCCGCGTGCAGGCCTGGCTCGTCGGCTCCGGGATCTCGGCGTCGTCGCTGGGTGAGCTGGACGAGACGACGGCGGCGGGCTTCTCGCACGCGTCCGACGACGGCGTGCCGGTCGTCGTCGACGCCGGGGCGATCCCGCTCGTCGACCTCGGGCCGCTCGCCGTGCTCACCCCGCACGCCGGTGAGCTCGCTTCGTTCCTCGGGGTCGACCGCGCCGAGATCGAGCAGGACCCGGCCGCCGCAGCGCTCCGAGCGGCGGAGCAGACCGGCAGCGTCGTGCTGCTCAAGGGCGAGCGGACCCACGTGGTCACCCCGGACGGGTCGGTGCGGCTCGTGGCGTCCTCGGCGACGCCGTGGCTCGCGGCGGCCGGTGCCGGGGACGTGCTGGGCGGGGTCCTCGGGGCGCTCGTCGCCGCGCGGCAGGGCTCCGTCGAGGCGGCCGGTTCGTCGCTCACGCCGTCGGACCTCGCCCACCTGGCCGCGTCGGCCGCGGTGGTGCACGGGCTCGCGGCGCGGCGGGCCTCCGGCGGCGGGCCGTTCCCGATGACGACGCTCATCGCCGAGCTGCCGGGGGTCGTGCGGGACCTGGTCGTGGACGGGGACGCGCGCGGCTAGCGGTCGGTGCGCGTGCACCTTCCGACGATCCACGAGGGGATCGACGCGTGTTCTGTCGAAGGATGCGCACGCAATGGATTCGTGCGCATGTTCCGACGGGACACCACAGGTTCGACAGGTGCAAGGTCGCAACATGCGCACGCATCAGCCAGCGGGTGCGGCTCCAGGACGCGACGACGGACGGACGGGAGGCGCGGTGCCAGCTGGCACCGCGCCTCCAGGCCGTCGGCGGGCACGTCACGGGCGTGACGGGCGTCGCGGACGTCAGCTCGCGGGGGTCGCATGCACCAGGAACTCGACGGAACCCGCGTCGTCGACCTTGACGAACCCCAGGCTCGGGGCCTGCACGCCGTAGTCCGAGAAGGTGATCGGGACCGAACCGGAGATGTCGACGCCGTCGCCGTTCAGGCCGACCTGCAGCTTCGCGGTGACGTCCTTCGTGACGCCGTGCAGGGTGAGCTTCCCCGGGGCCATCACGGTCGTCGTGTCGGAACCGCTCGGGACCGCGTCGGCGATCGGTCCGGTGAGTTCGAAGGTGGCCTCGGGGAAGGCCGCCGCGTCCATCGCGGAGTCGCGGAAGTAGGCGTCGCGCTGGTCGGAGTCGGTGGTGATGTCGGCGACCTGCACCGTGATCTTCGCGGCGGTGATGCTCGTGCCGTCGACGGTCGCGGTGCCGGCGACGCTGTCGGTGCGGCCGGTGACGGTGACGTCGGAGCCGTTCAGGACCTCGTGGACGCGGTACCCGGCCTCCGAGTCGCCGCCGACCGTCCACTCGCCGGACAGGTCCGTGTCGTCGAGGGTGGAGGCCTCGCGGGTGGCGGCGACGGACGGCGCGGCCGAGGCCTTCGCGTTCTCGGTGCTCGTGTAGACGTTCGTGAAGACCACCGCGCCCACGACGCCGAGGACGACGACGGCGGCGATGACGGAGATCCAGATGACGGCCTTGCGGCGCTTGCGCGGGGTGTCGGAGGTCACGAGCAGAACGGTGACACGTCATGCTCGGGAGACCCTGAGTCCGTGGCAGCGACCGTCCCCGGTCCGGCCGCTACGCTCGTCCGGTGCAGAGGACCTCGACCCGGTGGCTCGAACTCGCCGGCTTCGTCCTGGCGTTCGTCGCCGTGCACGGGTTCCTGTGGTGGCTGACCATCGTCTCGGCGAACCTGCCGCTCGGTGACGTGACCATCACCTACAGCCGCTGGATCGAGACCGGGCGGACCGCGGACTTCTGGGTCGGCATCGACGGCGCGTGGGTGTACCCGATCCTGGCGATCGTGCCGATGGCGGCAGCGGCCCTCGGGGGCGTCGCGTCGATCGGCACCGGCTGGCTGCTGCTGATGGTGCTGCTCGATGCCGCGGCGTGCGCGTTCCTGTGGCGGTTCCGGGCGCGTGTGGGGTCGTCCGACCGCTTCGGCGTGCACGGCGTGCGGGTCGTCTGGTGGTGGCTGCTGTTCCTGCTCGCGCTCGGGCCGATCGCGCTCGGTCGGATCGACACCGTCGCGACGGTGTTCGCGCTGGTGGGCGTGGCGTTCGTGGCCTCGAGGCCGACCGTCGCCTCCGCGCTCTTCACCGCCGGCGCGTGGACGAAGGTGTGGCCGGCGGCGCTCGTCGCGGTGCTGCTGCTCCTGCGCCGCGGACACCGCCGGGGTGTGCTCGCCGGAGCCCTGGTGCTGAGCGCCCTGATCGTGCTCGTCGACGTGCTGTGGGGCGGTGCGCCGTACCTGCTGTCCTTCGTCGGTGAGCAGACCGGCCGTGGGCTGCAGATCGAGTCACCGCTCGCGACGCCCTTCATGTGGGCCGCTGCGTTCGGCGTCCCGGGTGCAGCGGTGTTCTACGACCAGGAGATCCTGACCTTCGAGGTGTCCGGTGCCGGCACGTCCGCGGCCGCCGCGGTGTCGACGCCGCTGATGGCCGTCGTCGTGGTGGCCGGGGTCGTGCTCGCGCTCTGGGCCGCGCGCCGAGGTGCCCGTCGGGCCGAGCTCGCGCCGGTCCTCGCGCTGCTGTTCGTCGCGGCGCTCATCGCGACGAACAAGGTGGGGTCGCCGCAGTACATCGGCTGGTTCGCGGTGCCGATCGTGTGGGGGCTCGCGGCGGGCACCCCCAGTGCGCGCCGGTTCGTGCCGATCGCCGTGACCGCGCTGCCGATGGCCCTGCTCACGCAGGTGATCTACCCGGGCTACTACGACCAGTTGCTCGGCGTGCAGCCGTGGATCCTCGTGGTGCTCACGGTCCGGAACGTGCTCGAGGTGGCGATCCTGGTGTGGAGCGTCGTCGTGCTGGTGCGGATGGGGCGGGCTGCGGGGTCCGGACGGGTGTCGGCGCGCTCGTCGCCGTCCGTGCGCGACCAGCCCGAGCCGGGCAGGATGGACGCATGATCGTCGCCTTCTCCGTCGCTCCGTCCGGTGGTCCCGCTGCAACGTCCGACGGGTCCGTGCACGACGCCGTCGCGGCCGCCGTGCGCGTGGTGCGCGAGAGCGGGCTGCCGAACCGCACCTCGTCGATGTTCACCGAGATCGAGGGGGAGTGGGACGAGGTCATGGACGTCGTCAAGCGCGCCACCGAGGCCGTCGGGGAGTACGGCACGCGGGTGTCGCTCGTGCTGAAGGCCGACATCCGCCCCGGGCACACGGGCGAGATCGACGGCAAGCTCGAACGGCTCGAGGCCGCGCTCGGCGAGTAGTGGTCAGCGGCGCCGACGCGGACGCCTGCGGCGACGGGGGTCGGTGCCGAGGACCGCGGCGACCGTCAGCAGGACGAGGCCGGCGACCGCGAACACCACGACGATGACGATCCCGATCGGGTCGGTCGCGTCCTCGCAGTTCGCGGGCGCGCCGGCGGCGCAGGAGGCCAGGACGGTCGTGACGGTGGGCACGTCGTCATCCTGCACCGCAGCGTGGCCCGACACGCCGGAGCGGTCCCTCGGATGTCGGTGGCCGGGTGTCTCATGGTCTGCATCGAGCCACTTCCGGTGGCCTGCGAGACGACGATGAGGAGCGCGTGATGATGCACGACGGCTGGTGCCCCGACTGCGACCTGCGAACGGTCGTCATCGACACGGACGAACAGGGCGAGAACGCCTGGGCGAGCTGCGCGGAGTGCGGCACCGGATGGGTGCACCGCGACGAGCTGCCCGAGCAGGCCCCCGCACGGACCCGCACCCCGGAGCGCCAGGCGGCCTGAGCTCCCGCGGGCTTTCGTTGGTCCGTTGGAGCGGTCTACACTCGACGGACCAGGACATCACGGCCGCCCCGTCCGGTGGGGTGCTGCACCGTCGTCCCGCTCCGCCCGCACGAGAACAGGCCCCATGTCACCGCTCACGCCTGCGCGTCGCACCCTCGCGCTCATCTCGCTCGCCCTCGGCGGGTTCGCCATCGGCTCGACCGAGTTCGTCGCGATGGGGCTGCTGCCGAACATCGCGCAGGCCCTGCTCCCCGAGCAGTACGGCATGGACCCCGACGCCGGGATCGCCCACGCCGGTTGGCTCGTCAGCGCCTACGCCCTCGGGGTCGTCGTCGGTGCGCCGACCATCGCGGCGATGTCCGCCCGGTTCCCACGCAAGGGCCTGATCCTCGTGCTGCTCGTCGGGTTCGTCGTCGCGACGATCGCGAGCGCGCTGCTGCCCTCGTTCGGTCTGGTGCTCGTCGCCCGCTTCGTCGCGGGCCTGCCGCACGGCGCCTACTTCGGCATCGCGTCGATCGTCGCCGGCGACATGATGGGCCCGGGCAAGCGCGGCAAGGGCATCGCCATGGTGCTGCTCGGCCTGTCGGTCGCGAACGTCGTCGGCGTCCCGGCGATCACGTGGGTCGGACAGGTGGCCGGGTGGCGGGTGGCGTACGGCGTCGTCGCCGCGCTGTTCGCCCTGACGTTCCTGGCCGTCGCGGCCTTCGTGCCGAAGAGCGCCCGCGACGAGCACGCCACGATCGGCCGTGAGCTCCGGGCGTTCCGCGTGCCGCAGGTGTGGATCGTGATGGGCCTCGGCGCCGTCGGGTTCGGCGGGTTCTTCGCGGTGTACTCGTACATCTCCCCGCTCGTGCAGAACGTCACCGGGATGCCCGAGTCGTTCGTGCCGATCGTGCTCGTCGTCGTGGGCATCGGCATGGTCGTCGGCGGGGTGCTCGGCGGACACCTGGCCGACCACAGCGTGAAGCGCACGATCTACGTCGGCATGTTCGCGCTCATCGGCGCACTGCTCATCACCGTCCTGACGGCGCAGTGGCTCTGGGGCATGCTGCTCGGCGCGTTCCTGCTCGGGGCGACCTCGTCGGCGATCCCGCCGGCGGTGCAGTCGCGCCTGATGGACGTCGCCGGGGATGCCCGCACGATCGCGGCGGCGCTGAACCACTCGGCGTTCAACATCGGCAACTCGATCGGTGCTGCCCTGGGCGGCGCGGTCATCGCCGCCGGCTTCGGGTTCCTCGCACCGGGCTGGCTCGGCATCGGCCTCGCGCTGCTCGGCGTCCTGGTGACGATGGTCAGCTATGCGGTCGAGCGGCGGAGCACGCGTCGCGCCGCGGTCCGCTCCTCGTCACCGTCCACCGGTCCGATCACCGCACCGGTCCCGACGGCCTGACACGCGGGGTGCGCGCACGCACCCACCGGACGGGAGGCCCGTGGCGACGCCGCCACGGGCCTCCCGTCCGTCACGTGGCGCGGAAGACCGCCCCGAGTGAGCAGAAGACGTCGGGTTCCGTGACGGGACCCGACGTCTTCTGCTCACTCGATGCGCGACGCACGCGCGCTACAGGCCCAGGGGGCTGCCGTCCTGCACGATGATGCCGTCGGTGATCGCACGCTTCCGCAGCGCGACCTTCGTGCCCACGTCGAAGCCGGCGACGCGGTACTTCTCGCGGATGCGCTTGAGGTAGCTCTTCGCGGTCTCCTCGGAGATGCCGAGCTGGTAGGCGACGCTCTTGACGGGCTCGCCACCGCCGTACAGGGCCATCACGCGACGCTCCTGGGCGCTGAGCTTCGGGACACCGCCGACGTCGCCGCTGTTGATGGCGAGGTCGAGCTCGGCCGAGACGTACTGCTCGCCGCGCTGGGCGGAGCGGATCGCCTCGACGATCATGTCGGCGTCCTCGCTCTTGACGAGGTACCCGAGGGCACCGGCGCCGAGGGCCTCGCGCACGACGTTCGGCTCCGAGTACGTGCTCATCACGACGGTCTTGACGCCCGCGGTCTTGAGCGTCGAGATCTTCAGCGACACCGGGATGGAGTCCTTGAGGTCCAGGTCCAGCAGCACCACGTCGACCGGGAACGCCGGGCTCGTCAGGAGCTCGGGCCAGGTCGTGACGGCGGCCACCAGGGTGATGTCGTCGGCCGCGTTCCGGATCCACTCCGTGAGCGCGCCGAGGAGCATCCTGTGGTCGTCGACCAGTGCGAGTCGGATCGGTTCCTCTGGAGTCGCCATGCTGGCGTCCTTTCTCGGTGCGGATTGCTCGGCCGATCCTAGGAGGATGCGGGCCGGAAGTCGGTCAGGCGTGCGGGTGTCCGGCGGCTACATCGACGGATGTCGGTTCACGACGCAGTGCGCGACGATGTGCAGCGCGCCGTCGCGGACGGTCTCGGTGTACGGGCCGATGCGCTGCAGGGCACTCCACGCCGTCGGGCCGAGGCTGCGACGGGGCACCCCGCGGGACTCGATGACGACGGGGACGTCCATCGTGTCGTCGCTGACCGGGTGACCGTCGGAGCCGATCGGACCGAGGGTGACGGAGACGACGGGCATGCCGGGCTGCGCGGTGCGGCCGTCGCCGACCATCTGCCAGATCGCCTGCAGCAGCCCGTCGCGCTGGGTGGGGGAGAGGTGCCCCGCCAGGGCGGTCGGGTCGGCGACGCTCACCGAGCGACCGAGGTGGTCGGACTCGGTGATCGCGTGGTAGAGCCAGGTCTCGCGGCGGCCCTCGATCAGGTGCAGGCGGAGCTCGGTGGCGAGCGATGCGGCGACGGAACTCGAGGCGTCGGACAGCGGCAGCGGGTCGGTGCCGTTGGCGACGGCGTCGAGCAGCTTCTCGGCGGCCAGGTCGAGCCGGGCGAGCTCGTCCGAGGCGAGCATGCCGACGGCGAACTGCGGCGCCTGCACGTTGCTCTGCACGAGCACCCGGTCGAGTTCGCGCTGCACGAGCTGGCGGAACCGCTGCACGACGTACAGCGCGAGCGCCGGCGGCACGACGACGAGCGACAGCAGGGACACGATGCCGGGCATGGTGTCGTGCGTGATCGGCGTCGACGCGACGGCCATCACGATGAACGCGATGCCGAGCGCACCGATGGCGACGGCGACCTCGCGGGCGGGTCGGAGCGTGGCGATCGGCAGCAGGGCGAACCCGGCGGCCATCGACGCGGTCGCGGTGTGGGCGATGTCGTGCTCGGGCCAGATGCCGATGAAGTCGAGGGTGACCACGCAGGCCAGCACGACGCAGATCAACGCGAAGGCCGGACCCGTCAGCCGTTCGCCGTAGGTCAGGACGCTGAGTCCGACCCCGACGGCGGCGACGACGTAGAGCCCCCAGGCGACCGCGGGCAACCACGGGTCGGAGTACTCGTTCCAGCGCACCAGGAAGAACGCGATGCCGGCGACGGCCTCGATCGCCGTGAGGACCGCGGCGCCGAGGCCGAGGTAGCCGGCACCGAGCGAGGCACCGGGCTTGGCGGCCTGCCGCAGGGACCGGGCACCGGTCGACGTCGACGGGAGCCCTCTGGCCTGCCGGCGCTCGCTCGTCCGGTACCGCTCGCGCGCCTCGCGGCGGGTCCGGGGTGCAGGCGGAGCGGTCTCGCCGGGCAGGCTGCGGCCGATGGTGTCCTCGGGGACCCGGGTCATCGCGGTGCCTCCAGGACGACGGTGGTGCCGGAGCCCGGCGCGGAGAAGAGCTTCGCGTCGCCGCCGACCTCGCGCAGGCGGTTCACGACGCTCTCCTTGAAGCCGAGTCGCTCGGCACTGACGGTGGTGAGGTCGAAGCCGACGCCGGAGTCGGTGACCATCGCACGGACGACCTCGTTGTCGTGGACGATCGTGACGTGCGCCTCGCCGACGCCGGCGTGTCGACGGACGTTCTCGAGGCACTCGCCGAGCGCGAGGAGGAACGCGTCGAGCACGTTCGACGGCAGCAGGACCTGCCCGGTGCCGTGCCAGCTGACCTCGAGCCCCATCCGACCGAAGCGCTGCTTGACGGACTCCAGGGTCTGCCCGAGGGGCGATTCCTCTTCGCGGGTGAGCGAGTAGTCACCGGACTGCGAGGGCTGCGGGGTCGCACCGAGGCGCAGGTGGCGCAGTAGTCGGGCGTCCTCGGCAGCCTGCTCGCGCATCGCCTGCTCGGAGACGCCGACGCCGGAGTGCGCCAGCAGCGTCAGGGTCGCGAGCACGGTGTCGTGCAGCAGGCGGGCACCCTGGCGGCGCTGTGCCTCGGTCTCGCTGGCCTGCCGTTCGGCGCGGTGGGCGGTGCCGATGCTGTAGATGCGGCGGGCGACGCGGGGGATGCTGCGCGAGATCCAGATCGCCACGACGGCCATCAGGATCCACCCGAGCAGTGCGCCGCTGACCGGGGTCGACAGGAGCGAGCCCGAGCCCCAGACCATGAGCACCACCACGGCGCCGCCCCCGGCGATCGTGATGCCGAGACCGACCGGGTGCCCGCGCTGGGCCATCAGCGGTGCCGAGAGCCCGCCGGCGGCCAGGGGCATGACGGCGCTGGCCACGAGGGGCCGCGCCGAGTCGTCGACGCCGGTGAAGAGCAGCACCATCGTGGCGAGCCCGGCGACGACGATGGCGGCGGTCCACCACACTTCGCCGCCGCGAGCGAAGCACACGAGGGCGGTGATCATCGCGGCGATGCAGAGGAGTGCGCCGATGAGGGGCGGCGTGGGCACGGCGGCGGCGGAGAGGATGCCCACGACGCTGACGAGCGCGCAGACGATGCCCACGACACGGGTCGCCGACCGCAGCAAGCGGTCGCGTTCCTGTGCGATGAAGTCCATCGATGTCCTGGTTGGTGACGATCTGGCGGTGCGGGAAACCGAGCGTCGGTCAGTGCCGAGCTCCACGCCATCATTCCACGCGCGCCACCCGTTGGGGGGCCTTCGGCGCGCCGAAGTGGCAGGCGGGCCCGCTCAGGACTCGAGCAACCGTCGCAGGTGCGCCCCGACCTGCTCGTGCTCGATGAGGAACCCGTCGTGTCCGAACTCGCTGTCGATCACCGCTGCGGAGTCCCCGTCGAGCGCGTCCGGCACGCCCGCGGCGATCCGGTGCTGGTCCTCGACGGGGAACAGCCGGTCGCTCGAGATCCCCACGACCAGGGTCCGCGCGGTCACCAGCCTGAGTGCCGCCGACACCCCGCCGCGCCCGGCGCCGACGTCGTGCGAGTCCATCGCGTACGTCAGCGTCACGTAGCTCGAGGCGTCGAACCGCCGGGTGAACTTGTTGCCGTGGAAGTCGAGGTAGCTCTCCACCGAGAACCGGCCGTCATCGCCGAGCGGGGAGACGTCGCTCTGCCAGGACCGCGCAAAGCGGCTGTTCAGCTCGTCCGACGCCCGGTAGGTCATCAGCGCCATCCGCCGGGCCAGCGAGAGTCCGCGGTGCGGGCCCTCGCCGGCCTCGGCCTCGTAGTAGTCGCCGCCCGCGAACGCCGGGTCCATCTGGATCGCCGCCCGCTGCAGCGAGTTCGCCGCGATCTGGTCGGCGGTGGTCTGCGCCGTCGACGCGAGGACCGCCAGCCGCTGCACGCGCGCAGGGTGCGAGACCGCGAACTCGAGGGCGTGCATGCCGCCCATCGACCCGCCGACGACCGCCGCGAAGGTCTCGATGCCGAGCCGGTCGGCGAGCTGCGCCTGCACCTCGACCTGGTCGCGCACCGTCACGAACGGGAACCGTGCGCCCCACTCCGCGCCCGACGGCGACACCGACGACGGCCCGGTGGTGCCCTGGCAGCCGCCGAGCATGTTCGGCGCGATCACGAACCACCGGTCGGTGTCGATCGCCCGGCCGGGGCCGACGACGTCGCCCCACCAGCCGGCGGTGCGGTGGCCCGGGCCGGCTGCGCCCGTCACGTGCGAGTCCCCGGTCAGTGCGTGCAGGACGAGCACCGCGTTGTCACGGGCGGCGTTGAGCGTGCCCCACGTCTCGTACGCCACGCGCACGGACGGCAGGCGGCCGCCGCGCACCCACTGCTCGCCGAGGGACTCGAAGTGGCGTGCACCCGGGTGGTCACCGGGACGCCATGCACCGGTCACGGGCGGCTTGCCGAGGGTGCCGAGTTCGGTGCCGGGCACCAGGGTGGACGGCACGGAGTCCTCGGGGGTCGTCTGCCAGTCCATCGTGCGTCCAGTCTGCCGGGAGGCGCGGGTCGCCGCCGCCGTGTTACGTCACGCCCGGCGCGTGGCCGGCCTTCGGGCCGTGCTCGCCGTTCCGTGCGCGCGCATGTTCCGACATCGTGCGCGTTGTTCGACTCGTGGATCGTCGCACCATGCGCACGTACCGGATGCGTGTGCAACGAGCGACGTCCCACGCGTCGATCGACACGTGGGACGTCGCAACATGCACGCGCATCGGCAGCCAGCCAGCCAGGCAGGCAGGCGCGGCCGCGCGGGCCCTACGCGCGCTGGCTCTCCTGCGCGATCGCCCGGGCCGCGGCGAGGCCGGCCTCGAGGTCGGCCTTCAGGTCGGCGATGTTCTCGATGCCGACCGACAGGCGCACCAGGCCGGGCGTGACCCCGGTGGTCAGCTGCTGCTCGGGGGTGAGCTGCGAGTGCGTGGTCGACGCCGGGTGGATGACGAGCGAGCGGACGTCGCCGATGTTCGCCAGGTGCGAGAACAGCTGCAGGTTGTCGACGAACGCCTTGCCCGCGGTGACCCCGCCCTTGAGCTCGAACGACAGCACGGCGCCGACGCCCTTCGGCGCGTACCGGTTCGCGGCCGCGTACCAGGGCGACGTCGGCAGCCCGGCGTAGGCGACCGTGGCGACGTCGGGGTGCTGGTCGAGCCACTCCGCGATCTCCTGCGCGTTCGACACGTGCCGCTCGATGCGGAGCGACAGGGTCTCGATGCCCTGCAGCAGCGCGAACGCCGTGTCCGCCGAGTTCGACGCACCGAGGTCACGCAGCAGCTGCACCCGGGCCTTCACGATGTAGGCGAGCTCGTTGCCGACCGCCTCGGCGAAGACCGCACCGTGGTACGACGGGTCGGGCGTGTTGAACTCCGGGAACCGGTCGGCGTGCTGCGACCAGGCGAACTTCCCGCCGTCGACGATGATCCCGCCGATGACCGTGCCGTGGCCACCGAGGAACTTCGTGGCCGAGTGCACCACGATGTCGGCACCGTGCTCGAACGGACGGATCAGGTACGGCGTCGCGATCGTGTTGTCGACGATCAGCGGGACACCGGACTCGTGGGCGACGTCGCTGACGCCCGTGATGTCGAGGACGTTGATCTTCGGGTTGCCGATGGTCTCGGCGAAGAACAGCTTCGTGTTCGGGCGGACGGCGCGGCGCCACTCCTCGAGGTCGTCCTGGTCCTCGACGAACGTCGTCTCGATGCCGAGCTTCGCCAGCGTGTACTTGAACAGGTTGTACGTGCCGCCGTAGATCGACGACGACGACACGATGTGGTCACCCGCCCCCGCGATGTTCAGCACCGCGTAGGTCTCGGCAGCCTGGCCGGACGCGACGAGCAGGGCCCCGGAACCGCCCTCGAGCGCGGCGATCCGCTGCTCGACGACGTCGTTCGTCGGGTTCATGATCCGGGAGTAGATGTTGCCCGGCTTGGCGAGCGCGAACAGGTCGCGCGCTTCGTCCGAGTTCGCGAAGACGTACGAGGTCGTCTTGTAGATCGGCGTCGCCCGAGCCCCGGTGGTCGGGTCCGGCTGTGCGCCGGCGTGGACCTGGGTGGTCTCGAACTGCCACTGCGCGGCGTCGTGCTCGGTCATCTTGGTGCTCCTGTCCGGTGCGGCTGGTCGTCGGGTCGCCCTGCGCTCGGCCTGGAGGCGCGGCGCGGCTGTGCGTCGGGTGTCACGGTACGCAGGTGGCCGGGCCCGCACCACCGCACCCGCCTCGGGACGTAACGCGCGCGCCGGTCCCGCCCCGCGCCTCCAGTCCGTCCGGCCGTCCGTCCGCACCGTGCTGTCATCGTCGGACGGTGCGAGGTCGGTGGTTCGGTGCGGCGCTGCCGCGCCGCACGGGACGGGCAAGCTCGCACCGGCCGACGGAACGCGCACGGTGCGGGGTTCCGTCGGACGGTGCGAGGTCGGTGGTTCCGTGCGGCGCTGCCGCGCCGCACGGAACGGGCAAGCTCGCACCGGCCGGAGTAGCGCGCACGGTGCGAGGTGGCACCGCTACGCCGCGTCGCGGCGGAACAGCCAGTCGACCTTCGGCTCGAGCAGCCACCGCATCCCGCGCCGCACGAAGGGCTGCGCCAGGAAGAGGCTCACGGCACACGCGATGACGACCATGAGGAGCACGAACGGCCAGGCCGAGTGCTCGCCGGCCAGGACGCCGGACTCCCGGATCGGGTAGAGCACGAACGTGTGGAGCAGGTAGACGTACATCGTCGCCGCGCCGAACTGGGTGATCCAGATGTTCCGACGGGGGATGAGCACCAGGAACGACGCCGTCAGCAGGGTCGCGAGCAGCATCAGGCCGAAGCGCACCGCACCCGCCCACCAGGCGTCCTCGCCGAGCCCCGAGTAGGAGTCGTCGTAGAAGAACCAGTGGTGCAGGTCGAACTCCTTGAACTGCGGGATCCAGACCGCGCACGACACCGCCCATGCCGCGAACACCACGACGGCGGCGATCCGCACCCGGACGACGGTGCGACGGGACGCCTCGTACCAGCGGTCGAAGACGCCCCACTGCTTGACCTGCCACCCGAGCAGGAAGAACGGCAGCAGGCTGATCGCGCGGGACAGCGAGAGCGTCGAGTCGACGTTGTCGAAGTAGCCGACGCCGATGCTGAACACGACCGCCCAGAACAGCGGCCACCGCAGCTGCGCCAGGTACGGCAGGATCAGCTTGAAGATGCCCAGGGCCAGCAGGAACCACAGGGTCCACGTCGGCTTCGTCGGGTTGAAGTCCTTGCCGCCCTCGACGATGCCCTGCACCACGGTCCAGATCGTCTGCATGATGATGTACGGCACGACGATGTCCGTGATCGTCCGCCGCATGCGCTTCGCCGTCGGGGTGTCCGCCGACGAGAAGTAGCCGCTGATCACACCGAACGCCGGCATGTGGAACGCGTAAATGAACGTGTAGAGCGCCAGGGCGTGCTCGCTCGCCGGCGTCTGCCGCTGGATCGCGTGGCCGATGACCACGAGCGTGACCGCGACGAACCGCGCGGTGTCCCACATCGGGATCCGGCGCGGGGCTCGACCGGGCTCGAGCTGCGTCGCCGGGGCCGAGGGGGCGGGAGGGGCGGCATCCGTCGTCATCGCCGGTCACGTTACCGGATCGTGACCTGGACGGCCCGGTGCGGTGCCGGAAGCGTCCCGCTCGGTACGGTGGGCGGACCGGGCAACCACACGCCCGGTCACCGACGCAGGAGGCAGATCACATGGCAGCACGGCGCGCAGTCGTCACCGGAGCGAGCTCGGGCATCGGGGCGGCCACCGTCCGGCTGTTCCGGTCGCGGGGCTGGGACGTGCTCGCCGTGGCCCGCCGCGCCGCGAAGCTCGAGGCGCTCGCCGCGGAGACCGGGGCCGACACCCTGGTCGCCGACATCACGGACGCCGACGACGTGGCGGCGCTGGCCGCACGGGTCGCGGACCTCGGCGGTGCCGACGTGCTCGTGAACAACGCCGGTGGGGCGTTCGGCTCGGCGAGCGTCGAGGAGTCCGACGTCGACGACTGGCGCGCCATGTTCGAGGTCAACGTGATCGGCACGAAGCGCGTCGTCTCCGCGCTGCTGCCGCACCTGCGCGACCGCGCTCGGGAGTCCGGGAGCGCCGACATCGTCACGGTGACCAGCACCGCCGGGTTCGTCGCGTACGAGAACGGTGGCGGCTACAACGCCGCGAAGTTCGCCGAGCACGCCCTGGTCGGCGCGCTCCGGCTCGAACTGAACGGCGAGCCGATCCGGGTCGTCGAGATCGCGCCGGGCATGGTGAAGACCGACGAGTTCGCGCTCACCCGGTTCCGTGGGGACGAGCAGAAGGCCGCCGCGGTGTACGACGACGTGCCGGAGCCGCTCGTGGCCGACGACGTCGCCGAGGCGATCGTGCACGCCGTGGAGCTGCCGGCACACGTGAACCTCGACCTCGTGACGATCCGGCCGGTGGCGCAGTCGGCGCAGCACAAGCTGGCGCGCGGCCCGCTGACGCCCCGCTGAGCCGACCCGCGCCGGACCCGCGCAGCGCCCGGGCGGCGGGCGCGGGTCGCGGGCGCGGGCTCCCTGCCGGTACCGTGGTCGGATGCCGATCAGCAGCGAACCCGAGCCCGCGGCTCCGTCCACCGTGACCGTGACGAGCGGGCCCGAGGTACTCGGCTGGCTCGAGTTCGGTGACGCCGCACGCCTGCTCGCCAAGGACGTCCTGTCCAGCGGCTTCGAGCCCGAGGTCGTCGTCGCCGTCGCCCGCGGCGGACTGATCATCGCCGGCGCCGTGGCGTACGCCCTCGGCACCAAGGAGTGCGGCTCGATCAACGTCGAGTTCTACACCGACGTCGAGCAGCGGCTGGAGGAGCCGGTCGTGCTCGCCCCCGCCCTCGACGCCCCGAGCCTGTCCGGCAAGCGGGTCCTCGTCGTCGACGACGTGTCGGACTCCGGCCGCACCCTGCGCCTGGTGGTCGACATCATCCGGAACGCGGGTGCCGACGTCCGGAGCGCCTGCCTGTACTCGAAGCCCGGCACGGTCCTCGAGCCCGACCACGTGTGGCGTCGGGTCGACGGCTGGATCACGTTCCCGTGGAGCGCCCTCGCCCCCGTGACGGCCGAGTCGTGAGCATCCACCTGGTCGGGGGCGGTCTCTTCGCCGCCTCGGACGCCGCAGCGCCGTTCCTCGCCGAGGCGACCGCCCGTTCGGCAGCGGTCGGCCGGAGCGTCCCGCGCATCGCCCTGCTCTCCGTGGCGGGCCCGGACGGCGGCAGCCCGTCGTCGACCGCCGACATCGCCGAGGTCCTCGGCGGCCCGCGCACGGCCGAGGTGCTCGTCACCGAGGTCGCGGCCGGTCAGGTCTTCGACACCACCGTCCTGAGCGATGTCGACGCCCTGGTGGTCGGCGGCGGCGTCACCCCCGACTACCTGGCGGCGATCGCCCCGCTCGTCGACCAGCTCCGGCTGCTCGTCGCCGACGGGCTGCCCTACCTCGGCTACTCGGCCGGTGCGATGATCGCCGCCGACCGTGCCCTGGTGGGCGGCTGGCGCATCGGCGGCGTCGAGATCTGCCCCGAGGCGGCGTCCGAGGGGCTGGACGAGGTCGAGCTCCGCGAGGGCCTCGGCCTGGTCGACCTGACCATCGACGTGCACGCGGTGCAGGCCGGCACGCTCGCGCGGCTCATCGCCAGCGCCGAGGCCGAGTTCGTCACCGCCGGACTCGCGATCGACGAGGACACCACGCTCGTCGTCGGCGAGGGCGCGCTCGAGGTCCGCGGGACCGGCAGCGTCTGGCGTGTGATGGCCGGCGAGGAGTCGGTGGCCGTCGCCACCATGGGCGTGTAGCCGACGTGGAACCACGGCCGCTCGCCGACCTGGTCGACCCCGGCTGGGCCGATGCCCTCGCGCCGGTCGAGCCCGACGTGCACCGGATCGGCGCGTGGCTCCGGGACGAGACCGTGGCCGGTCGCCACTACCTGCCAGCGGGCGGCGACGTGCTCCGCGCGTTCACGACCCCGTTCGACGCCGTCAAGGTGCTGGTCGTCGGGCAGGACCCGTACCCGACGCCGGGCCACCCGATCGGGCTGTCCTTCGCCGTCGACCCGGCCGTCCGTCCGGTGCCGCGGAGCCTGGCGAACATCTACCGCGAGCTCGCCGACGACCTCGGGGTGACGCCCCCGCCGCACGGCGACCTGCGCGCGTGGTCCGACCAGGGCGTCCTGCTGCTCAACCGGGTGCTCACCGTGCAGGCGGGCGAGGCCGGCAGTCACCGCGGCAAGGGTTGGGAAGCGGTGACCGACCAGGCCGTCCGCGCCCTGGTCGCACGTGGCACCCCGCTCGTCGCCGTGCTCTGGGGCGCCCAGGCCGGGTCGGTGCGACCGCTCCTCGGCGACACCCCGGTCGTCGCGTCGGCCCACCCGAGCCCGCTCAGCGCGTCGCGCGGGTTCTTCGGCAGCCGCCCGTTCTCGCAGGTGAACGCGCTGCTCGAGTCGCAGGGCGCACCGCCCGTCGACTGGACGCTGCCCGCTCAGTAGGCTCGGCACGTGCTCGAGGAGGAATACCAGCGACGGCGGGTCCTGCCGCGGCACCTGCGTGCCCCGGCGGCGACCGAGACGGCCTTCGAGTACCGCATCCGTGCGGCCGAGGTGGGGGACCTGCCCCACGTGCGCGAGATCCACACGCACTACGTCCGCAACTCGTCGGTGACCTTCGACCCGGCGGCGTTCACGTACGCCGCGTGGAAGAAGCGCTACGACGACATCCGGAAGCGCCGCCTGCCGTTCCTGGTGGCGGAGAACCCCGCCGGGCAGATCCTCGGGTACGCCCTGGTCGACGCGTGGAACCCGCGGGACCGCTCGAACCACGTCGTCGAGGACTCGATCTACCTCGGCGCCGCGTCCGGTGGCAAGGGGCTCGGCCGCGCGCTGATGGAGGCGCTGCTCGACGAGTGCCGGTCGGCCGGCGTGCGCGAGGTCGTCGCGGTCATCGCGGACCGGCAGGCCGAGGCGTCGATCCGGTTGCACGAGCGGCTCGGCTTCGAGGAAGTGGGCCGGATGGGCAAGGTCGGCTACAAGTACGACCGCTGGCTCGGCACCGTCACGATGCGGCTCCGCCTGCGCGGCCCGCGGCTGTTCGCGCGACGACGCTGACGGAGCCGACGCGGTCGACGCGCGTCACGCTCGAGACGCGGCCGCGGGGCGGACGGGAGGCCCGTGGCGGCCTCGGCACGCGCCTCCAGGCCGTCGCCCGGTCGCGTCAGCCTGCCGGCGCCTCGGTGATGAACTCGTCGCGCGTCACGCGGAGCAGCGCGGTGGCCGCCGCCGCCGCGGCGTCCGCGTGACCGTCGACCGCTGCGCGCCCGACCGCCTGGTGCCGGAGTGCCGCCTCGCGCGTCCAGCGCGTGATGGGGTCGCGCGACTCCGACGTGCGGGTGCGGAGCAGCGCCTCGACCGTGCCGGCGAAGTGCGCGAACACGGCGTTCCCCGACCCGGTGAGCAGGGCACGGTGGAAGCGGACGTCGGCCTCCAGGTAGGCGCGGCTGTCCTCGCGTCCGCAGGCGTCGAGCATGTCCTCGGCGGCGGCGAGCACGGCGTCCGCGCCCGCGGAGCCGGCGCTCAGGGACGCCGCGACCGGTTCGACGCCGAGCCGGAGCTCGACGAGCTCGCGCTGCTGCACGAAGTACGCCGGTGAGGTACCGCGCCACCGGATCACGGTGGGGGCGAGCAGCTCCCACGCGGTGATGTCGCGGACGAGCGTGCCGACCCGCTGCCGGGGCTCGACCAGGCCGAGGGACTGCAGGACCCGCAGGGCCTCGCGGACGACCGAGCGGGACACCCCGAACTCGTCGGCGACCAGCTCGGGTCGCACGACGGAACCCGTGGGCAGGTCGCCGTCGACGATCCGCTGGCCCAGGGTGTCGAGCACGTGGGCGTGCAGTCCGCGTGCGGTGGGCATCGTTTCCTCCGTGCAGTACGGGTCACGCGGTCGTCGTGACACCGGTCCCATCGAAGCGGCAGACTCCGGGGACGGGCGGTTGGCGCGCGGGACGACGTCGTATAGTCTGATTAATCAGATTATTGAGGGTCGGCGTTCGTCGCGCCAATCCACCCTCGACACGAAGGCGACGGAGCCGCGCAGCAGCGACTCCAGGAAGGGGCGCTGATGCCTCACGCTCTCCCGGACCACCTGCTCGCCGCAGGTGGCACCACCGAGACGGTCGACCCGTCCGGTTCGATCCCGCAGCTGATCATCGCGGCGCTCGTCGGCATCGTGGTGATCATCGCGCTCATCACCTGGCTCAAGGTGCACCCGTTCATCGCGCTCACGATCGGCGCACTCGGCGTCGGCATCGGCGCGGGGCTCGCTCCCGACAAGGCGGTCACGAGCTTCGGTGACGGCTTCGGCGCGACCATGACGAGCGTCGGCATCCTCGTCGGGCTCGGGGCGATGTTCGGCAAGATGCTCGTCGACTCGGGCGCAGCGGACCGCGTCGTGGACACCCTGGTGCGGAAGTCGTCGAAGGCGGCGCTGCCGTGGACGATGGCCCTGATCGGTGCGCTCATCGGACTGCCGATGTTCTTCGAGGTCGGGCTCGTCCTGCTCATCCCGATCATCGTGCTGGTCGCCAAGCGGAGCGAGGTGCCGATCATGAAGATCGCCGTCCCCGCCCTGGTCGGCCTGTCGACGATGCACGCGTTCGTCCCGCCGCACCCCGGCCCGCTCGTCGCGATCTCCACCGTCGGCGCGAACCTCGGCACCACGCTCGCCTTCGGCATCGTGCTGGCGATCCCGGTGATCATCCTGGCCGGGCCGCTCTTCGCCCGCTTCGCGGCCCGCTGGGTCGACATCCCCGTCCCCGACATGTTCGGGTCGCGCGGGGCGGTCGCCACCGCCGGGCCGGGTTCGGGGTCGGGTTCCGGGTCCGCCGCCTTCGCCGACGACCCGGCACACCCCGGACGGGAGGCCCGGCGCGGCCCCGCCACGCAGGACACCGCGTCCCTGCCCAACGGCAAGAGCGACTTCACGCGCGTCATCAGCGAGCCGCGCAGCCCGTCGTTCACCGTCGCCCTGATCGGCATCCTGCTGCCGGTCGTGCTCATGCTCGCCCAGGCGATCCGAGAGGCCACCGCCCCCGACGCCGCCGGCTCGTGGGTGAGCCTGCTCGACTTCCTCGGTTCGCCGATGATCGCCATCGGCATCGCGGCCGTCTACGCGATGGTCTTCTTCGCGATCGGCGGTGGCATGGACCGCTCGGCGGTGTCGAAGTCGCTCGAGAGCGCGCTGCCCCCGATCGCCGGGGTGCTGCTCATCGTCGGCGCCGGCGGTGGCTTCAAGCAGGTGCTCATCGACACGGGGATCGGCGGCGTGATCGCCGACGCCGTCAAGGACTCTGGCGTCTCGGTGCTGCTCGTCGCCTGGGTCGTCTCGGCCCTGGTGCGCGTGGCGACCGGGTCGGCCACGGTCGCCACGGTGACCGCCGCCGGCATCATGGCGCCGATCGCCGCCGATCTGTCGACGCCGATGACCTCCCTGCTCGTGCTCGCGATCGGTGCCGGCTCGGTGTTCCTGTCGCACGTGAACGACGCCGGGTTCTGGCTGGTGAAGGGGTACCTCGGCACCACGGTGGGGCAGACGTTCAAGACGTGGACGGTGCTCGAGTGCCTCATCTCGGTGTTCGGTCTCCTCGGGGTCCTGCTGGCCGGGGTGTTCATCCGATGAGCGGCGCAGGAGGAGTTGCTGCTGCCGGTGCGTCCGACGCCGGGCTGGACGCCCGCGTCCTGGTCGTGATGGGGGTCTCCGGGTCCGGCAAGTCGACCGTCGCCGCCATGGTGGCGGAGCAGGTCGGGTGGGAGTTCGCCGAGGGCGACGCGATGCACCCGCCGGCGAACGTCGACAAGATGCACGCCGGCACCCCGCTCACCGACGAGGACCGCTGGCCGTGGCTCGACGTCGTCGCCGGCTGGATCCGCGGACACCTGGACGCCGGGACGAACGGCGTCGTGACCTGCTCGGCCCTGAAGCGCTCGTACCGCGACGTGCTGCGGGCCCCCGGGGTGGTGTTCGTGCACGTGGCCGGTGACGGTGCGCTCATCGAGGAGCGGATGTCGCAGCGTTCCGGGCACTTCATGCCGACGTCGCTGCTGCAGTCGCAGCTCGCCACGCTCGAGCCGCCGCAGTCCGACGAGGCCCACCTGACGATCGCTGCCGACCGCACCCCGGAAGAGGAGAGCGCCGAGGTCGTGGCGCGGCTCGGACTGGTCCGGATCCCGAGAGCCTGATCGGGCGGCGCTCGGCAGCATGGCCGCATGGCGATCGACGACTCCCTCTCGCTCCTGACCCGCGGCTACGGGTTCGGTGCCCACCTGTGGCGCCGGACCCGCCCGGGGGCGCGGGCGGTGGGCTTCCGACTGCTCGGACGTCCGGCGCTGCTCGTGCGTGGTGCCGAGGGCGTCGGGCTGTTCTACGACGGCGACCGCACGGCACGCCACGGCGCGATGCCGGCGATCGTCCAGCGGACGCTGTTCGGCGTCGGTTCGGTGCACAGTCTCGACGGGGCGGAGCACCACCACCGCAAGGCCACCTTCGTCGACGTCGCGTACGAGGACGAGCAAGTCCGGCGCCTCGCACCCCTGCTGACCCGGGAGTGGGCGACCGTACGCGACGCCTGGCTCGCCGGCGGTACCCGGTCGGCGTACGACGCGGCCGTCGTCGCGATCGGCCGCGCCGTCATGCGGTGGGCCGGGCTGCCCGGGACTCCGGCGGCGAAGACCCGCTGGGCGGGGCGGCTCGCCCAGGTCGTCGACGGCTTCGGGGTGCCGTACTCACCGGAGTACCTGCAGGCCGTCCTGAACCGGCACTGGTCGGACCGGCACGCCCGGCGGCTGGTCGAGGCCGTGCGCGGTGGCCGGTTGAACCCCGAGCCACACACCGCCCTGCACGAGTGGGCGTGGCACCGGGACCCCTCCGGGGCGCTGCTGCCGGCGCGGCTGGCCGGCATCGAACTGCAGAACAGCATCCGGCCGGCCATCGCGGTGGCCCGGTTCGTGGCGTTCGCGGCGAAGGAACTGCACGACCGGCCGGAGTGGCGGGAACGGATCGCCGCCGAGAGCGCGGCGGCCGACGCCGCTGACGGGCCGCGTGTCGACGGGCCGCGCGTCGATGGGCCGCGCGTCGACGGCCCGCTCGCCGTCGCCTTCGCGCAGGAGATCCGCCGGACCGCGCCGTTCGTGCCGATGCTGCCCGCCTGGGCAACCACGGACGTCGAGCTGGACGGCGAACACCTGCCCGCCGGCGGGCGCGTGGTGCTCGACATCACCGGGACCGACACCGACGAGCGCTCGTGGGAGCGTGCCGGCGAGTTCGACCCGTCGCGGTTCCTCGGCGTGGACGATTTCGAGTCCATCACGACGTTCGTCCCGCACGGCGGTGCCGACGTCGCCACGGGGCACCGGTGCCCCGGCGAGAAGGTCGCGATCGCCGCACTCGCGGCCGCGGTCTCGGTGCTGAGCGACCCGCGGCTGACGATCCTCGACGACGGGCTCCAGGTCGACCGCCGCCGACTGCCGACGAAGCCGGCCTCGGGTGGCGAGGTCCGGGGCCGCTGCCCGTTCCACTGACCCGGTCGGTTCCCGCCCCGGTGTCCGCCGGCCCGTCGCTCAGCTGAACCGGATCGGGGTGCCGACGGGCAGCGCCGCGAGCGTCTTCGTCATCTCCGCCGAGATCCGGACGCATCCGTGCGAGCTGCCGGTCGGGTCCGGGTAGTAGTGCAACGCGGTCAGTGCCGCGTTGCCGCCGTACGACGGAATCCGGGACGAGTGCGCCCCGGTCAGGATGATCGGGTTGCCCTGCGTGTACGCGACGCGGGTGTCGACGTACGCCGCCTCGACGTAGGTGGCGGTGTCGGCCGGTGTGGGGTCCTCCGGGGTGCCGAGCCGCGCGGCCTCGGTGGCGGTGACCTTCCCCTTCCGGGTGACGACGGACACGGTGCTCGCCGCGACGTCGACCGTGATCATCCGGTCGGTGCGCGTCACGGTGAAGTCGGCGGCCCGGGCCCAGGCGAACGTCGCGCTCGGGGCGTCCGGGTCGCCGCCGTCACCGGGGGTGCGGTTGCGGGACGGGGTCGACACCAGGAGCATCCCGCCGTCCTTGCCGGGGGAGCGACCCCACACCGCGGTCGCCGCGGGTCGGTTGATCGTCGACACCAGGTGGGACAGGGTCGCCACCGGCCGGGCGCGGCTCGACGGGCTCGCGTACAGGGCGACGAGCTGCGTGCGCGGGGTCGCGATCTGCCACGTGTCCTCGGGCTCCACGTCCCCGCCGTCGAGCAACTGCGGCACGACGGCGTCGTGGAACGCCAACGGCAGCGCGGCCAGGGTCGCGTCGGACGGTGCAGCGGGGACGGCCGCGAGCGTCGGCCTCGGTTTCGGCGTGGCGCTCGGGGTCGGTGTCGTCGTGGCCCGGGCCGCGCGGGTCGGCTCCGGTGCTGGCGACCCGACGGTCACTCCCACCACGACGGCAGCGACGGCGAGCACCACCACCCCGGCGGTCGTCGCGATCCAGGTGTTGCGTCGCATGGTGCTTCCCCCTCGGTGGATCCGTCAGCGTTCGGTGACGGTGCCGCCCTCGACCCGCCACTGCCGGTCGAGTCGGACGGTCTCCAGCATGCGCCGGTCGTGTGTGACGAGCAGCAGGGTCCCGTCGTAGGACTCCAGCGCCTGCTCGAGCTGCTCGATCGCGGTGAGGTCCAGGTGGTTGGTCGGTTCGTCGAGGACGAGCACGTTCACCCCGCGGGCCTGCAGCAGCGCGAGTCCGGCCCGGGTGCGCTCGCCGGGGGAGAGCGCCGAGGCAGGTCGGCCGACGTGGTCCGCCTTCAGCCCGAACTTCGCGAGCAGCGTCCGGACGTCGGCGGTGGTGTACTCGGGGACGATCGCCTCGAACGCCGCTGCCAGGGGCTGGTCACCGGTGAACGCCGCACGCGCCTGGTCGACCTCGCCGACCGCGACGCTGGACCCGAGCGAGGCCGTGCCCGTCGTCGGCGCCTGCTTGCCGAGCAGCGCCCGCAGCAGGGTGGACTTGCCGGCGCCGTTCGGGCCGGTGATGCCGATCCGGTCACCGCCGTCGACCTGCAGCGAGACCGGGCCGAGGGTGAAGTCACCCTGGGTGAACGTGGCATCCGACAGCGTCGCGACGACGGCCGACGACCGGGGTGCGTTGCCGATCGTGAACTCGAGCTGCCACTCCTTGCGCGGCTCCTCGACCTCGTCGAGCCGGGCGATGCGGGACTCCATCTGCCGGACCTTCTGCGCCTGCTTCTCGCTCGACTCCGAGGCGGCGCGACGGCGGATCTTGTCGTTGTCCGGGCTCTTCTTCATGGCGTTCCGGACACCCTGGCTCGACCACTCGCGCTGCGTCCGTGCCCGCGAGACCAGGTCGGCCTTCGTCGACGCGAACTCGTCGTACGCGTCACGCTTGTGCTGCCGGGCGATCTCGCGCTCCTCGAGGAACGAGTCGTACCCGCCGCCGAACAGCCGGTTCGACGACTGCGCCAGGTCGAGTTCGAGCACGGAGGTCACCGAGCGCGCCAGGAACTCACGGTCGTGGCTGACGAGCACCACCCCGCCGCGCAGCCCGCGCACGAACGCCTCGAGCCGGTCGAGGCCGTCCAGGTCGAGGTCGTTGGTCGGCTCGTCGAGCAGGACGATGTCGAACCGCGACAGCAGCAGCGCGGCGAGCCCGACGCGGGCGACCTGCCCACCGGACAGCGCGGTCATCAGGGAGTCCGGGCCGACGCCGTCCGCACCGGAGTCGCCGGTGCCGGGTTCGAGGCCGAGGTCGGCGAGCACCGCCGGGATCCGGTCCTCCAGGTCGGCAGCCCCCGCGGCGAGCCAGCGGTCGAGCGCCGCCGAGTACCGGTCGGCCGCTGCGTCGCCGGCGTCGGGGTCGCCGAGCGCCGCCGCCGCTGCGTCCATCGTCACGGTCGCCTCGGTGCAGCCGGTCCGCCGCCCGAGGTACGCCGCGACGGTCTCACCAGCGATGCGCTCGTGCTCCTGGGGGAGCCACCCCACGAACGCGTCCGTCGGTGCCAGGGACACCGTGCCGGCCAGCGGCTCGTCGACCCCGGCCAGCAGCCGGAGCAGCGTGGACTTGCCGGCACCGTTCACACCGACGACCCCGATCACGTCGCCCGGCGCCACCGTCAGGTCGAGGGAGTCGAACAGCGTGCGAGCGGCGTACCCGCCGGACAGGCCCTTGGCGACGAGCGTGGCGGTCATGCGCCCATCGTCCCACGCGGAGCGGGCACCCCACGTGCAGCAGACTGGGCCGATGGACTCCTGCGTCTTCTGTGCCGTGATCGCCGGTGACGAACCCGCGACGTGGGTCGAACGCGAGGAGCACGCCGTCGCCTTCGCACCCCTGCCCGACTCGGCGCTCGCTCCGGGCCACACCCTGGTCGTGCCGGTCGAGCACACCGCCGACCTGCTCAGTGCCGGGCCCACGGCACTCGCCGCCACCACGGCCCTGGCGCAGCGCGTCGCCCGTGCGATGAAGGGGGCCCTCGGCGCGACCGGGACCGTCGTGCTGCAGGCATCGGGTGCAGACGCCGGCCAGAGCGTGCCGCACCTGCACCTCCACGTCGTGCCGTGCTGGCCGGACGACGCCACGACGCACTGGCCGGAGCGACGATCCGCGCACGCGGTCGACGGGGACCCGCACGCGCTCCTCGCCGAGATGTTCGAGTAGCCGCCCGAGCAGACCCTGCCCGCCCCGGCGCGACCCTCAGCCCCGGGGCGTCAACCGACCCGCACCCACCGGCAGCAGCCCTCTCCGGTACTCGAGCGCCGTCGCGCCGCCGACTGACACCGATGCCGCCCCGAACCGCCACGCGCGGTTGAACAGGTACACGCCGATCACCGTGTCGCCGTCGTCCGGCACCGCCCACGTGCCGGTGCCCCACTGGGCCGGGTGCCCCACACCGTCGACGGTGACGGTCGGCCGGGCGAACCAGGCGAACAGGGGCCGGACGAGCCGGAGTTCGATCCGGCGCTTCGTCGTGCCGGAGGGGAGAGTGGTGTCCACCGTCGAAGGATACGGGCCACCGCCGCCTAGGCTCGGAGCCGTGTTCGAACTCCACCACCTCTCCGCACAGGAACTCTGGGACTGGATCCGCCGGGGCGAGGCGACCGCCCTCGAGGTCACCGAGCACTACCTGTCCCGCGTGGAACGCCTGGACGCCGGACTCGGCGCCTTCGTGACGGTCACCGCGGACGCGGCCCGGGCCCGAGCCGATCGCCTCGGCCACCTGGTGCCGACGTCGAGACCGTTGTGGGGCCTCCCGTCCGCCGACAAGGACCTGTACGACCGCGCCGGCGTCCCCACGCGGAACGGCACCGCGAGTCTGCCGGAGCGTCCCGCGTCGGCCGACCACCCGCTCGTCGCCGCGCTCGACGCGGCCGGCACCGTCAGCCTCGGCAAGACCGCCTCACCGGAGTTCGGCATGTCCTCGTCGTCCGAGACCCGGCTCGGCGTGACGCGGAACCCCTACGACACCACGCGCGCGCCGGGCGGGTCGTCGAGCGGTGCAGCCGTCGCCGTCGCCGCCGGACTCGTGCCCGCCGCGGTCGGGTCGGACGGCGGCGGATCGGTGCGGATCCCCGCCGCGGCGACCGGACTCGTCGGCCTGAAGCCGAGCCGCGGCCGCGTGCCGTCGATGCCCGGCCGCTCCGGCGTCGGTGGCCTGTCCGTCGCCGGGCCGCTCACCCGGTCCGTCGCCGATGCGGGCATGCTGCTCGACGCGCTGGTCGTGCCGACCGGGCTGCCGGAGCCGTCGCCCTACGCGCTCGTCACCCCCGACGTCGGCGAGGGGCCGTTCACCGCGGCCGCCGTCCGTGGCGAGGGCCGGTTCGTCGTCGGGGTGCTCGAGGGCTCGCCGTGGGACGACACCGTCGACGTGGTCGTCGACCCCGCGGCCCGGGCTGCCGTGGAGACCGCCGTGCGGGTGCTCGGCGAGGTCGGGCACGGCGTCGAGGACGTCCGGATGCCCCGCGTGCCGTATGCCGACGCGTTCCGGGTGGCGTGGGAGAGTTCCGCCGCCCGCCTGCCGCAGGTGCCCGGCATCGACCTGTCGTCGCTGACCCCGCTCGTGGCGTGGCTCGTGGCGCGCGGGCAGGCGCTGTCCGGCACGCAGGTCCTCGACGCGATGACGACGCTCGACGCCTTCTCGACGACGCTCATCGGCGCGTTCGACCGGTTCGATGCGGTGCTCACGCCGACCCTCGCGATGACGCCGCGGCCCCTCGGCTGGTACGGCGACGACCCCGACGAGGACTTCCGCCGCCAGTGCGCGTACTCGCCGTGGACGTCGATGGCGAACGTGTCCGGGCTCCCCGCGATCACCCTGCCGGTCGGCGTGACCGACGACGACCACCCCGACGGTGGCGGCCTGCCGATGGGCGTGCAGCTGATCGGACGCCCCGGCGGCGAGCGCGTCCTGCTCGCGATCGGCGCGCAGCTCGAGCGCCGGTTGCGCTGGCAGCGGCGGCACCCGGCTGCCTGGACCGCCTGACGGGAGGCGCGGGGCCGGGTCGCGGGGTGCGGGCGCGCGGGCGCGCGGCGCACCATGCGGCGTTGTCAGGCTGGTGCGGCGTTGCTTGCTTGATGCGGCCTTGTAGGCCGGCTCCGTGCGGGCAAGCCCGCACGGAGTGGCGGAGCGCGCACGGTGCGGTGGACTCGTGTGCGTCTGGTCTGGAGGCGCGGGTCGGGCTGGTGCCGTGCCTCCTGTCCGGCGCACGGTGCGGTTTCGTGCGTGTGGTGCGGCGTTGCTTGTTCGGTGTGGCCTTGTAGGCCGGCTCTGTGCGGGCAAGCTCGCACCGAGTGGCGGAGCGGGCACGGTGCGGTGGACTCGTGTGCGTCTGGCCTGGAGGCGCGGGGCGGGCTGGTGTCGTGCCTCCTGTCTGGCGCACGGTGCGGTTTCGTGCGTGTGGTGCGGCGTTGCTTGTCCGGTGCGGCCTTGTAGGCCGGCTCTGTGCGGGCAAGCTCGCACCGAGTGGCGGAGCGCGCACGGTGCGGTGGACTCGTGTGCGTCTGGCCTGGAGGCGCGGGGCGGGCTGGTGTCGTGCCTCCTGTCTGGCGCACGGTGCGGTTTCGTGCGTGTGGTGCGGCGT
>NZ_QKTC01000028.1:0-41269 GCF_003234435.1 Curtobacterium sp. MCLR17_044 | reverse complement strand
CCGCCCGCCGGGTGCGCGTCGCTGGCCGCTACGCCCAGCCGAGCTCGTGCAGCCGCTCGTCGTCGATGCCGTAGAAGTGGCCGATCTCGTGCACGAGGGTGGTGTGCACCTCGTCCTTGAGCTCCTCGACGGTGTCGCACTCGGCCAGGTGCTGCTTGCGGAACACCACGATGCGGTCGGGCAGCTCGCCGAAGCCGTACTGTCCGCGCTCGGTGGCTGCGATGCCGTCGTACACGCCGAAGAGGTCTTCGCCGTTCTCCGGTTCGTCCTCGACGACGAAGACCACGTTGTCGAGCCCGTCGACCATCTCGTCGGGGAGCAGGTCGAGTTCGTCGGTCACGAGTTGCTCGAACGCGTCGGCGGACATCTCCATCACGGGTGGATCGTCCCACACCGCGCTGACCACTCGCGGCGAAGCCGCACGGCGCCGGATGTGCCCTGACAAACACTGAGGGAGAGCCCCGGTTGCGTCACACGCAACAGGACTCTCCCTCGATTGGGGTGAATAACGGGTCTCGAACCCGCGACCTCCTAGACCACAACCAGGCGCTCTACCAACTGAGCTATATCCACCATGTTCGAACCGGCGGACCGGCGCGACCACTCAATAGTAGTACATGCGGGACGGGGTGCGGACCACCCGTGTCGCTACTCGGCCGCGGGCTGCGCCAGCCGCGACTCCCACTTCGCCACGACGTCGGCCTGCACGGCACGCACGTCGTCCGTGCTCGGGCCGGGCTCGGCGACGAAGCCGGCGCGGCGGTAGTACTCGAGCTCGCGGATCGACTCGAGGATGTCCGCGAGGGCCCGGTGCCCACCGTGCTTCTCCGGTGCGTTGAAGTACACGCGGGGGAACCAGCGGCGGCAGAGCTCCTTGATGCTCGACACGTCGACGCTGCGGTAGTGCAGGTGCCCGTCGACCCGCGGCATGTACTTCGACAGGAACGCACGGTCGGTGCCGATGGTGTTGCCGGCGAGGGGCGCGGAGCCCTCGGCGGGGACATGCTGGAGGATGTACTCGAGCACCTGGTACTCGGCGTCCGCCAGGCTCACGCCGTTCGGGATCTCGTCGATGAGCCCCGAGGTGACGTGCATGTTCGTCACGAACTCGTTCATGTTGTCGAGCGCCGACTGGTCCGGTTTGATGACGATGTCGAACCCGGGGTGCACGGGCTCGAGGTCGAAGTCGGTGATGACCACGGCCACCTCGACGAGTTCGTCGACCTCGAGGTCGAGGCCGGTCATCTCGCAGTCGATCCAGACGAGGCGGTCATTCGCGGTTGCCATGTCCTCGATCCTATTCCCGCCCCGTGTGCCTCCCGTACGTGCCGCTGCGCCCGCCCGCGCGTGCCCGCCCGTTCCGTGCGTCGGATGCGCGAGCGGGCGAAATGCCGCGGTCGCCCTGCAGACGCACCCGGACATTCCGCCCGCTCGTCCGGGACGCGAGCCGCATGCGGTGCAGGCGGCCGCCTGGAGGCCCGGGGCGACCCCGGCAGGCCGACCCGCGCCTCCCGGCGGTCGCCCTCCACCCCGCCTGCCGCGCCGATCCCGCCTCATCGCCACGAACGGGCGAAATGCCGCGGTTGCCCTACGTAGGGACCGCGGTATTCCGCCCGCTCGCCGACTTCGGTTGCGCTGCGGTCGCGGCTCCGCCCGCCCGCGTCCAGCCGAGCGGGCGAAATGCCGCGGTTGCCCTGCGGGTGCACCCGGATGTTTCGCCCGCTCGTCCGCGACGAAGCCGCGGGCACTGCAGGCGACCGCCTGGAGGCCCGGGGCGACCCCGGCAGGCCGCCCCGCGCCTCCAGGCGGTCGCCCTCCACCCCGCCTACCGCACGGTTCTGGCCAGCTCCGCACGAGCGGGCGAAATGCCGGAGTCGCTCTGCGGTCGAGGCCGGGCATTTCGCCCGCTCGCGGGTAGGGCGTGGAACGAGGGGGCGAGCGAGCGCACGCGCGGACGCACGAACGGGCGAAATGCCGGGGTGCCCACGGGGGACACTCCGGCATTTCGCCCGTTCGTGGAGAAGTGGGGAAGGGGGAAGGCCCCCACCGCGCGCCTCGGCGACTAGGCCATTTCGCCGGCGGTGATGGCCTCGGCCTCGACGCGCTCCGGCTCGGGACCGTCGTCGACGCGGCGCAGGACCCTGGTGGTGCAGAGGATCACGACGAAGGCGACCGCGACGGATGCACCCGCGAACACGTACGCGGCCGAGGGGGAGTACGCGTCGGCGAGCAGGGTCGCGACGGGCGGGGCGATGGCGCCGCCGATGAAGCGGACGGCGGAGTAGGCGCTCGAGGCGACGGAGCGGGGGAGGTCGGTGGCCTCCATGACGCACTCGGTGAGCACGGTGTTCAGGACACCGAGCACGAGGCCGCCGATGACGACGCAGATGATCAGGCCGACCTGGGACCGCACGACGAGGGCCGCGGCGAACAGGTCGAGCGCGAGCAGGGGCAGTGCGATCTTCAACACCGTCGTCCGCCGGAGACGGGCGGTGAGCATCGGGGCGACCCACACCGACGTGATCGCGAGACCGACACCCCAGCCGAAGAACGTGAACCCGATGCCGAGCGCGCCGAAGCCGAGCGGGAACGGCGTGTACGCCAGCAGGACGAAGAAGCCGATGTTGTAGAACAGCGCGGTCGCGGCGAGGGCGGCGAGTGCCGGACGGGTCAGGGCGCGGAAGGGTGCGGAGAGCTTCGTCGGCGTGGGCTTCTCGAGGCTGCCGGTCTTCAGCAGGGCGACGATGGCGATGAACGCGACGGCCATCAGGGTCGTGACGCCGAAGAACGGGCCGCGCCAGCTCACCGAGCCGAGCAGACCTCCGACCAGGGGACCGACGGCGATGCCGAGGCCGAGTGCTGCCTCGTACAGGATGATCGCCGAGGCGGTGCCGCCGGACGCTGCCCCGACGATGGTCGCGAGCGCGGTGGAGATGAAGAGCGCGTTGCCGAGACCCCAGCCGGCGCGGAAGTCGATGATGCTCCACACGCTGTTCGACGTCGCCGCGAGCACCGAGAAGAGCACGATCAGGGCGAGTCCGATGAGCAGGGTGCGCTTCGCGCCGATGCGGCTGGAGACCCAGCTGGTGAAGAACATCGCGACCCCGGTGACGGCGAGGTAGCTCGTGAAGAGCAGTTCGGTCTGCGCGGGGGTCGCCTTGAGGGACGCCGCGATCGCCGGGAGGATCGGGTCGACGAGGCCGATGCCCATGAACGCGACGACGCAGGCGAAGGCGATCGCCCAGACCGCGGACGACTGCTTGAGGATGGAGCCGGACTGGCCGGCGGGTGCGTGGGCGTTCACGCGGGGATCTCCGTTCCGTTGGGGGTTGTCCGGGTGCGCTGGGCGATCAGGTTCGCCGCGTGGTGCAGGACGTCCCAGTCGTCGTCGGTCAGGTCGGCGAACAACGGACCGACCGTGCTGGTGAGGGTGGAGCGCCAGGAAGCGAGCCGTTCGCGTCCGGCCTCGGTGAGTTCGATGAGCTGCCCGCGGGAGTCGTCCGGGTCGACGCTGCGGCTGACCAGGCCGTCGGCGAGCATGCCGGCGACGAGTCGGGTCATGGTGGGCTGCGCCACGCGGGAGGCGGTGGCCAGTTCACCGAGTCGCAGGGGTTCGTCGGTCTCGAGGATGCCGAGCGTGCGCCAGACCGCGGTGGACGTGGTGTTGCCCGTCGACTGGACGGCGCTGCGGATCAGGCGGTTGACGGAGACGAGGAGGGTCTCGATCGTCTGCTCACGCGGTGTTTCCATAGCTGAACTATATAGCCGTGCTATGCATGGCGCAATGACGGGCTCGACAGACTGCACCAGCCACCGCCTGGTAGAAGGGAGGCATGAGCGACATCACCATCCACGAAGGCGACGAGTACACCGCGATCTTCCACGGCGGCCCCTTCGACGGCACGACCGACACCCGCACCGCCACGAGCGACGCGCTGGACGACGAGGTCACGGTGTTCGCCGACGTCGAGGGCCTGCAGACGGCCTTCACCTACCGCGCCACCAAGTCCCGCCAGGTCCTCGACCAGATCTCGGTCGAGTTCACCTACGAGCCCGGCGAGTCCGACCCGGTCGACGACCTGCAGGACCGCGGCGACCGCAGCGGCGAGTTCGACCGGGAGTAGAACCCCCACCCGCCGCGTTGCAGGACCACATGCAGCTCGACCTCTGGACGTCCGCCTTCTGTGCGCCGTGCGCCGCCGCCCGCCGGGTGTCGGCCGAGGCCTCGGCGCTCGTCCCCGGGCTCACCGTGACCGAACGCGACGTGGCGGCACACCCCGACGACGCGGAAGACCTCGGTATCCGGTCCACGCCCACGATCATCGTGCGGCAGGACGACGGCACCGAGGTCTTCCGTTCACCCGGCGTCCCGACCCGCGACCAACTCCTGCTCGCGGTGGCCAAGGCGCTCTGAACGAGCCGCCGCCGCGGCCGGGGCAGCTGCCGCCGCAGCCGTCCCAGCGGCGGTCCCCGGCGCGGGCACAGCGGCCCGCGCCCCCGCACGCTGCGACGTCGGCGCCGCCACCACCACGGGCTCCGGCGGATCGACCAGCGCCCGCACGCGTCGTGCCAGACGCTTCGCGCCCCGGATCGGCGCCCCGATGCCCAGTGCCACCAGCCCGAGCGGGCTGCGATCGGCCCCACCGAGGGCGTTCTTCCGCTCCCACGCGCGTCGCAGCACCCCACCACGACTCCGCCGTGCCGGTGCTCGGTCCACCAACGTGCCGGCGTCCCGTCGGGCCATGAGCTCCACGAGCCGGTGCTGCCAGTCGTCCTCCGCGGCCGGGTGGAAGTAGTTGTCCCGCATCCACTCCGGCCGGACGACACCGAACCGTCCGTCGACCAGGTCGACGGCGTCACCCTCGAGGCCGCTCCCCACGAACACCTCGTTGATCAGGTGCCGCCCGATCCCGAAGTCGGTCAGCGTGAGCGCGGGCACGCCTCGCGCCGCCGCCTCGAGCACCGCGGTCGAGCTGATCGTCACGAGCGCCACCGCACGGTCGAGGTGCTCGGCCATCGGGCCGCTCTCCACAACGAGGTTGGTCGGCGCGTCCGGGGGTACCAGGTCCGGGTAGGGGTGTTCCTCGCGGTGTGTCTGGTGCTCGCCGGCCGCAGCGCGCGTCTTGATGACGACGCGCCACTCCGGGTGCGCCCGCGCCGTGTCCACGAGCCACCGCACGACGAGGGCCCGGTCGGCCCGCTCGAAGGGCACACTCGGCTGCGCCGCGAAGACGACGGAGTCGCGTGCGGTCGCGCCGCTGGCTCCGACACCGCCGGTCGCGCCGGCACCCCGCGCGAACGGCAGCGTGGCGAGCGCGAAGTGCGGCTCGACCCCACCCTCGCGCGCCATCTCCTCGTACGCGCGGACCTCGCGGTGGCTGTGCAGCACGAACAGGTCGGCCCGGGCTCGGAAGAAGATGCCCTTCCACTTCGACGGGAACGAGATCCCCGGCAGCCCTGACACCAGCACCGGCCGGTCCGGGATCCGCCGGTGCACCTCGTCGATCACGAGCTCGGCCACCGGTCCGATCAACGACACGAGGACGGCGTCCGGCGGGTCCTGTCGGAGCTCCTCGACGACGGCGTCGACGTCCTTCGGAGCGGGCGGTTCGCGGTGCAGGTGGGCGAGTCTGTGGTCGAGCCCGCGGAACGCCGACCGCAGCTGCTTCGGGCTCGCCGACCGCGGGGTCGCCACGGTGCGCAGCTCCAGGTCCCAGTCCGCCGGGGCGCTCGCCAGCAGGTGGGCGCCCCACTTCGCGAACGAGTCGGTGTCGACCAGGCCGACCACGCGTCGGACGCGTGGTGACGCGTCGGACGGGAGGCGCGCCTCCCGTCCGACCGTCGACCCACCGCAGTCAGCCGGCGCGTCCAGGGCGCTGGTCCCGTCGACCGGGCCGGTCACGCGCCGACGCGACGCAGCTTCGCGAGCGGTGCCTGCTCGCCGGCGGTCGGATGGGGACTGCATCCGCTCACGCGCCGACGCGACGCAGCTTCGCGAGCGGTGCCTGCTCGCCGGGGAAGATCCTCTTGACGCCGTCACCGAGGGCGGTCTCGATGATGCGGATGTCGCGGGCGAGTGTCTTCAGGCCGTGCGGTTCGAGGGATGCCGCGTGGTCGGATCCCCACATCGTGCGGTCGAGCGTGATGTGGCGCTCGACGGCCGTGGCACCGAGGGCAACGGCGGCGATGGAGATCTGCAGGCCGGGCTCGTGGCCGGAGTAGCCGACGGGGACGCCCGCGTAGCGGTGGGCGAGGGTGTCGATCATGCGGAGGTTCGCCTCCTCGGCCGGCAGCGGGTAGGTCGACGTCGCGTGCATGAGGACGAGGCGGTCGGTGCCGAGGGCCTCGACGGCGGCGTCGATCTGCTCGAGCGTGGACATGCCGGTCGACAGGATGACGGGCTTGCCGGTCGCGGCGACGGCGGCGAGCATGCCGAGGTCGGTGACGGACGCCGAGGCGATCTTGTACGCGACGACGTTGAGGTCCTCGAGGAAGTCGACCGACGGCTCGTCCCACGGCGACGCGAACCAGTCGAGCCCGCGGAGGGTCGCGTGGTCACCGATCTCGATGTACTGGTCGCGGTCGAACTCGACTCGGTAGCGGTACTCCAGGTAGGTCATGTCGCCCCACGGGGTGCTGCGCGGGGTGTTCTTCATGTGCTCCGGCGTGGAGATCGCGGGGGTGCGCTTCTGGAACTTCACGGCCTGCAGGCCCGCGTCGGCGGCGACGTCGATGAGCTGCTTCGCGATGTCGACGTCGCCGTTGTGGTTGAGGCCGATCTCGCCGATGAGGTACGCGGGGTGGCCCGCGCCGATCGTGGACGTACCGATGGTGACGGTCATGGTGCTCCGTTCGGTGCGGGGGTGGCCCGCGTCGGGGATGGGTCTCGGGTCGTGGTGGGTGCGGGCGCTTCGGCGAGGGCTTCGGCGAGGGCTTCGGCGAGGGCCAGGTCGGCCTCGTCGTCGATGTCGATCGCGCCGGCGCCGTCGACGACGGCCAGCTCGACGCGGCCGTGGAACCGGTGCCGGTTCTCGAGGAACCCCGCCGTCCGCATCACGTAGAAGGCGCCGGTCTCGCGGTACTCGGGCTCCCGGTCCTGGCGGCGGGGCCTGGTCGCAGCGTCGTGGTTCACCGCCACCGCGGTGCCGTCCGGGGCGGTCCGCCACAGGAACGCGTGCGACGGCGTGGCGGCGAACACCGCGTCGGCGTGCCCGTCGACCACGCGCGCGACGGCGGCGTCGAGGTCGGCCGGGTCGATGAACGGCGAGGTCGCCTGCAGGAAGACGAGGACCTCGGGCAACGGGGTGCTGATCGCGTCGAGGACGTGCAGCAGGGCGGACTCCGAGGACGCCTCGTCACCGGCGAGCTCGGCCGGACGGCGGACCACGGCGGCACCGGCGGCGACCGCCTCGGCAGCGATGGCGTCACCGTCGGTCGTGACGACGACCTCGTCGATGCGCGTGGCACGTCGTGCCGACTCGACCGCCCGACGGACCAGCGAACGGCCCGCGACCGTGCGGAGGTTCTTGCCGGGGATCCCCTTCGACCCGGCACGTGCGGGCACGACGGCGAGGACGGAACCGGTGGTGCGCATGCTCCGGACGCTACGAAGCGCGGGTGTCGCGGAGGGGAACGGGCGGCAGACGGCGGCCGACCGTTGGGCGACCGCCGGGTCCTGTCACGGAGACGCGGCGGGGCGCGCGTCGAGCGTCCGGTGGCCGCTCGCCGCTACAATCGACGCTGCTCGCCTCCGTAGCTCAGTGGATAGAGCAGGTGGTTTCTACCCACCGTGCCGCGGGTTCGATTCCTGCCGGGGGCGCCGAAGACGAACAGGGCCGCCATCCTCTCCGGATGGCGGCCCTGTTCTCGTCGTGGGGGTGGCTACTCGTCGTCGTCCGCGGCGCGGCGTCGGAGTTCCGCGGCGCTGATCGGCTGCGTGTACGGCGCCTCCGACGTCTCGTTCGCGTCCGCGGGCTCGGCGGGGGCCTGGTTCAGACGCGTCGGGACGGACGTGGTGTTCGTCGCGCCGGGGGAGTCGACCCGGGGTGCCGATGCGGGCGGGACGTCGTTCGCGGGCGCCCGGTTGACGTGGGCGTCGGCCGCGGTGGGCGTCGCGACGGGGCGGTCGGACGAGGACGGACGGTCGTTCCGCGGAGCGCGGTCGGAGTCACCGAAGGCGCGGGTGGCACCGGCGTCGCCGGACGCGCGAGTGGCGCTCGCATCGCCGAAGGCCCGCGTGGCGCGGTCGTCGTCCACGACCTCGGTGTCGTCCGTGCCGCGGCCCTGGACGGAGCGGGCGGGCGAGGTCGGGGTGCCGAGTGCCGGACGGACCGGCGGTGCAGCCTCGTCGTCGCCGTAGACGCGGGTGGTGTTGTCACCGAAGGAGCGCGTGGCGTTCTGGTCGGCGCTGCCGCGGTTCGGGTTCGTGCCCGCGCCACGGTTCACGGAGAACGACGGGGTCGACCCGCCGGCGGCCCCGGCAGACGCAGCGGGCGCGGCAGCACCGGCTGCGGCTGCAGCACCGGCTGCGGCAGCGGCCGGCGTCGGAGGGGTCGAGGGTGCGGACGCGGGGCGCTGGGCCGGACGCAGCGAGGTCGTCGTCGGGGTGGGACGCTCGGCGGGAGCGGCCGCAGCCGCAGCCGGAGCCGTTGCCGGGGCTGGTGTCTGCGCCTGCGTGCGCGGGGGCTCGGCCTGGTCGGCGTTCCAGTCCTGCTGGCGCTTGATCAGGTCGGCGTCGGGGTCCGGGGACTCGAACTTCCAGCGCTCGAGGTCGGCCTTGAAGAGCTTGCGCGCACGGCTCGGTCGCGCCTGCCAGTCGAGCAGGCGGTCACGGAACTCGGCGAGGGACTGGTCCGCCTGGAAGCTGAACGTCGACGAGTTCTTCTTGATGTCGGCGATCTCGTGCTGGGCCCAGTTGGCGGCCAGCGGCGCACCCTGCACGGGGAGCAGGCGCAGCCGGATGTCGGCGTCCTCGGCGAGGTGGTCCGCGTACGCACGCTCGTCGTGTCCGAGCGATCCCCACGCCGCTGCCTTGCGCGCAGCCGTCAGGATCGCGGCGACGGCCGCGTTCTTCGATTCCCGCTCCTGGAGCGCCACGACCCGCTTGGTCGCGCTGCGCCCGATGAGCGCCGCGATCACGCCCGCCACGACGATGGCGACGAAGGGGATCACAGCGCCCGAGAGCACCCGCCAACCCGTGTCGGACGAAGTCCAGTCGGTCAGGTCGTTCCACCAGTCCATGCGCGCACCATACCCACGGAACGGTCAGGCGTCGGGGAGGCCGGACGGCGTTCCGTGCATCCCGGTGCAGATGATTCCAATGTGGAACATCATGACCAGCGCAGGGTGTCCACGGCGTCGTCGGCGGACCACACGCTCGGCAGCTCGACGAACCGGCGCTCGGTCGCGACGTACCGGCGGGCACGGTAGGCGGTGTCACCGGCGACGTCGATGCGGTCGACGTACCCGACGATCTCTCCGTTGGCCCGGGTGACCCGGCTCAGGTCGTCGCGGACGTCGAGGATACGGTAGTCGCCCCGGGCGCGGGCCAGCGGGACGGTGCGGATCCGCAGTGCGGGTTCGGTGATGGTCTGCATCGCTGGCCTCCTGGTCGGTGTGGTGCCGACGCTACGGGGGACCACCGACACGCCGAGGAGTGCCGTCCGATCTGGGGAACAGGGTCCCCGCGCACACTCTTGTGGAGGAACGACGGGGCTGCACGGGCAGCCCGGAGAGAGGTTGTGCCCATGACCACGTTCGTGCTCGCAGGTGGATGTTTCTGGTGTCTCGACGCCGTGTACCGCACGCTCCAGGGTGTGCAGGACGTGGTGTCCGGCTACGTCGGCGGACGGGTCGAGGAGCCCTCGTACGAACTGGTGTGCACCGGGACGACGGGGCACGCCGAGGCGGTCGCGGTGACGTTCGACGAGTCGGTGATCCCGGCCGACGTGATCCTCGACGTCTTCTTCACGCTGCACGACCCACGGCAGCTGAACCGCCAGGGGGCCGACGTCGGCACGCAGTACCGCTCGGCGATGTTCCCGGCCGACGACGCGCAGCGCGAGCTGTTCGAGCGCGCCATCGAGCGGGCGTCGGACATCTGGGACGGCGGCATCGTCACCACCATCGAGCCGCTCTCGACGTTCTACACGGCAGAGGAGTACCACCAGGACTTCTTCGCGAAGAACCCCGGGCAGGGCTACTGCCTCGCAGTCGCGCTGCCCAAGGTGAACAAGGTGCGGAAGGCCTACAGTCAGTACATCCTGGCGTCCTGACCCCGGGGCGGCAGGGCCACAAGGAGGTGGTTCGAACATGACGGACAACACGGGAACCTGGGTTGCGATCGGTCCGGCCGGAGCGGTGGGCAGCATCCACCGCGCGGCGGACGGGTTCCAGGTCGAGCTCTACGGACGACGACGGGCGGGCGGGCCGTACCCGTCCCTCGAGTCCGCGAAGGGCGCGGTCCACGCCGCGCTCGGACCGTTGGCCGCCCGGCCCGAGTTCCGAGCACACTGACCGGGTGCGGACAGGAGGCTCGGGGGACTCGTCCTCCACAGGTCACCTGATCGGGTCCACACGCCACAGATCGAGCCCGGGGTCGCTGACGCGGCCCCGGGCTCCGTGACGATCGACGCATGAACGACATCATCACCGTCTGCGGAATCGTCGCCACCGAGCCCCGGCACCTCGTCACCGAGACCGGCATCGCCATCACGAGTCTCCGACTCGCCTCACCCTCGCGCCGCTGGGACCGGGCCACCGCCGCCTGGGTCAACGGCGCCACCAACTGGTACACCGTCACCGCGTTCCGGTCGCTCGCGTCGAACGTGTACAAGTCCCTGAAGAAGGGCGACCGGATCGTCGTCGCCGGCCGGGTCCGCATCCGCACGTGGGAACGCGACGGTCGCGGCGGGACCTCGGTCGAGATCGACGCCGACGGCATCGGTCACGACCTCGCGTGGGGGATCAGCAACTGGCTGCGAGTGCCGCGGCAGGTCGGCGACGGTGCCTCGGGGCAGGGTGGCCTGCGCGGTGTGGACCCCCGCACCGGCGAGGTCCGCGACCCGGCGGGGCACGGCGCCGGTCACGGGTCCGACCACGGGGCGGAGCCGGACGGTTCGCACGACCACGCACCGGCGACCGAGCACGGTCCGGACGGTGACGGTGACGGTGACGGCGACGTCGACGGGGTCCACGGGGCACCGCCGCCCGGCGACGGCGAGGAGCCCGCGGGGCCGTCCGAGCACGTCCTCGAACAGGACGCCGCCCCCTGGGACCCCGCGCCGCCCCTCGACGACCACGCCCACGACGCCGAAGCGGCCTGACCCGCACGCCGACCGGAGTCGGGGTGCGGGTCAGGCCGCCGGGGACGTGTGCGGTTCACCGCGTCGCGTCGGTCACCACTTCTGGGCGATCATCCCGATGCCGGAGACCTGGGCGGTGTCCCAGTTGCCGCCGCGGGGCAGCCCGGTCACGCGGCCGTCGATCTTGAAGCTGGCGCCCTGCACCCGCGGGCTGTTCGTCTGCTTCGCCTTCAGTCCGTGGAACGAGAAACTCGTGTCCCACTTGCCGTTCAGGCCGGTGTTCGACTTGCGGTCGCCGACCGTGATGCGGGTGTTCTGCACCGTCGAGTGCACGACGTCACCGTTCAGGCGGGCGTTGGCCTCGGCGTTGAAGAACAGGCGACCGTCGAGGTTGAGCTTGAGGGTGCCGATCGTCTTGTGGTTCACGATCATCGTCGCGACGTCGTTCTTGTACCAGCGCATGCCGATGGGGGTGAGCTTGTTGGTGGCCAGGCCCAGGTAGCCGTAGGTGAACTTGCCGTTCTGCACGCGCTCCCAGATGTAACGCGGCTTGCCCTTGCTCTGCGGGGAGCCCTTGTCCGACTGGATCCCGAACGAGTACGCGTTGTTGTGGGCGTCGTGCACGTTGATGTACGACGAGTAGCCGGTGCCCGTGCCGTTGGCGCTGATGCTCGCCGTGTACAGCAGGTACGGGCTGCCCTTCGGCACGGCACCGGCGGCCGATGCCGGCGACACCGGGGCGATGAGCGCGACGGTGAGTGCGATCGCTCCGACGAAGGGGAGTGCGAGGCGGCGGAGCCGCGACGGGGTCGTGGTCGTGTGCGTGGTCATGGTCCTCGTCCTGTCCGTGGTCCTGATCCTGGTCCTCGTCGTGGTGGGCGACGGGCCCGAGGTAGCGGGGTGAGGCCAAGCTACGTCGTCCGTGCCGCGAACAACAGGCCTGTTCGTACAGGTGCGGGAAGCGGCGATCCGGCGTCGGGCGAGCGGTGCTCCGACGGTGTCACTACACTTGGGGCCGATATGGCTGAGTACATCTACCAGATGGTCCGCGCCCGCAAGGCGGTCGGCGACAAGCTGATCCTCGACGACGTCACGATGTCGTTCCTCCCCGGTGCCAAGATCGGCGTCGTCGGACCGAACGGTGCGGGCAAGTCGACGATCCTGAAGATCATGGCGGGTCTCGACCAGCCGTCCAACGGCGAGGCGAAGCTCACGCCGGGCTTCAGCGTCGGCATCCTCATGCAGGAGCCGGAGCTCGACGAGAGCAAGACCGTGCTCGAGAACGTGCAGGAGGGCGTGGGCGAGATCCACGGCAAGCTCGCACGCTTCAACGAGATCTCGGCGCTTATGGCCGAGCCGGACGCCGACTTCGACGCGCTCCTGGCCGAGATGGGCACCCTGCAGGAGGACATCGACGCCGCCGACGCGTGGGACCTCGACTCCCAGCTCGAGCAGGCCATGGCCGCGCTGCAGTGCCCCCCGGGGGACGAACTCGTCACCCACCTGTCCGGTGGTGAGAAGCGCCGCGTCGCGCTCTGCAAGCTGCTGCTCCAGAAGCCCGACCTGCTCCTCCTCGACGAGCCCACCAACCACCTCGACGCCGAGAGCGTGCTCTGGCTCGAGCAGCACCTGCAGCAGTACCACGGTGCCGTCCTTGCCGTCACCCACGACCGGTACTTCCTGGACCACGTCGCCCAGTGGATCGCCGAGGTCGACCGTGGCCGCCTGTACCCGTACGAGGGCAACTACTCGACCTACCTCGAGAAGAAGCGTGCTCGTCTCGAGGTCCAGGGCAAGAAGGACGCCAAGCTCGCGAAGCGCCTGTCGTCCGAGCTCGACTGGGTCCGGAGCAACACCAAGGGCCGTCAGGCGAAGTCGAAGGCCCGTCTCGCCCGGTACGAGGAGATGGTCACCGAGGCCGAGCGCACCCGCAAGCTCGACTTCGAGGAGATCGTGATCCCGGTCGGCCCGCGTCTGGGTTCGCAGGTCATCGACGCTGAGCACCTGCGCAAGCAGTTCGGTGAGCGCGTCATCATCGGCGACCTGTCGTTCACGCTGCCCCGCAACGGCATCGTCGGCGTCATCGGCCCGAACGGTGTCGGCAAGACCACGCTCTTCAAGACGATCGTCGGCCTCGAGCCCCTCGACGGCGGCACGCTGAAGATCGGCGACACGGTCGACATCTCGTACGTCGACCAGAGCCGTGGTGGCATCGACCCGAACAAGAACCTGTGGGAGGTCGTGTCCGACGGACTCGACTACATCCAGGTCGGCAAGACCGAGATCCCGTCCCGCGCGTACGTGTCGCAGTTCGGCTTCAAGGGCCCGGACCAGCAGAAGCGTGCCGGCATCCTGTCCGGTGGTGAGCGCAACCGTCTGAACCTGGCGCTGACGCTCAAGCAGGGCGGCAACCTGCTGCTCCTCGACGAGCCGACCAACGACCTGGACGTCGAGACGCTCGGCAGCCTCGAGAACGCCCTGCTCGAGTACCCCGGTTGCGCCGTGGTCATCACCCACGACCGGTGGTTCCTCGACCGCATCGCCACGCACATCCTGGCGTGGGAGGGCCTCAACGAGGACGGCACGCCGAACTGGTACTGGTTCGAGGGCAACTTCGAGGCCTACGAGGAGAACAAGATCGAGCGCCTCGGTGCCGATGCCGCGAAGCCCGGTCGCGCGACGTACCGCAAGCTCACCCGCGACTGATCCTCGTGGCGAGACTGCACGCTCCCATCCGCATGCGGTGGAGCGACATCGACGCCTACGGTCACGTCAACAACTCCGCGATGCTGCGCCTCCTCGAAGAGGCGCGCATCGTGGGGTTCTGGGGTGCCGACCCCGGTGAGGACCCCGACGGCGACCTGCCCGAGCCGATCATCGACGGTCGGCCGGGTTCCGGCACCATGACCGTGATCGCCGGCCAGCGCCTCGAGTACCTGGCGTCGATCCCGTACCTCCGTCAACCGCTCGACATCCAGATGTGGATCGGGCGGCTCGGGGGCGCGAGCATCGACGTCTCGTACGAGGTCTGGTCACCGGTGGGGCAGCACCCCGCCGTCCTGTACACCCGGGCGACGACGGCACTCGTGATGGTCGACGCGGCGACGAACCGTCCGCGTCGGCTGACCGACACCGAGCGTGCCGCGTGCGAGCGCTACCTCGAGGAACCCGTGCAGTTCAGCCGGCCGTAGGCACCCGCATCATGCCCTCCTGGGCGACGGTCGCCAGCAGCGTGCCGTCACGGGAGAACATCCGACCGAACGCGAGTCCCCGTCCGCCCTGTGCGCTCGGGGACTCCTGCGTGTACAGGATCCACTCGTCGGCGCGACCGTCGCGGTGCCACCACATGGCGTGGTCGAGGCTCGCGCTCTTGACCCCCGGGGTGCCCCAGGCGACGCCGTGCCGCCGCATGATCGGCTCGAGGATCGACAGGTCGCTCGCGTACCCGAGCACCGCACGGTGGAGCGCCGGGTCGTCCGGCAGGTCGCCCTGCACGCGGAACCAGACCGCCTGGTGCGGCACGTGCTCGCCCTGCACGTCGACGAACACCGGGCCCTCGACGTGTCGCAGGTCGATGGACCGCGCGGCCCAGGCACGTGCGACCGGGTGGTCGATCGCGGACAGGATCGACGCGGCCGACGGCAGGGACTCCGGGTCCGGGGTGTCCACCGGGTACGGGTCCTGGTGCTCGATGCCGGTGTCGGGCACCTGGAACGACGCGATCATCGAGAAGATCGGGACACCGCGCTGGTAGGCCTGCACGCGACGGGCCGCGAACGAACGGCCGTCGTGGATGCGCTCGACGCCGAAGGTGATCGGCACGTCGATGTCGCCGGGCCGCAGGAAGTAGCCGTGCATCGAGTGGACGTCGCGTCCCTCGATCGTGCGCTGCGCGGCGACGATGCACTGCGCCAGCACCTGCCCGCCGAACACCCGTCCGCCGGGGGACCAGTGGCTGGCACCGGTCAGGATCGTCTCGCCCGTGCTCGCGCCGGTGTCCTCGAGTCGCAGGGTCCGCAGGAAGTCGGGTTCGCCGTTCACGCTGTGCAGTCTACGAACGCCCGCCCGCCGCCGTCGCAGGTCGTCGCGCCCAGGCTGCGCGGCGCCGATGGCCGGTAGGATCGGGGACGACATGGGCAACTCGTTCACGCTTCCCGACGCCGCCTCACTCGGTGACCTCCGCACGTACCTCGGACGTGCCGCTCGGATCGAGGACGGCTCGGTCCGGCTCATCGCCGACTCCGGCGTCCTGGCCGTCTACACGGCGATCCTCTACCCGCTCGGGCTGCTCGACGAACTGCCGACGGTGCTCGGCCTCCGCACGTTCTCGCTCACCGAGCCCGCGTCGATCGACACCGTGGTCCCGCTGCAGTCGCTCCTCGAGCGTCTCCGCCTGCTCGCCGAGGCGCAGGACGCCGAACACGCCGAGGGTGCCGACCCGACGCGGGCCACCCCGATCGAGGTCGAGCTGCCGCACGAGGTGCACACCGTGACGTGGGCGGCCATCTCCCCGCCCCGCGGTGGCTGGGTCCCGCTGCCGGACGTCTCACCGGAACTCCTCCGCCGCGCCACCCGCGACGGCATCGCCGAGGTCGCCGACGCCGTGCCGTCCAACGCGGGCGAGGCCATCGTCCGGCGGATCCGCGCCGAGGTCTGGGGTCGACCGGTCCCCGGCGTCGAGCACCTGCCCGCCGGTGCGGGCTTCGCCGGCGAGAGCCTCGGGTTCCTCGGGCACGACCCGGTCCGCCTGTTCGAGACGGGTCCGTGGAGCCGACTCACGACCTCGCGCGGCCACGTGCTCGTCAAGCGCCGCGCCTGGACCCTGAGCTCCTAGCAAAGACGACGGCGACGACGACCATACCGCCCGGCCGCCGTGGTTGGCTGGCCGCATGCACGTCTTCCTCACCGGTGCGTCCGGCTACATCGGCTCCTCCGTCCTCCGCTCCCTCGTGGCCCACGGCGACGAGGTGACCGCGCTCGTCCGCTCCGACGAGAAGGCCCAGCACGTCCGTGACGCCGGTGGCCGGGCCCTGGTCGGCGACGTCACCGACACCGACGTCGTCGAACGCCTGCTGCACGAGAGCGACGGCGTCGTCCACACAGCATCGGAGGCCGGCGTCGACCCGGACTTCATCCGCACCGCGATCGGTGCCCTGGCCGGCACACCGAAGCCGTTCGTGCACACCGGCGGCATCTTCACCTTCGGTGGCTCGACGGACATCTCCGAGCAGTCGCCGATCGACCCGCCGTCCTTGACCGCCTGGCGCGGACCGAACGAGGCGCTGCTCCGGGCGAGCGACGTGCGGAGCACCATCGTCGCCCCCGGCATCGTGTACGGGCGCGGCGCCGGCATCCCGGCGATGTTCGTCAGCGACGGCGAGCAGCCGGTGCGGCTGGTGGGCGACGGCTCGCAGCGCTGGACGACGGTGCACGTCGACGACCTCGGCGAGCTCTACGTCCTCGCGCTGCACCGCGGCGAGCCCGACGGGTACATCGTCGCCGCGACCGGCGACAACCCGACCGTCCGCCAGATCGGCGAGGCCGGGGCCCACGGTGCACCGGTCGTCGCCGAGAGCGTCGACGCGAGCCGCGAACGGCTCGGGCGGGACTTCGCCGACGCTCTGCTGCTGCACCAGGAGGCGTCCGGCGCGCACGCCCGGTCGGCCTTCGGCTGGCGGCCGTCGCGGCCGTCCCTGGTCGAGGACCTCGCCTCCGGCTCGTCCGTGCGCTGACCGCGCTAGCCGAAGACGTCGGCGTCCCGCGAACACGAGAACGTGCGGACAGTCGGACGGGAGGCCCGTGGCGGCACCGCCACGGGCCTCCCGTCCGCCGCTCGCGACGATCACTGCACGCCGGCGTCAGCGGACGACGCCGCGGGAGCGTCGAGACGCATCCGGATTCGGCGGCGTCTCGATGACACGACGGCGTGCGCCGCGCGAGTCAGTCGAAGGTGTTCGTCATCGCGTGGGCAGCGCGGTCCAGGTAGCCCCAGAGCTCGGCTTCGTCGAGGGGTGCGAGCTCGAGCGACTCGACCGCCTCGTGCATGTGGTGGAGCCAGCGTTCCCGCGCCTCGGACGTGATGCGGAACGGGTTGTGCCGCATTCGCAGGCGGGGGTGGCCGCGCTGCTCGCTGTAGGTGCCCGGGCCGCCCCAGTACTGCTGCAGGAACGCGGAGAGGCGCCAGATCGCACCCTCGAGGTCGTCGGCCGGGTACATCGGCCAGATGACCTCGTCCTGCTGCACGCCCTCGTAGAAGCGCCGGACGAGCTGGTCGAAGGTCGGAGCGCCGCCGATCCGCTCGTACAGCGACCCGGTGGCAGAAGCGCCGCGCTCCCCGACGCGCAGGGTGATCGGCTGCGCCGGGACGCCGACCGAGCCGGGCATCCCGGGGGCGCCGGGCATGCCGAGCGAGCCGCGTGCTCCGGGGCCGCCCGTGCCGCTCGGGGGTGTGGGGTCGGTCATCGGGGGTCCTTCCCACTGTCGGGGTCGTCGGTGCGGATCGGCTGCCCGAGGATGTTGCGCTTGGGACGCCGGGGCTTCGTGGGGGCTGGCGTCGGCTGGGTGCGGACGGTGCGCAGGCCGTTGATCGAGGTGGCGTTCTCCCAGCCCTCGGGCATGATCATCGCCATCGCCGGCAGGGTGATGCCGAGTTCGTCGACGGCGTGCTTCAGGCGGGTGCGGAGCTCCCGGCCGACGACGTCGAGCTCGGACGCGCGGGTCTTCACGACCAGGCGGAAGACCATGCCGGCGTCGGTGATCGACTGCAGGCCCCAGATCTCGGGCTTCTCGACGATCCGCTGCCGCCAGCGGGACTCCTGCGACATCGTGACGGCCGCCTTGAGCAGGGCGTCCTGCACGGCGTCGATGTCGGTGTCGTAGGGCACGGTGATGTCGACCAGCACGCGCGACCAGCCCTGCGAGAGGTTGCCGACGCGCAGGATCTGGCCGTTCGGCACGAACCACAGGATCCCGTTCACGTCGCGGATCTGCATGACGCGCAGCCCGACGTTCTCGACGACACCCGTGGCCTGACCGGTGTCGACGACGTCACCGACGCCGGCCTGGTCCTCGAGGATCATGAAGATGCCGGACAGCAGGTCCTTCACGATGGACTGGGCGCCGACGGCGAGGCCCGCTGCGACGAGCGATGCCCCGCCGACGATCCCGACTGCGGCGTTCGGGAGGACCTGCGGGATGATCACGGCCAGGGCGATGATGACGACTGCGACGGTCGCCAGGTTCTCGAGCACGCTGCCGAGCGTGCGGGTCCGCTGCACCACCCGCGCGGTCTGCACGGGTGAGGCGATGAGGGCCTGGGTATCGGCGGCGCCCTGACGCTTCTTGACGCCGTTCACGATGCGGTCGACGACCTGCTTGATCGTGCGCCGCAGGATCAGCCGGACGACGATGGCGACGAGCACGGTCACCACGATGACGATCGGCACACGCCAGACGGTGACGAACTCGGTGAAGGAGCTCGACATCCACTTGGACGCGTCGTCGGTCGAAGCAGCGAGGAAGATCATCCGGACGATCGTAAAGGGCGGGGCCTCGGCATCCCTGGAGGAACACCAAGACCCCGCCGGATCAGAGCAGGGGTCAGGCGTCGGCGGCCTGGACCCGGAGCGCGCGCTCGGTGCCCGCGAGGCTCTCGGACACGATGCGGCGCAGCGCCGGCGTCTCCGGGTGCTCCTCGAGCCACGCGGCGGCGGCGTCACGGAGCTCGGCCGACGCGAGCGGCGCCGGGTAGAGGCCCGAGACGATGGTGTCGGCCATGTGGTAGCTGCGCTCGGCCCAGATGCGCGTGAGCACCTCGAAGTACTTCGGCACGAGGCCCTCGAGCAGCACCGGGCTGTTCACGTGCTGGAACCCGACCGTGGTCTGGCGCACGATGGCGTTCGGCAGCTCGGACGAGTCGACCAGTGACGAGAACGCCGCCAGCTTGCCCTCGGCCGTGGGGATCGTCGCCCGGGCGCGGGCCGCGGCCTGCTCGCCCGACGCGGTCTTGTCCGCGGCGAGCTCGGCGTCGATCTCGGCGTTGTCCGCAGCACCCGCGAGGACGAGGCCCTCGAGCAGCTCCCAGCGCAGGTCGGTGTCGATCTCGAGGCCCTGCAGCGTGACCGAACCGTCGCGGAGGCCCTGCAGGGTCGCGACGTGCTCGGGCGTGGACGGGACCTGTGCGAAGAACTTCACGAACTGGAACTGCGCGTCCGAACCGGCCTCGGCCGAGGACGCGAGCTGCCAGAGGGTGTCGCCGACGGTGCGGACCGTGGCCTCGACCGACCCCGGTGCCACGTAGTTGCGTGCGGTGAGCAGCAGCTGCGAGAGCGTCGTGCGGATGGTCGTCGACTCGGTCTCGGTCGCGATGTTGCCCAGCACCAAGCGGACGTAGTCGCTGGCCGGGGACTCGGCGTCGCGCGTGGCGTCCCACACGGAACCCCAGACGATCGAGCGGGCGAGCGGGTTCGCGATCGACGCGAGGTGCTCGATCGCGGTGCGCCGGGAGTGCTCGTCGAGACGGATCTTGGCGTAGGCCAGGTCGTCGTCGTTCAGCAGCACGAGGTCGCCGCGCTGGACGCCGACGAGCTCGGGCACCTCGGTGCGGGCACCGTCGACGTCGATCTCGACGCGGTGGACCCGCTCGAGCTTGCCGCCGGCGGAGGCCGTGTCGGCGCCGAACGGCGCGGACTCGTCGTTCCGGAAGGCGTACACGCCGATCGCCAGACGGTGCGGGCGCAGCGTCGGGTAGTCGGCGGGGGCTTCCTGCAGGACGGTGAACGACGTGATGACGCCGGAGTCGTCGGTCTCGATCTCGGGGCGCAGGGTGTTCACGCCCGCGGTCTCGAGCCAGAGCTTCGACCACTCGGTCAGCTCACGGCCGCTCGTCGCCTCGAGCTCGACGAGCAGGTCGCGGAGCTCGGTGTTCGAGTGGTGGTGCTTCTTGAAGTAGGCGGAGACACCGGCGAAGAACGCGTCGATGCCGACCCAGGCGACGAGCTGCTTGAGGACCGAGCCGCCCTTCGCGTAGGTGATGCCGTCGAAGTTGACCTGGACGTCCTCGAGGTCGTTGATCGTCGCGACGATCGGGTGCGTCGAGGGGAGCTGGTCCTGGCGGTAGGCCCAGGACTTCTCCATGGCCTGGAACGTGGTCCAGGCCTCGGTCCACTCGGTGGCCTCGGCCGTGGCGATCGTGGAGGCCCACTCGGCGAAGGACTCGTTGAGCCACAGGTCGTTCCACCACTTCATGGTGACCAGGTCGCCGAACCACATGTGGGCGAGCTCGTGCAGGATCGTGACGACCCGGCGCTCCTTGATGGCGTCGGTGACCTTCGACCGGAACACGTAGGTCTCGGTGAAGGTGACCGCGCCGGCGTTCTCCATCGCACCGGCGTTGAACTCCGGCACGAACAGCTGGTCGTACTTGTCGAAGGGGTAGGCGACGTCGAACTTCTCCTCGAAGTACGCGAAGCCCTTCTTCGTGATGTCGAACACGTACTCGGGGTCGAGGTACGAAGCGAGCGACTTGCGCGCGAACACACCGAGGGGGATCGTCCGGCCGTCGCGGCTGGTCAGCTCGTCGCGCACGACCTCGTACGGGCCGGCGACGAGCGCGGTGATGTAGCTCGAGATGCGCGCGGTGGGCGGGAAGGCCCAGGTCGCGACGTCGCCGTCGACGTGCGGCTCCGGCGTGGGGGAGTTCGAGACGACCTGCCACCGTGACGGCGCCGTCACGGTGAAGGAGAACTCGGCCTTCAGGTCGGGCTGCTCGAACACCGCGAACATGCGGCGGGAGTCCGGGACCTCGAACTGGGAGTACAGGTACACCTCGTCGTCCACCGGGTCGACGAAGCGGTGCAGGCCTTCACCGGTGTTCGTGTACAGCGCGTCGCTGACGACCACGAGCTCGTTCTGCTCCTGCAGGTCGTCGAGCTGGATGCGCACGCCGTCGTTCACCGCGGCGACGTCGAGCGCCGAACCGTTCAGCGTGATCGAGTGCACGGTCTTCGTGATGGCGTCGATGAAGGTCGATGCGCCGGCGGTGGCGGTGAAGCGCACCCGCGTGGTGCTGCCGAAGCTGTCGGCGCCGCGGGTCAGGTCGAGCTCGACGTCGTACGTCTGCACGGCGACGACGGCCGCGCGCTCCTGGGCTTCGATTCGGGTGAGGTTCTCTCCGGGCACGCAACGCTCCATCTTCGCTGGGGACGCGGACGATCGGTGTCCGCGTACGGGGCCCCGGACGGCGTCGTGCGCCGGCGGGACGATGGGTTCAAGCCTAGCGACGCCGCGTACGCTCGGATCGTGACCGAGACGACTGTGGACAACCCGACCGACCCCACCACCGCGCGCACCGCCGTGGAGTTCTGGTTCGACCCGAACTGCCCCTGGGCCTGGATGACGAGCCGCTGGGTGGGTGAGGTCGCCGAGCACCGCGACCTCGACGTGACCTGGAACGTGATGAGCCTGTTCGTCCTCAACGAGGACCAGGACGTGCCGGAGAGCTACAAGGAGCGCCTGCACGCCGGCCAGGTCTACCCGCGCATCGTCACGGCGGCGCTGCTCCGGCTCGGGCAGGACGTCGTCAAGCCGCTGTACGACGCCCTCGGCGAGCACATCCACCACCGCCAGGAGTCCGACCCGGAGCAGGTCGTCCCCGCCGTGCTCGCCGAGCTCGGTCTCGACGCCGATCTGCTCGAGTACGCCTGGACGGACGAGGTCGACGCCGCCGTGCGCGCCAGCCACCAGGACGGCATCGACCGCGTCGGACAGGACGTCGGCACGCCGGTCATCGCCGTCGAGGGCACCGCGTTCTTCGGACCGGTCATCTCCCCGGCGCCCAAGGGCCAGGAGGCGCTCGACCTGTGGGACGGCGTCGTCGCCGTCGCGAAGTACCCCGGCTTCTTCGAGCTCAAGCGCTCGCGCACCGTCGGCCCGATCTTCGACACCACCGACTGACGCTCCGGAACCAGGTTCCGGACACAGCACCGCGGGATCGCGTGGTTCCGTGTCCGGAACCAGGTTCCGTTCGTCGACGGGCGGCCGGGAGGCCCGTGGTGCGTCCGTCCCGCCCGTCCCGTCAGGCGAGCGGCAGGCGCATGAGCGTCAGGTCGAGCCAGCGGTCGAACTTGCGTCCGACCTCGGGCACGACCGCGACCGTGGTGAACCCCAGGCGTTCGTGCAGGGCGATCGACCCGGTGTTCGTGCTGCAGATCCCGGCCATCATGACGTGCCGGCCCTCGGCGGTGGCCCGTGCGACCAACTCGGCCATCAGGGTCGTCGCGATGCCCCGGCCGCGGAACGCCTCGACCACGTAGACGCTGTGCTCGACGGTGTGCCGATACCCGTCCGGCTGCCGCCACTGCGAGTACGTGGCGTAGCCGGCCACGACGCCGTCGACCTCGGCCACGACCACCGGGTACCCGCCGCCCTGCCGCTCGGCGAGCCACCCGTCGAAGTACGCACGCGGGTGCGGGGTGTCCTGCCAGATGGCGGTGGAGTGCAGCACCGCATCGACGTGCAGGGCGTGCACGACGTCGAGGTCGGTCGGGGTGCAGTCGCGGATCACGACCCCGTTCGTCGCATATGCTGTCCTCATGTCTCACATCGTAGACGACGCGCACGCCGATCCCGCAACCGGCGCCGACGACACCTCGGTCGCCGAGCAGCGGGCGCTCGGTGAACGCCTCCAGCGCCTCCGCACCGAGCGGAAGTGGAGCCTCACCGAGCTCGCCGAGGAGTCCGGCGTCTCCCGCGCGATGATCAACCGCGTCGAGCGCGGGGTCTCCAGCCCCACCGCGACGATCCTCGGTCGCCTGTCCGGTGCCTTCGGCCTGACGATCTCGCAGCTCCTCGACGATGCCCTGGAGCACGAGGTGCCCAGGGTGACGGACCCCGACGAGGCGCGCGGGGTGCAACGGGGCGCGACCGCCGATTCCTGGACCGATCCCGACACCGGGTACCGCCGCCGTCCGGTCTCGAGCGCGGCGTTCCCCGCTGACGTCACCGAGGTGCGCCTCCCGGCCGGCCGCGAAGTGGCCTACCCGGCGTCCGCCTACGCGTTCCTGCGGCACTGCATCTGGGTCGTCGACGGCGTGCTCGAGGTCGTCGTCGGCGGCGAGCCGACGCGCCTGGCGGCGGGGGACCGGATCGAGCTCGGCGACCCCGCCGACGTCGTCTACCGCAACCCGGGCGAGGACCCCACCCGGTACCTCGTGGTGGTGGTCCGCGCGCCGTAGTCCGTGGTGGTCCGGGCCCCGGAGCCGCAGGAATATGATCGGTTCCATGCGCATCCACCTCGGAACGGACCACGCCGGCCTCGAGTTCAACAAGACCCTCGCAACCCACCTGACCGAAGCCGGGCACGAGGTGGTGGACCACGGTCCGACCGAGTACGACGCGCTCGACGACTACCCCTCGTTCTGCATCAACGCCGCGCACGCCGTGGTGCAGGACCAGCGTGCCGGTGTCCAGGCGCTCGGTGTCGTCTTCGGCGGTTCCGGCAACGGTGAGCAGATCGCCGCCAACAAGGTCGAGGGCATCCGCGCCGCGCTCGTCTGGAACGAGTCGACCGCCCTGCTCGCCCGTCAGCACAACGACGCCAACGTCATCTCCATCGGTGCGCGCCAGCACACCGAGGACGAAGCGATCCGGTTCGTCGACCTGTTCATCACCGAGCCGTTCTCGGGTGAGGAGCGCCACGCCCGCCGCATCGCCCAGCTGGCCGAGTACGAGACCACCGGGCTGATCGCCGGCCGCGAGATCGACGCGTAGTCCGGCTCGTCAGGGGTACCGGGTAGAACGGTAGTCATGCCCGAGGGTCACTCCGTCCACCGCATCGCCAACCAGTTCACCCGGCACTTCGTCGGCAAGCGCTGCGAGGTGTCGAGCCCCCAGGGGCGCTTCGCCGCCGGGGCCGCGCAGCTCGACGGCAAGCGCATGATCGCCGCGCGTGCGGTGGCGAAGCAGATGTTCCTGGAGTTCGAGGGCGACCTGTTCCTCCGCGTCCACCTCGGGCTGTACGGGGCGTGGGACTTCGCGGGCGTGATCTCCACCGCCGAGGCGCTGTCCGACGACGACGACCGCGAAGAGTCGCTCAGCTCGATCGGCGCACCGCGGCTCGCCCGCTACCGGATGGCCGAGCAGGAGAAGGCGGAGGACCCGATCGAGTCCTTCCCGCCGGACCCGGTGGGCCAGGTCCGGGTGCGGATCCTCACCGAGGACACCGTCGCCGACCTCCGTGGCCCGACCGCGTGTGTCGTGGAGACCCCGGCCGAGGTGCAGCGTGCGCTCGACAAGCTCGGCCCCGACCCGATGAACGACGACGGGCCCGAAGCCGAGAAGACCTTCGTCGACAACGTCCGCCGTCGGAACGTCGCGATCGGGCAGCTGCTCATGGACCAGTCCGTCGTGGCCGGCATCGGCAACATCTACCGCGCCGAGCTGCTGTTCCGGCAGCGCATCGACCCGTACAAGCCGGGCAAGAAGATCACCGTCAAGCAGGCCAAGGCACTCTGGGCCGACTGGTCGAAGCTGCTGCACGACGGCGTCCGCGACGGCCTGATGATGACGATGGACGACCTGTCCGAGGCCGACCACAAGAAGGCCCTGCGCTCCCGCAAGGACCGCCACTGGGTGTACCACCGTCAGGGCGAGCCCTGCCGGGTCTGCGGCACCGAGATCCGGATGGCGGACATGGCCGGCCGGAAGCTCTACTGGTGCCCGAAGGACCAGAAGTAGCCCACGGGGCACGGGCACACCCGCCCGCTCACACCTCCCGGTACGTGAACCGCCCGGCGACGGCCGTCCCCAGAACCCGCATGCCACGCAGTGCGGCGGACGAGGACGCGGCCAGCGGGTCGGTCTCGACGAGCACCAGGTCCGCCACGTCACCGACGGACACCCCGACGCGCCCGTCGGTCGACCCCTGCCACGCGACGAGTGCCGAGAGCCGTTCGGCCGGGTGCCACGGGTCCCGCCCGTCGCGGTCCCGCCCGACGGCCGCCGCCATCGACACCCACGGGTCGAGCGGCGCCACCGGAGCGTCCGACCCGAGCAGCAGGCGCGCTCCGGCCCGGGCGAGCGAGGCGAAGGCGAAGGCCCGGTCGGTGAGTCCGGCCCAGTGCCGGTCGGCGATGTCCCGGTCGTCCATGGCGTGCTCGGGCTGCACGGACGCGGCGACCCCGAGCCGGGCGAACCGGTCGACGTCGGTGTCGACGAGCAACTGCGCGTGCTCGATCGTGCCGCGGGCCCCGACGGTCTCGAAGACGTCGAGCGCCAGGGTGTTCGCACGGTCGCCGATCGCGTGGATCGCGGGGACGAGTCCGGCGTCGACGGCACGGCGGGTGATCGCGACGAGGTCCTCGAACGGCCAGGCGAGCACGCCGGAGCCGTCGGTCATGGCGGCGGTCCGGCTGCCGAGCGACCCGTCCGTGACCACCTTGAACGGCCCCATCGTGAGCAGGCCCCGCGTGCCGTCGACCACGTCGCCGGTCCGCAGCCCCCGGGCGATGGCCTCGTCGAGCTCGGCCGGGTACACCCCGGACGCGACCCGGATCGCGTCGGTGCCGGCGTGGATCCGGCGGCGCCAGCGGTCGAGCCCGAAGCGCATCTCGAGGTCGACGACACCCGTCACCCCGCGGGCGGCCGCAGCCTCGGCAGCGTCCGCCACGTAGGCGTCGAGCAGGTCGTCCGGCACCTGCGACAGCGCTCCGGTCACGTCGAACGCGTCCTGCTCGCGCAGGACCCCGTCCTCACCCGCCTCGAGCGGGCGGCCGACAGCGGCCGAGAAGTGTGCGAGCGCGAGCGCGTTGCACCACACCGCGTGCAGGTCCGCGCTGATGACGACGACCGGGAGGCCCGGTGCGGCCTGGTCGAGCAGCTCGCGTCGTGCCGGGCGCGGCCACATCCCGTCGCGGTAGCCGTGTCCGACCAGGACGCGGTCCGCCACGCCCGCCCGGGCGACGGCGGCGAGCAGGTCGGCGGTCGCCTCGGCGGAGTCGCAGCCGGTGACGTCGACACGGCGACGGACGAGTGCCCACTGGTCGAAGTGCGTGTGGTGGTCGCGGAGCCCCGGGCCGAGCCAGGCACCGGCGGCCTCGACCACGTCGGTGTCGACACTCGTGGGGTCGAGGGTGCCGGTCGGTGCGATCTCGGTGACGCGCCCGTCGACGATGCGGACGTCGGCAGGGGCTCCGGAGGTGCCCACACGCCGGACGGTGCGGAGCAGGATGTCCGTCACGACGCCTCCAGGCCGTTCGCCGGGGACGGGACGGGCCGGACCCGCTCGACCTCGTCGGCGAGCGCCGGCGACGCGTAGGGGCCGTCGCCCCGCAGCCCGGCGACGATGCGGTCGATCACCTCGGGGGCCTTGTTCTGCGACAGCTTGGCGCGGGCGTCGAACCGGGTGACGCGGATCCGGATGCCCACGGTGCCCTTGGCCATCCGGCGGGCGGTCTCCTCGTCGATCTGCAACGACACGGGCGAGGGCATGACGTGCTCGAAGTGGTCGACGAGTTCGCCGAGCACCCGGAAGTTCTCGTCGTCGGACAGGATCTCGGGGGTGCCCCAGACGTGGGCGGTGACGTGGTTCCAGGTGGGCACGAACTGCTCCGGCGGGTACCAGGCGGGGGAGACGTAGCCGTGCGGGCCCTGGAACACGACGAGGACCTCGTGCCGTCCGAGTTCGTGGGCGACCTCGTCGGGGCGGCCGACGTGGGACACCAGGACGAGGGCGTCCGGGTCGTCGTCGGGGCCGGGGGTCTCGAGCAGCACCGGGTAGTGCGACGCCACCAGCCCGGCCGCGGTGTGCGACACGATCGTCGCCCACGGGTTCCCGGTGATGAGGCGTCGGACCTCGTCGACGTCGGTCATCAGGAAGTGCGGTGTGTGGCGCATGTTCCGAGCGTGGCACAACGGGCCCGGTCGCGCGACGGGTGTCGTTTCGTCAGTGTTTCTGCGCGGTAAAACTCTCAGAGCGCATTGAAAGAAGTCTTGTGGTCGGGATTCGAACCGTCCTAGCTTTCCCACCACGACGACCGGGCAGGGATCCGGCCGCACCCGATCGAGGAGAGATCATGCGACGCAGGACGATCGCCGCGCTGGCCGCGGCGGCAACCTTGGCACTGGTGGCGACCGGCTGTTCGGCGGGCGGCGCGGCCGACGACGACGCTCCCTCGAGCCTGGTCTACGCGACCGGCGAACCCGACCACCTGACCCCTGGCCGGCAGACCGTGGCCTTCGACCAGGTGATGAGCGTCTTCGCGCCGCTGACCCAGACCGACGCCGACGGTGACCTGCAGGACGTGGCGGCGAAGAGCGTCGAAAGCGACGACGCCATCACGTGGACGATCACGCTGCGGGACGGCTGGACGTTCCAGAACGGCGAGGCCGTGACGCCGGAGAGCTACGTGAAGGCCTGGAACCACGTCGCCTACGGCCCGAACGCGTGGGAGAACAGCGGTCAGCTCGCCGGGATCGTCGGGTACACGGACCTCAACCCGGCGAAGGGCACCCCGAAGACCAAGGAGATGTCGGGACTCAAGGTCACCGGCAAGGACACCTTCACGGTCACGCTCACCCACGCGGACAGCCAGTTCCCCCTGCAGCTCAGCCAGGCCCAGACGGCGTTCTACCCGATGCCCGAGGCCGCCTACGACGACCTGAAGGCGTACGACAAGAAGCCGATCGGCAACGGCCCGTACGAGATGACGAAGGCGTGGAAGGCGGACCAGGAGTTCACCGTCACAGCCTGGAAGGACTACGAGGGCACGAAGCCCGCCACCGACGAGGTGACCTTCCGCAGCTACTCCGACATGAACACCGCGTACACCGACGTCCTGGCCGGCAACGCCGACGTGCTGTTCCTGCCGACCGACAAGATGACGAGCGCGAAGGCCGACTTCGGCGACCGCCTGCACTCCTTCGACGCCCCCGGCATCGACTACCTCGGGTTCCCGCTGTGGGACGACCGGTACTCCGACCCCGACGTGCGCCGCGCGATCTCGATGTCGATCGACCGTGACGAGGTCAACGACGCGATCTACGGCGGGCTGTACGAACCGGCCACCGCGCTGACCCCGCCGTCGATGTCCGGCACCGAGGAGGGCATCTGCGGCGACGCCTGCGAGTTCGACCCGGCAGCGGCGAAGAAGCTCCTCGCCAGCGCCGGCGGGTTCGACGGCACGATGACGCTCGTCTACCCGGGCGGCACCGGCCTCGACTCCCTGTACGAGGCGTACGCCAACCAGATCCGGCAGAACCTGGGCGTCGACGCCGAGGCGAAGGCCACCACCGACTGGGCGTCCTACTACTCGGAACTCACCGACAAGACCGTCGCCGGCCCGCACTTCGGCCACTGGGGCGCGCTGTACATCAGCCAGCAGAACACGCTCCGTGCGCTGTTCACCACGGCCGGCGGCTGCTCCCCGTGCACCGGCTACTACCAGTCCGACGACGTCGACTCGCTGCTCGAGAAGGCCGACTCCGCCGGGTCGCAGGACGAGGCGAACGAGTACTACACGAAGACGCAGCAGGCCGTCCTGCAGGACTTCCCGATCGTCCCGACCTTCTTCGACAAGTACTCGTACGTCACGAGCGACAAGATCGCGAAGCTGCCGGCGGTGGCGGGCAGCCCCGTGATCGCGCAGATCGCCGTGAAGTAGGGCGGGGCATGGAGCAGCACACCGTCCTCGACCTGGTCCGCGACGTCCCCGACCGCGACGGCTTCCCGCTCGTCGACGACCTGCACGCCCGGTTCGCCGCGCTCGCCGCGGCGCACCCCGACCGGGTCACGGTCACCCGGATCGGCACGAGCCGCCTCGGCGAACCCCTGCACAGCTACCGCATCGGCACCGGGTCGCACGCGGCCGTCGTGGTCGGCGGGGTGCACCCGAACGAGCCGATCGGTTCGTGGACGGCGCTGCACCTCGCCGAGACGGCCCTCGGCGACGAGCGGGTGCAGGCCCTCGACGTCACCTGGCACATCGTCCCGACGATCGACCCGGACGGCATGCGGCTCAACGAGGCGTGGTTCCACGACCCGCACGACCGGGTCTTCTACTCGCGGCACTTCTACCGGCCGGCCCCGGACAGCCAGGTCGAGTGGACGTTCCCGAACAGCTACAAGTCGGTGTACTTCGACCAGGTGCTGCCCGAGACGCTCGCGTTCATGCGGCTCATCGACGACACCGAGCCGGACCTGCTCGTGAGCCTGCACAACGGCGAGATGGGCGGCGTCTACTACTACCTGTCCGAGGACCTGCCCGCCGTCGTCGACACCCTGCACGCGGTGCCGGCCGCACTCGGGCTGCCGCTCGACACCGGCGAGCCGGAGTCGCCGTACCTGCGGGAGCTCGCCCCGGCGGTGTTCGCGATGGACGGCATCGAGACGGCGTACGCCTACCTCGAGGAACTCGGCGTCGACCCCGGCGAGCACATCCACGGCGGGTCGAGCGCGGCGTGGGCGATGCGGCACGGGGCCCTCTGCATGGTGGCCGAGCTGCCGTACTGGAGCCACCCCGACGCCGACGACCAGACCCCGACCGACGAGCCGTACGCCGACCTGCTGCGCCGGTGCGCGGACGAGCTGGGTGCCTCGGGTACGGAACTGCAGGCGTTCCTCGACGAGGCATCGCCGATGCTCACGATCCCGTCCCCGTTCGTCGAGGCCTCCCGGGCGTTCGTGCCGATGCTCGTCGGGATGGCGGACACCGACCGCCGCCGTGCCGAACGGGAACCGGCGGACCGGACGGCCACCGTCGCGGAGCGCTTCGGCTGCGAGGACCTCGTCCGCTGCTTCCGCCTGCGCTACGGCGGCATGCTCCTGCGCGCCGTCGAGGCGGAGACGACCGCCGGCACGGCGTCCGCGCCGCTCCGGCGGCTCCGCGACCGCCTGGCCGAGCGGTACGCGCGCTGGCAGGCGGACGCGTCGACGGGTGCGCAGCCGATCCCGGTGGGGAAGCTCGTGGGCGTGCAGTACGGGGCGATCCTCGCCTGCGCGGCGCACGTGGCGGACCCGACCCGCGCCTCCCGACCGTCACTGGTCACCACGGGAGAGCCGGGAGGCGCGTGATGCGTCCGACGCTCGCCGTCGGTCGCCGACTCGGCGGCCTGGTCATCGTGTTCCTCGGGGTGACCTTCCTCATCTACGCGATGACGTTCGCGCTGCCCGGCGACCCGATCAAGGCGCTCGGCGGCGAGCGCCCCCTCACCGACTCGGTCGTGCGGGCGCTGCGGGCGGAATACCACCTGGACCAGCCGCTGTGGCTGCAGTACGTGCAGTACCTGGGCGGCCTGTTCCGGGGTGACTTCGGCACCGACTTCAACGGGCAGTCCGTGGGCGAGCAGATGGCCTCACGGTGGCCGGTGACGATCACGCTGGCGCTGAGCGCGTGGGCGCTCGAGATCGTCCTCGGCATCGGGCTCGGCGTGGTCTCGGCGCTCAGGCGCGGCACCGTGCTCGACAAGACCGTGCTCGTCGGCACCATCGTCGTCGGCGCGGTCCCCGTGTTCGTGCTCGGCGTGGCCCTGCAGCTGGTGTTCTCGGTGCGGCTGCACTGGTTCCCGGTCGCGGGGGTCACCGCCGGGTGGCCGACCGCGTACGTCCTGCCGGCGTTCGTGATCGCCCTGTTCGGCCTGGCCGCGGTGTCCCGGCTCACCCGGACGTCGATGATCGAGACACTCGACGCCGACTACGTGCGGACGGCCCGCGCCAAGGGGCTCGCGCCGGGCCGGATCGTCGGCGTGCACGTCCTGCGGAACTCGCTCATCCCGACCGCCACCTACCTGGCGACCGACCTCGGGTACCTGATGGGCGGCACCGTCATCATCGAGGGCATCTTCAACCTGCCGGGCGTCGGGAACCTGCTGTTCCAGGGCATCCGCTCGCACGAGGGTGCCGTCGTCGTCGGCATCTCGACCGCCCTCATCCTGGTGTTCCTCGTCACGAGCGTGCTCGTCGACCTGCTGCACGCCGCCCTCGACCCGCGCGTCCGGACAGGAGCCTCCCGATGACCACCGAAGCCCTCGGCGCCACCGTCGACCCCGTCGTCGGGGTCCGGCGCCGGCCACTGCTCGCCGCCGCACGGACGCCGGGGTTCTGGGTGCCCGCGTCGGTGCTCGTGGTGGTCCTGCTCATCGCGGCGTTCCCGCAGCTGTTCGCCGGGCTGTTCGGCCACGGCGACCCCCGGGTGTGCGACCTCGGCCGGAGCGGGGCGTCAGCGACCGCCGGGCACCCGTTCGGCTTCGACCTGCAGGGCTGCGACGTGTACGCGAACGTCATCTGGGGCACCCGGTCGTCGATCGCCGTCGCGGTGCTCACGACCCTGCTCGCCGGCATGGTCGCGGTCGTCGTCGGGACCGTCGCGGGCATGGTCGGCGGGTGGGTGGACGCCGTCCTCGCCCGGCTCACCGACGTGTTCCTCGGGTTCCCGTTCCTGCTCGGCGCGGTCGTGGTGCTGAACAGCGTGGGGGAGCGGTCGGTGCTCACCGTGTCGCTCGTGCTCGCCCTGTTCGGGTGGCCGACGATGGCCCGGCTCGTGCGGTCGAGCGTCCGCAGCGTCCGGGGTGCCGAGTTCGTGCTCGCCGCCCGGACGATGGGGTTGTCGACGTGGCGGATCACCACCCGGTACGTGCTGCCGTCGTCGATCTCGCCGCTGCTCGTGCTCGCCACCATCACCGTCGGCGGGGTCATCGTGTCCGAGTCGTCGCTGACCTACCTCGGCATCGGGCTGGAGCGTCCGGCGATCTCGTGGGGGCTGCAGCTGTCCGCGGCGACGTCGCAGTTCCTCCGGGCCCCGCACATGCTCATCGCGCCGGCGGCGTTCCTCGCCGTGACCGTGCTCGCCGTCATCGCGCTCGGCGACACGCTGCGCGCCGCGCTCGACCCACGTCGGCGCTGACCGGCACGGCACACGCCGCGTCGCGGCGGGCACCGTCGCGACCGACGCGCCAGACTCGAACCACCGCCCTTCGAAAGGACCACCGTGACCGACACCCTCTCCGCGTACCGGAAGACCCTGCCCTACATCCGCGAGTGGGTGTCGTACAAGGTGTGGCAGCTGCGGGTGCCCGGCGTGCAGGTCGCCGTCGGCTTCGGCGGCGAGGTCCTGTTCGACGAGGCCTGGGGCTACGCCGACGTCGAGGCCGGGCGCCGCCTGACCACCACCGACCTCTTCCGCATCGCCTCGCACTCGAAGACCTTCACCGCGACGGCCCTGCTGCAGCTGGCCGAGCGCGGGTCGCTCCGGCTCGACGACACCGTCGGCACGTACGTCCCGGCACTGGTCGACGGTGGCTCCCCGCTCGCCGACGCCACCCTGCGCGAGCTCATGGAGATGGGTGCCGGCGTCATCCGCGACGGACACGACGGCGACTACTGGTCCCTGCTCCGCCCGTTCCCCGACGAGCAGGAACTCCTGGCGCTCGTGCTCGACCGGGGCCAGAAGGTGCCGACCGGCTCGTCGTTCAACTACTCGAACCTCGGCTACTCCCTGCTCGGCCTGGTCATCGCCGCGGTGTCCGGGCAGTCGTACAACGACTTCGTGCGCGAGTCGATCACCGAACCCCTGGGCCTGCGGAACACCGGCCCCGACTGGGACCCCGCACGCGCCGACGACTTCGTGGTCGGGTACACCGGCTTCCACACCGCCCGGCACCGGCAGCGCATCGACCACGTCGACACCCGCGCGATGGCCGCCGCCACCGGGTTCCACGGCACCGCGTCCGACCTGGTCCGCTACTTCTCGCAGCACGTGATCGGGCAGGGCACCCTGCTCGACGACCACTCCAAGCGCCTCGCGCAGCGGAAGGCCTGGAGCGCCACCGACGACCCCGCGGCCCGCGGCTACGGTGCCGGGTTCATCGTCGACCGGATCGGCGGGCGGGAGATCCGCGGCCACTCGGGCGGGTTCCCGGGGCACATCACCCAGTCGATGTTCGACCCGGCGTCCGGGCTCGTCGTGTCCGTGCTGACCAGCGCCGCCGCCGGACCCGCCACGCTCATCGCCACCGCGGTCATCGCCATGCTCGACGCCGCGGCCGACGCCGACGCCCCGGGGACCCCGGTACCCGACGACGTCGACACCGCCGCCTTCACCGGACGCTTCGCCAACCCGTGGGGCGTCACCGACGTCGCCCGGATCGGTGACCGGCTCGTCGAGGTCGACCCGTCCGGCCCCGAGCCGATGGACACCCCCACCCGGCTCGAGGTCGTCGACGCCGACACCCTGCGGATGACCCACGGCAACCGCTTCGGCTCGGTCGACGAGGACATCACCTACACCCGCGACGAGGACGGCACCGTGCGGGCGATCCGTGGCGGTGGCGGCATGTCGCAGGAGCCGTGGTCGATCCCGGACGAGCGACCCGAGGTGGCCGCCGGGCTGGCCTCGTGACGGACGACAGGGGCACCGCCGAAGGGGCCCCCGACGACGACCGGCTGCTCGGACCGGAGCGCCAGGCCTTCGTCGAGGAGTTCGCCCTGATGCTCAACGACGGCGCGGGCATGCCCCTCACCGACGCCCGGGTGCTCGGCTACCTGATGATGACCCGCGCACCGCACTCGTCGTCGTCGGACCTGCAGGCAGCGCTCGGTGCCAGCTCGGGGTCGGTGTCGATGGCCACCCGACGGCTCGTCGACTCCGGGTTCGTGAAGCGCCACATCGTCCCCGGCGAGCGCAGTCACTACTTCCGCGCCGAGGCCGACGTCTGGGGCTCCTGGCTCGCCAGCGAACGGAAGTACCTCGACCGGCAGCGCGACATCATCGGCCGCGGGCTCGCCGTCGTCGAGGGTGCCGGCCGCACCGGCACGGGCGACGTGGACGCCGAGGTCCGCGAGCGTCTGCTCAACGGCCGCGACTACATGCAGTGGCTGCAGGGCTACCACCGCAAGATGCTCGAGGAGTGGGAGGCCTTCAAGGCCGCCCGCGACGACACCGACCCCCCGGAGACCCCATGAGCGGCACCACCGACGTCCTGACCGTCGAGCACCTCACCGTCACCTTCGACGTCGACGGCGAGGTGGTCCGCGCCGTCGACGACGCCTCGTTCGCCGTTGCCCGGGGCGAGGTCGTCGCGGTCGTGGGGGAGTCCGGCTCCGGCAAGAGCATGACCGCGATGACCGCGATGGGCATCGCCCCCGACGGTGCGCGCGCCTCGGGGAGCATCCGGCTCGGCGACCTCGAGGTCATCGGCACCGACGAGCGCACCCTCCGGTCGGTCCGGGGCCGCAGCGTGTCGATGATCTTCCAGGACCCGTCCGCGGCGCTGAACCCGGTGTTCACCATCGGGTTCCAGCTCGCCGAGGCCGTCCGACGCACCGACGGCCAGCACGACCGCGCCGCCGTCCGGGAGCGCTCGCTCGAGCTGCTCCGCGCCGTGGAGGTCCCCGAACCCGAACGCCGCCTGGGCCAGTACCCGCACGAACTCTCCGGCGGGCAGGCCCAGCGCGTGATGATCGCGATGGCGCTCGCCGCCGACCCGGACCTGCTCATCGCGGACGAGCCGACGACCGCCCTCGACGTCACCGTGCAGGCCGAGGTGCTCGACGTCCTCCGCGCGCTGCGCGAGCGCACCGGCACCGCGATCCTGCTCATCACCCACGACATGGGCGTCGTCGCGGACCTCGCCGACCGCGTGGTCGTGATGCGTCGAGGCCGCGTCGTCGAGACCGGCACCGCCGAGGCGGTCTTCGCCGCACCGTCCGCCGACTACACGCGCGAACTCCTCGCTGCGGTCCCGCGCATGGGCACCGGGTCCGGTCTGGAGGCCCGGCTCGGCTCCGCCACGACGCCCCCGGCCGCCGTCCTGGACGTCCGGCACCTCGTGGTCGAGTACGGCGGCGCCCTGCGCGGGCGCTTCCGTGCCGTCGACGACGTGTCGTTCACCGTCGGCCGTGGCGAGATCGTCGGCCTGGTGGGGGAGTCCGGCAGTGGCAAGACCACCATCGGCCGGGCCGCGGTGGGCCTCGCGCCGATCACCTCCGGCTCGGTGGTCGTTGACGGCACCGACGTCGCCGGCGCACGGCGAGCCGCCCGCCGGCAGATGCGCCAGCACGTCGGCGTGGTGTTCCAGAACCCGCTCCGGTCGCTCAACCCCCGGTACACCGTCGGGCAGACCGTCGCCGAGCCGCTCCGCCAGATCCTCCGGCTGCCGGCGGTGCAGGTCGAGGAGCGTGTCGAGCGACTCCTCGCGGACGTCGGTCTCGACGGCGGGTACGCCGAGCGTTACCCGCACGAACTCTCCGGGGGCCAACGGCAACGCGTCGCGATCGCCCGCGCGGTGGCGCTCGACCCCGCCCTCCTGATCGCCGACGAGCCGACGAGCGCACTCGACGTGTCGGTGCAGGCCCGCGTGCTCGACGTGTTCCGCGAGCTGCAGGAGCGCCTCGGGTTCGCGTGCCTGTTCGTCACGCACGACCTCGCCGTGGTCGACACCCTGTGCGACCGGGTCGTCGTGCTGCACGGCGGCCGGGTCGCCGAACACGGCACCCGCGACGCCATCCTGCGCTCGCCCCAGGACCCGTACACACGACGGCTCATCCAGGCCGCCCCGGTGCCGGACCCCGCGGAGCAGGCACGCCGACGCTCCGAGCGCCTGGCGGCCCGGGCGGGCTGAGCCGGAGCCGGAGTGCGCGTCGACTCCCGCTGCTCCACCCGGCGAGGGACGGACGTTCGTGTCTGCGCGATGACGGTTCCGGTTCGCGCCGCCCGGGGATCGTGAACCAGAACCGTCAACAAGGTGAGAACGCGTACCCGTCCGCCCCGCCCCGCCGCCCGACGACGACACGCCCGTCCGATGCCAGGTCGTCGTCCAGACGGCGCGGTCGACTTGACTGTCGTTCGAACACACGTTCGAATACCGTCGTGGGACGGCGTCGCGAGAACCGGTGGCAGCCCCCGGAACACCCGGAGGTCGAGCGTCCGCGCGCGTACTCCCTGTCCGAGGACGCCCGCGGCGGCGACGTCTGCCACGCCGTCACCCCGAAGCCGGTCTGGGCGTGGATCCAGTTCCCGACCTTCCACGTCCGGGTGAAGGCCTTCGCCAAGAGCTGGACCCGCGACGCCGTGCTGGTGGAGTGGGCGCAGTTCGGGCAGCAGGCCGAGGCGTGGGTGTGGCGCTCCGCGGTGAAGCACCGCACGCTCCGTGCCGACCGCGACAGCGCGAACCGGAGTCCGCAGAACGCACTGCATTGACTTCCACCTGCACCCCGAGGATGGTTTAGCGAACGCGGGTTCAGCAAGTAACTCACTGATCGAGGCATTCGATCCGGACCCGTACCCACGAAGGAGGCACCATGAAGAACGCAGCGGTGCCGTCCTGGGTCGCCCACGTGCTCACCCCGCCCGAGGTCATCAGCGCCTACGTCGAGCGGCGGATCAACGATCCGTCCCTCCTGTCGGGTGAGCAGTCGGAACCCACGTACGCAGACTTCCTGCGCGACGAGTAGACGGTCTTCTCAGGAGGCCCGGATCACGCACCGCCGTCGGCGGACGTGATCCGGGCCTCCTCTTCGTTCACCCCACCGGTCCGCCGCGTCGGCGACGGGCCGAGAGCGTCACGCCGACGCTCGCGGCGGTGACGCACGCCAGGGCGACCGTCTCGATCACCGAGAGCCCCTCGGCCAGCACGACGAGACCGGCCAGGGCGGCGATCGCCGGGCCGAGGCTCTGCAGCACGCCGAACACCCGTGTCGGCATCCGGCGGAGCGCGAGCATCTCGAGGGCGTACGGCAGCACGCTGGACAGCACGGCGACGGCGCCGAAGACGAGCAGGAGCGTCGGTTCGTGCACGACGCCGTCGACCGCGGAGCGGAGCCCGAACGGCAACGACACGAGCATCGCGACCACCATCGACACGACGAGCCCGTCGACGCCGGGGATCGCGGCGCCGACGTGCCGGTTCATCACGATGTAGCCCGCCCAGCACGCGGCGGCGAGGACCGCCCAGACGACCCCGCCCACCTCGGTCACCGCGGTCGGCCCGACGCCGAGCAGCACGACCCCGGCGAGCGCCAGCACGGCCCACAGTGCATCGCGCCAGCGCCGGGTGTGCACGAGCGACAGGGCGAGCGGCCCGAGGAACTCGATCGTCACGGCGACACCGATCGGGATGCTCGCGAACGACAGGTAGATGAAGACGTTCATGCCGCCGAGCGCCAGGCCGAGGCCGACCGCACCGAGCCACTGCGCCCGCGTCCAGTGCCGGACGCGGGGACGGACCACCAGGGCGAGTACGACGGCACCGATGACGAGCCGGAGCGTGGCGGCCCCGACCGCGCCGACGTCGTCGAAGTGGGTCTTCGCGATCGCGGCGCCGAGCTGGACGGACACCATCGCGGTGAGGGCCAGCAGGGGTGCGGGGACCCGGTTCATCCTCGGGCTCGGCTCATCCGAGGTAGGCGAGGACGGCGAGGACGCGGCGGTGGTCCTCTCCGGTGTCCTCGAGCGCGAGCTTGCCGAAGATGCTCGACACGTGCTTCTCGACGGCGCCGGTGCCGATCACCAGGGCGCGGGCGATCGCGGCGTTCGTGCGGCCCTCGGCCATCAGCCCGAGCACGTCACGCTCGCGCGGGGTCAGGGCTGCGAGCGGGTCGCGGCGGCGGCTCATCAGCTGCGTGACGACCTCGGGGTCGAGCACGGTGCCCCCGGCGGCGATGCGGCGGACGGCGTCGTCGATCTCCTCGAGCCGGGTGACGCGGTCCTTGAGCAGGTAGCCGATGCCGGTCGCGCCGGCCGCGAGGACGTCCTCGGCGTAGGTGGCCTCGACGTACTGGGAGAGCAGGAGCACACCCGTCCGTGGAGCGATCCGGCGGGTCTCGACGGCGGCGCGGACACCCTCGTCGGTGAAGGTCGGCGGCATCCGCACGTCCATCACCACGACGTCGGGTGCACCCTCGGGCAGCGTCGCCAGGAAGGCCCGGGCGTCGGAGTACTGCCCGATCACGTCGATGCCGGCCTCGTCGAGCACTCGTGCCAGGCCCTCGCGCAGCAGGACGGCGTCGTCGACGACGACGGCCCGGATGCGTGCTGCATCCGGGCCGTCTGTCATGCCGACCAGCCTAGTGGGAGCGCGGACGCCCCCGTGGGGTCACGACCGCTGGTTCGCCGCCGTCGGGACGCCGTTCAGGGCACCGAGGGGGATCCGGGCGGTGGCCTCGGTCGGGCCGCCCTCGGGGCTCGAGACGACCAGGTCGCCGTCGAGGGCCCGCATGCGGCCGATCAGGCCCTCGATCCCGTGGCCCTGCTGCGGTCGGGCACCGCCCCGGCCGTCGTCGGTGACGCTGACGGTCAGGTACCAGAGGCCCGAGGCGTCGACGACCAGGCCGAGGTACACCCCGGCGGTGGTGGCGCCGGCGTGCTTCATGGTGTTCGTCAGCAGCTCGCTCACCGTGAAGTACACGTTGCGCTGGATCTCCGTGGCGAGTTCCAGGCCCTCGGGCAGCCGGACGTCCAGGCCCACCGGGATCGGGGTGCGGGCGACCAGTGCCTCGAGCGCCGCGACGAGTCCGCGGTCGAGCAGGATCGGCGGGGCGAAGCCGCGGGACAGTGCGCGCAGTTCGTCGAGGGCGTCCTGGGCGTGCTCGGATGCCTCACCGATGAGCTGCTTGGCCTTCTCGGGGTCCTTCTCGAAGGCGCGCTCGGCGGCGGACAGGTCCATGCGGAGCCGCACCAGCCGCTGCTGCGGGCCGTCGTGCAGGTCGCGCTCGATCTGGCGGAGTGCCTGCCCCTCGGCGGTGACGGCACCGGCGCGGGAGGCCTGCAGGCCGGCGACGCGCTGCTCGAGCTGCTCGGCCCGGAAGCCGCCCAGCAGGCCGAAGTCGACCCAGTAGTGCGCCAGGACGGACCCGCGGGCCCAGAGCGGCAAGAGCACGACCGAGGCGGCCATCGACAGCAGCCCGAGGGCGCCGACGCCGGTCACGAACCCGACGCTGTCCGTGAAGTAGCCGACCCGGACGTTGTTCGCGAAGTACAGTCCGCCCACGACGATCGGCCAGGCGAAGCCGACGAGCAGCAGTGCACCGGCCCCGACGGTCACGACCGCGACGAGCGGGTACACGACCGCGGCGTGCAGCAGGTAGAGCCAGTAGTGCGGGTTGGCGACGGCCGAGCCTGTGCGGGTCCACCAGTTCTGCTGCCAGCGGGGCGTCCAGTCCACCGGGCGGATCGGGCGTCGGTCGGCCCAGCTCATGCGGAGCTTCTCGAACTGTCCGAGCCACCGCGCCACGAACAGCGCGATGAAGAACATGAGCAGGACGAAGGGGTTGAAGAGGTCGCGGAACCCGCCACCGAAGATCGCCGTCGGGAACGCGAAGTACAGCGTGCAGAGCAGCACGGCGGTGAGCGCCATGTAGCCGAAGTCCCGCGGCAGGCGCTTCCACGCGTCACGGTAGAACTGCCCGGCGGTCATGCCGGAACCGCGACCGGAACCACCGACCGGACCGGACCCGACCCGCGGGGTGGCACTCCACGACGCCGGCGGGGACTGCGGGGCGTCCTGGGGGTCCTGCTGGTGCTGGCGCGGGTACTGGGGCATCGGCTTGGTGGCTCCAGGGGGCACGGAGTCGCCCAGCGGGACGGTCTGGGCCTGGTCGGGCGAAGGCGTGACGTCGTCCAGCGGGACGGTTCGCGCCTGGTCGAGGCGGTCGGTGTCGGTCATGCATCCAGCCTCGCGATCGCGGAGCCGTTCCCCCATCCTGCCCTCTCCCCACCCCGGGTGGGGTTATCCCCCCTCTTCCACAGGTCGCCCGATCCACGCCCGCGCGTCCTGCCCGTGGATCACGCTCGTCGGATGGCTGATGCGCTCCGAGCACTGATCGACGCCGTCGGGCTCCAAGTCGGGCCGGGCACCGAGGTCCGGTCCGACGACGAGGCGTGGACGCTCGACGTCGAACCGACGGGCACCCACGTCTGGGTGGCGACGCGGTCCCGCTCCGTGTGGGTCCGGCACGGAGAGGACATCGCGATCGTCGACGCCGGCACCGCCGCCCTCGTCGAAGGGCACGCGACGATCACGATCGGCACGGGCCCCGAGCGCTCCGGCCCGCCCCGCGTCGCGGAGACGTACGCGTTCCCGCACGAGGCGCTCTTCGCGCTCACCGGTGTCCTCGTCGGTGCCGCAACGCTCGGCCCGCTCGTCGACGAGGTCCTCGCACTCCCGCCCATCGCGAGCACCGGCCCACCCGGTGCGCCCTCGCCAGACGTCGGCCTTGCGCTGCGCCACGTCGGGCACCTCGACGGCGGGAGGTGGCACGGCGCGCAGCAGCAGGCCCTCGCCCGACTCGTCGTCACGACGGTGCTCCGCGACAACCCGCCCCCGATGCTCGGCGACAACGGTCTCGCGCGGATCCTCGACCGCCTGTTCGATCCGGCCGGTCCGTCGTCTCTGCAGGCCCTCCTCGTCGGTGTCCGGATGTCGGAGCGCACCCTCGAGCGTCGGTGCGCCGCAGCGACCGGATGCTCGCCCGCGCGGCTCGGCCGCTGGTACCGCAGTCTCGCCGTCCGCAGCGCACTCACCCGAGGCGACCGCCCGTCCGACGTCGCGACCCGCTTCGGCTTCAGCACGACGTCGTCCATGCGTCGAGCCCTCGAGCGGGTCCGACCCCCGACGAACCGCCGGTGACCGTCGACCGCGGGGAAGGAGGTTCCGCTCCGCATCGATGACGGTTCCGGTTCACGGTCCTCGGGTTTCGTGAACCAGAACCGTCACGGCGCGGAGAAGACCACGGCGTCCCGCGTCGGTGCAGTGCGGTGCGTGCGCCAGATGCAGGCAGCCGCGCCGCGCTTCGGGAGGGGGAGCGGCGGCAGCGGGAGCGGGAGGGGGAGCGGCGGCGGGAGCGGGAGCGGGTCGGCGGCGCCGACGTCCGGAGCGGGTCAGGCGGGGTCGCTGCGCCGCCGGCGTCGGTCGCGGCGACCGGGTCGGCCGAAGCGGCCGGGTCGGACGAGCCGACCGAACCGGCCGAGCCCGGCGTCGCG
>NZ_QKTC01000027.1:0-42949 GCF_003234435.1 Curtobacterium sp. MCLR17_044 | reverse complement strand
GGCCTGGGCGGAGGAGATCCCGAACGCGGCACCGCCGAGGACGAGGGCGCCGGTCGTGGCGAGGGTGATGGAGGTCTTGAGGCTCTTACGCATCGTGATCAGTCCTTTGCTGTTGTCGCGCTCGGCGCGGCTGCTGTGTGCGCGCCGAACACACCCTTGGTGGGGTGGAGAACCAGCGATGTGCGGCTGGTGAGCGCTCCGGGTGTTTCCCGGTCGTTGCAGGTGATTCGGCGTCGTCCGCCAGTCGGATTGGAACGATTTCTCCGGGCCTGCCACCCCTAGGCTCGGGTCATGCGGGGAACGACGATCCGACCGACCACGGAGGACGACTGGGAGTCCGTTCGGGCACTGCGGCTGGAGATGCTCCGGGACACCCCGAAGGCGTACGGGGAGCGGCTCGCCGACGCGGAGCGGCTGCAGGAGCGTGACTGGCGTCGACGCGGCCGCCGTGAGCACGACGTCGGCGGGACGACCCTCGCCGCGATCGGTGCCGACGGCCGGTGGCTCGGGACGATGGGGGTGTTCGTGCCCGGCCCCCGGGTCGGGCCGCTCCTGGTCGGCGTCTACGTCGCTCCGTCGCACCGGGGCCGTTCCGCCGGTGTCGCCGATGCGTTGCTCGACGAGATCGAGGTGTGGGCGGCGGCGCACGGATCGGCCCTTCGGCTGCACGTGCACGAGGGGAACACCCGCGCGCAGGCCTTCTACGCCCGACGTGGCTACGAGCCGACAGGTGCGACCGAGGCGTACGTCCTCGATCCGAGCGAACTCGAGGTCGAGATGATCCGGCAGCTGCGGGGATCGCTGTGAGCGGCGGGACGGCCGAAGCTGCCGGGGCTGCCGGGCCCGTCGTGCGGTGGCTGCTGTCCGACGTGGGCGGCGTCCTCGAGCTCGTCGACGACGCCGCCTGGCCCGGACGCTTCCGGGCGCGGTGGGCCGAGCGTCTCGGGATGACGACGGACGACTTCTCCGCACGCCTCGTCGCAGCGGACCTGCCCGACGCCTCCCGTCAGACCGGCGTCGTCCACCGGTACTGGGGTGCGATCGGGACAGCGCTCGACCTCGGGGCCGACCAGCTCGCCGTCATGCGGGCCGACTTCTGGGATGCGTACTGCGGAACGCTGAACCAGCCGTTGTACGACTTCCTCGCCGGACTTCGCGGCACCATCGGCCTCGCGATCCTGTCGAACTCGGGCGATGGTGCTCGAGAGGAAGAGGAGCGGCGCTTCCGGTTCTCGGCGGTGTTCGATCCGATCTGCTACTCCCACGAGATCGGCGTGAACAAGCCCGACGCCGAGGCGTTCCGCATCACGCTCGAGCGCTTGGGGGCGGACCCGGACGAGGTGTTCTTCGTGGACGACGTGCCCGAGAACATCGAGGCCGCACGTGCGCTCGGCATCGGGGCGCACCTGCACGTCGACACCGACGAGACGATCCGGGTGCTCGATGCGGTCGTGCGGAGCAGCCGACAGTGACCGTCGGCATCGTGTTCTTCGACGTCGACGGAACCCTCGTCAGCCCCGGTTCCAGCAGCAGCTTCCTTGCCGCCCGGCTCGGGCACCAGGACATGCTCGACGACGCAGAAGCCCGCTACGCCGACGGCGATCTCACCAACCAGCAGGTCAGTGAGGTCGACGCACTCGCGTGGCGTGGCACGTCCGTCGCGACGGTCGACCGGTGGCTCGACGACCTGCCGGTGTTGCCCGGAACCGAGACCGTCGTCGCGTGGTGCCGTGCCCACGACGTCGAACCCGTGCTCGCGTCGCTCGCGTGGCAACCCGTGACCCGTTCCCTCGCGCGGCGGTTCGGGTTCGTCCCGAACGGCGGGCCCCGAGTCGGCGAGCACGGCGGCGTCCACGACGGCACCGTCGCCGAGCACTTCGACGAGTTCGACAAGCGGGACCGGGCGCTCGCGCTCGCTCGCGACCTCGGTGTGTCGATCGAACACTGCTGCGCCATCGGCGACAGCCGCTCGGACATCCCGCTCTTCCAGGCGCTCCCCAGTGCGTTGGCGCTCAACGCGGGTCCGGCGGCACGTGCGGCCGCGAGTGACGCGATCGACGCGGACGACCTCTCGCGCATCATTCCCTGGCTCGACCGCTGGCTCCGGGAACTCGCCTGATCGATCGGCTCTGAGACGGATGCGGCATGATCGGTCCGTGCCTGATGTGAACCCGACCGCCGCGTACCGTGCCGCCCGCGACCAGCTCCTCGCCGCGGACTCTCCCGAGGCGGCACGCGCCGGGTTCCGCTGGCCGGACGTCGGCGACACGTTCAACTGGGCGACCGACTGGTTCGACGTCATCGCGACCGACAACAGCCGCACCGCGCTCTGGATCGTCGAGGAGGACGGCCGTGAGCAGCGGTTCAGCTACGCCGAGATGGCCGCACGGTCCGATCGGCTCGCCGCGCGCCTGCACGTCTTCGGCGTGCAGCAGGGCGACCACGTCCTCGTCATGCTCGGCAACCAGCTCGAGCTCTGGGAGACCATGCTCGCCGTGATCAAGCTCGGTGCGGTCATCCTGCCGACGTCGACCATGCTCGACACGGCCGACCTGCAGGACCGCGTCGACCGGGGCGCAGTGGCGCACGTCGTCACGAACCGGAGCGAGACGCACAAGTACGACGACGTCCGCGGGTCCTTCACACGCATCGTCGTCGGCGGTCACGCTGACGGGTGGACGGAGTACCCGAGCGACCTGGGTGAGCCCGCTCCCACTGATGAGGTCCGCCCCCACGTCGTCACCCGCACGACCGACCCGTGCCTGGTCTACTTCACGTCCGGCACGACGTCGAAGCCGAAGATGGTCGTGCACACCCAGACGTCGTACCCGGTCGGTCACCTCAGCACGATGTACTGGCTCGGCGTCCGGCCCGGTGACGTGCACCTGACGATCAGCTCGCCCGGGTGGGGCAAGCACGCCTGGAGCTGCTTCTTCGCGCCGTGGATCGCGGAGGCCACCGTGTTCATCCACAACACTGCGCGCTTCGACCCCGCCGCACTCCTCGCGCAGCTCGAGCAGGCCGAGGTCAACACGTTCTGCGCGCCGCCGACCGCGTGGCGGATGATGCTGCAGTCCGACCTCGGCGTGAAGCCGCGCGCGCTCCGTGAGCTCATCTCGGCCGGCGAGCCGCTCAACCCCGAGGTCATCGGCCGGGTCGAGGCAGCGTGGGGGCTCACCATCCGCGACGGCTACGGGCAGACCGAGACCACGGCGATCATCGGCAATGCTCCGGGCGCCGCCGTGACGCCCGGCGCGATGGGCAAGCCGCTCCCCGGCGTGACCGTGACGCTGCTCGACCCCGTCACCGGCGAACCGGGCGACGAGGGCGAGGTCTGCCTCGACCTCACCGAGCGGCCCGTCAACCTGATGGCCGAGTACCTCGGCGACCCCGACCGCACGGCATCGTCGATGCGCGACGGCTTCTTCCACACCGGCGACATCGCCGTCCGCGACGCCGACGGCGAGCTGACCTTCATCGGCCGCACCGACGACGTCTTCAAGTCCTCGGACTACAAGGTGTCGCCGTTCGAGGTGGAGAGCGCCCTGCTGCAGCACCCGGCCGTGGCCGAGAGCGCGGTCGTCCCGGCACCCGACGATGCCCGTCTCAACGTCGTCAAGGCGTACGTCGCGTTGGCCACCGGATGGGAGGCGTCGGCCGACACCGCCAGGCAGGTCCTGGAGTACGCACGCACGGCTCTCCCCGCGTATGCGCGCGTCCGCCGCGTCGAGTTCGCGGAGCTCCCGAAGACCATCTCGGGCAAGATCCGCCGCGTGGAGCTGCGGGAGCGCGAGGAGCAGTCGGTGACCAACGGCACGCGCGCCGAGGCGGAGTGGCGCGACGACGAGTTCCCCGGCCTCCGCGCACCCCGCCCGCAGGCGAGCTGACCTGCACGTGCGCCGAGGGCTCGACACGTGGAACTGATCAAGGACGTCACGCGCGGCGACTGGTTGCTGGCCCGAGCCGGCGCGTTCGCCACGTTCGGCGGCGTCGCGGGCACCGGGTTCGAGGCGTACGCCCGGATCCTGCACCCGCTCCGAGCGGATCGCGAGGACCGTACGAGCGTGGACGAGTACGACGATCACCCGGTCCTCGAATCGGCCGAGTGGCGCTGGGCCGACGTCGCCGAGCGCACCCGTCGGACGATCGACCCGCTCGTGTCGTGGCAGACGCTCAGCGGTCGGGACGACGAGTCGGACCTGCCCTTCGAGGACGGCTGGGTCGTCCATCCACCCGAAACGGGCTGGTACGAGCCGAAGCAACTCGCCGCGCTCACCGGGCTCCTCGCCGACGCGACGTCGACGCCGGACGACCTGGTCGGGGCGATCTGGGACGGATGGGGCGACCTGAACGGGACGTCGACGTTGGGCTTCGGGTGGCAGGGGAGCGGCGAGCCGACGGCGGCCGAGCGCGCGGAGATGCAGGCGCACATGGCCCGGGCTCAGGCGCAGCACGGGCGGGAGCAGGCTGCGCTCCGGGAGTCGCTCGCGGGTCCGCGCTTCCTGTGGCCGGCCCGCGAGTGCTTCCTGCTCTCCATGTCCCTGCCGCAGCTCAGCGACCCGTCCTGGACGGACGACGCCCGCGTGGGCACGTACGTCGATGTCCGGCACACCCCGCAGATGCTCTGGCCCGAGGGGCACGAGTGGGTGCTCGCCTCCGAGATCGACTGGGACTCGACGATCGTCGCAGGCTCACGGTCACTCGTCGACGCGATCCTCGCCGACGCCAGGTTCGAGGCGTACGAGGTCGACGCGGACGCTTCCCCCTCCTCGTGAGGGCCCGAACAGGAGCGACGCAACCCGGCCGAGCCGGTATCGTCGAGCAATGATCAGGTCCATCCGTCGCGGCGAACGGCCCACCGTGTCCGACGCCGGTCCCCAGCGGCAGCTCACCGACCGTGCGACGCCGGAACTGTGGGGAGCACTCGTGGGGAGTGCGGTCGCCCTGCCCGGCGTCGAAGAGGGGCACAGCCAGGTGTCGCCGGCGTCGTCACGCGCGTTGTTCCTGCGCGGTCAGCGCGCCCACGTCGTCCCGTGGACCTCACTGGCGCCGGACGGACGACTCGAACCCGTGCACCTGCACGGCGTCGAGGACACCTCGGTCCACCTCTGTCTCCCGGTGGCACGGGGAGCCGAACTGACCGAACTCGGGTGGGCGATCCCGCACCAGTACGAGGACCACGGGACCGAGTTCATGGTCTACGGCCCGCGCGACGCCGAGGAACTCGCGGTCGTGCTGTCGATCATCGAGGAGAGCCTCGCGTTCGCTCGCGACCCTGGGGATGAGCGTCCGGCCCACCAGCCCGTCTGAGCACGGCGCGCCGGCCTTTCGCGTCCAGCGACACCTCACGGGCCGCCGCACGCGTGAACTGTCGCCCAGCGCGAAAACCCGCGCGACGCCGATGCCGCCCCGCGCCCGCGCCCGCACCCGCACCCGCGCGATCCCGCCCGCGCCATGCCCCGCGTCACCCTGTGGGAGCACACATCTCCCCCCAACGGCGGACGCGGCGCCGACGGCCCCTCCCGTAGCGTCGAGGCCGTGATCGAAGTCAGCCATCTCACCAAACAGTACGGTCCGAAGACCGCCGTGGACGACGTCTCCTTCGTCGTGCGTCCCGGCAGTGTGACCGGCTTCCTCGGGCCCAACGGCGCCGGGAAGTCCACCACGATGCGCATGATCATGGGGCTCGACCGGCCCACGTCGGGCACAGCCACCGTGAACGGCCAGCCCTACACGAGCTTCCGCGACCCGCTCCGGCAGGTCGGCGCCCTGCTCGAGGCGAAGGCCGTGCACTCGGGCCGTAGCGCCTACAACCACCTGCTCTCGCTCGCGGCGACCCACGGCATCCCGAAATCCCGCGTGCACGAGGTCATCGACATGACCGGCCTCGACTCCGTCGCGAAGAAGCGCGTCGGCGGGTTCTCGCTCGGCATGGGGCAGCGTCTGGGAATCGCTGCCGCACTGCTCGGCGACCCGAAGACCCTGATCCTCGACGAGCCCGTCAACGGCCTCGACCCCGACGGTGTCGTGTGGGTGCGTCAGCTCGCTCGCCGCATGGCCGCCGACGGCCGCACGGTGTTCCTCTCCAGCCACCTGATGAGCGAGATGGCGCAGACCGCCGACCGCGTGGTCGTGCTCGGCCGAGGCAAGGTCCTGGCCGACGCCCCGATCGCCGAGTTCGTCGCCGGTGGTGGCGCCGCTGCAGGCACCGATGCCGCCGTCAGCCGTGTCATCGTCCGCACGCCGGACCCGAACGGCCTGTTCACCGCCATCGGCCCGAACGCCGCGGTCACCCAGCGCGAGGACGGCTCGTTCCTCGTCGTCGGGCCCGACGCACCGACGGTCGGCAACATCGCCGCACAGGCAGGCGTCCCCCTGCACGAACTCACCCCGACCGGCGCGAGCCTGGAGGAGGCCTACATGGCCCTCACCCGCGACGACGTCGAGTACCGATCGGAGGGCACCCGATGAGCGCCACCACCTCGCCCACCACGCCGTCGACCCGGATGTCCGGCTCGACCCGCCTGTCGTTCCCGCACCTGGTGCGGAGCGAGTGGATCAAGCTGCGCAGCATCCGGTCCACGTTCTGGTGCTACGCGATCCTGGTCGTCCTCACGATCGGCATGGCCGCGCTGATCGGGGCGAACACGAACAGCGGCGGCCAGGAGCTGCCGCCGGACGTGGCCAACGGCACCTTCGTGAACGCCAACGCCGTGGGTGTCCTGCTCTCGTCGCTCGTCGTCGGCGTGCTCGGCGTCCTCATCATCACCGGTGAGTACGGCACGGGCCAGGTCCGCTCGACCTTCACCGCAGACCCGCGGCGCACCGGCGTGATCCTGGCGAAGGCCACCGTCCTCGCCATCGCGACCTTCGTCGTCAGCGCCGTCGCCACCTGGATCGGCGTCCTCATCTCGCTCCCGCTGCTGGCCGGCAACGGTGTCGAGCCAGAGCTCGGTGACCCGTCGGTGTTCCTGCCGATCCTCGGTTCGTCGGTCTTCCTGACCCTGCTGGCGCTCCTCGCGTACGGCATCGGTCTGCTCGTCCGGTCGAGCGCCGGCGGCATCGCGATCACGCTCGGCCTCCTGCTGGTCGTTCCGGGGGTGCTCGCACTCATGAGCGGACTGATGAAGGTCGACTGGCCGATGGACATCGCGGCGTTCCTGCCCGACTCGGCCGGCGGCCAGCTCTACGCCTACTCGTACGACGGCGCGAGCGCCGCCGACAACAGCGGAGTCGTGCTGAACGGCTGGGGCGGCTTCGGCGTCCTCGCGGCCGAGGTGCTCGTCATCGGTGGCCTCGCCCTGACGCTCGCGCGCCGTCGCGACGTCTGACGCGACCACTCCACGGCCGGGAGGCGCGGTGCCAGCCGGCACCGCGCCTCCCGTCGTTCCGCGGTGCGAGTCCAGGCCCTCACTAGGCTCACAGCGTGCGTTCCGTCCCCGCCCTGCTCCTGCCCGCGATCGCTGGTGTGCTCCTGCTGGCCGGCTGCGCCGGGCCGCCGCCCGTCGACGAGGCAGCGCTGTCCGCCTGGGAGAAGCGCCAGATGGCCACCCACTCGGACCGGGATCTCGGGGCGATGTACGCCGACGAGTCCGCCGGGCAGAGCGCGACGGGGAACGACGACGAGATCGACCGCGGCGTCACGATCACGTTCGCGCACCCGGAAACGGTCGACCACCTCGAGTTCTCGTGCTTCGGTGACGGGCACATGAGCGGTTCCGTCATGATCGTCTCCGGTGGCACCTCTCGGAACCACATCACCGAGGCGATGCCCTGCGGCGACGGAGAGCAACGCATCGACCTGCGGCGAACCTGGCGTGCCGAGGTCGACAGCGTCTCCTTCAACGGGTTCGACAGCGACCGGGACAGCGCCTGGAACGTTCGCGTGATCGGCGCAAAGCCCGTCGAGGACTGACCGACCGAGCGCTCAGGACCGCCGGACGTCGTACCGGTGCAGGGTGACACCGTTGTCGTAGCGCTGCTGCTCGAGCAGGTCGAGCTGCACGAGCGGACGGTGCCCCGAGCGCGGCGGATCGAACAACGGGCGGCCGGCGCCGAGCACTGACGGGTGCGTGAAGAGCATGACCTCGTCGAGCAGCCCGGCGTCGAGCAACTGGCTCGCGATGCTCGGCCCACCCACGCCGATGTCGCCGTCGCCGGAGGCACGGATCGCGGCCAGCTCGGCGATCGCGTCGCCGTCGCCACCGATGACCCGGGTGTCGTGGTCGGCGGTCGTCCGGGTGCGGGACACCAGGACCTTCGGCTGCGCGGTCCAGATCTCGCCGTACTCGCGCAGGTACTGCGGCATCGACTCGTCGTGCCGGGCGTCGGGCCAGAACGGGTCCATCATGTCGCGCACCACCCGGCCCTCGACGGACAGGGTCATCGCGGCGGCGCGGGCGTTGAACTCGCGGTGCAGTGGCTCGTCGATCCGGATCCAGTCGGGTCCGTCCAGGCCGTCGTGCTCCCCGGGGGCCCGTTCGACGAACCCGTCGAAGGAGACGTTGATCCAGTAGACGAACCTCGCGGGCATGGCATGACTCCTTCGTCGAGCCGAGCGTACGCTCGCGCACGTCGCCAGGCGACACCCGCACTCCCTCCAGCAGTACCTCCCTCAACGACGAGAGCAGGTCCGGCATGCGCCGATCGTCCACCGCACTCCTCGCCGTCGTGACGTTCCTCGGCGTCGCGACCACGGGCCTCCAGGCCGCACCAGCGGACGCGTCCGCGGTGCCGGGCGGGACCACCCGGGCGACCACCTCCACGACCGCGGCGTCGAGTGCGGCCAGCCGGAACGGCCGCGCGGCGCCCAGCCACCAGAACCCGGTCGCGCTCAGCCTGCCGGACGGGCAGACGGCGGCGAGCTGCGCGGACCCGACCGTGATCCACGGAGCCGGACGCGACCGCAACTGGTACCTGTACTGCACCACCGACGCGCTCACCGCGACGGAGCAGAACCCGGACGGGTCCCTCGTGCAGCACGCCGTGCCGACGTACCGGTCGACCGACCTGACCCACTGGACGTACGTGAACGACGCGTTCCCGACGAAGCCCGCCTGGGTGGGTGATGCGAACGGGATCTGGGCGCCGGACGTCGTGTACCGCGCCGGGGACCGTGGCCGCGCGGGCACCTGGTACCTGTACTACGCGGCCTCGGACACCCCATCGGCGACGGGGCCGAGCGGCGGCGGCTCCGCGGTCGGGGTGGCGACGAGCTCGAGCCCGACGGGCCCGTGGAAGGACTCCGGCGGCCCGGTCGTGGCACCGCAGACCGCACCGAACGGCGACGGAGCACGGTGGGCGTTCGACCCCGAGGTCATCACCGACAAGGGGACGACCTACCTGTACTTCGGCAGCTACTTCGGCGGCGTGAACGTCCGACGGCTCAGCGCCGACGGACTGCGCTCCGACCCGTCGACCGAACGGCAGATCGCGATCGACAACCGCTACGAGGGCGCGTACCTGATGCGGCACGGCGGCTGGTGGTACTTCATGGGCTCCGCCACGAACTGCTGCAACGGTGCCCTGACCGGCTACGGCGTCTTCGTCGCCCGGTCGCGCAGCCTACTCGGACCGTTCACGGACCGCGACGGCGTAGCGATCACGAGCACCCGGGTCGGGGGCACGCCCCTGCTCGCGCAGAACGGCAACCGTTGGGTCGGGACCGGCCACAACACCGTGGTCACCGACTTCGCCGGGCAGGACTGGATCATCTACCACGCGGCCGATCGCAACGACCCGTCCTACGCGGGGCAGCCGACCTACACGAAGCGGCCGGCGCTGATCGACCCGCTCGACTGGCAGGGCGGCTGGCCGGTCGTCCGCGGTGGTGCCGGGCCGTCCGACACGGTGCAGCCAGGGCCGGTCGCGCAGCCGGGGCAACGGCCGACGTACCGGGCGTCGACGGCTCCCGTCGACGTGCCGGGGCGGACGATCCGGGCACTGTCGACCTCGTTCGACGGTGCCGCGCTGCCGGGGGCGGAGCCCGGAGCGCTGCCCGGAGCGCTGCCTGCCCAGCTCGCCTGGACGCGTGAGCCGGACCGGTCCACGTGGACCGTCGCCGACGGGACGTTCCGCTGGCAGACGCAGGACGCCGACATCCACCCGCCGGCGACGCCGCTCGCATCGGTGCTGTCCGAACCGGCACCCCGTGGGGACTACATGCTCCAGACCACGGTCGGGGTGGACACCCCGGCCACCGGCGACGGCCTGAACTACGTGCAGGGCGGCCTGATCGTGTGGGGTGACGACGGCAACTACGTCCGGCTCACCTCGAACTCGATCTTCAACACCCGCCAGACCGAGTTCGGCAGGCAGGTGTCCGGGCAACCGGCCGGGGCGCCGAGCTACGGCAACATGGTCGTCGGCCCGGTCGGGGACACCACCACGCTCCGGATCGTCCACCGCGAGGTCCGGGGTGAGGACCGGTACACGGCCTACACGAGCCTGGACGGTCGGCACTTCGTCCGGGGCGGGACCTGGACGGCGGACCTCGGCAGCGCACCGCGCGTCGGGCTCATCTCGCTCGGAGGCTCCGGCTTCACCAGCACCTTCGAGGACCTCCGCGTGAGCACGGTCGCGACGCGTCGCTGACGGGGTGGTCGGGTGGCGCCGGGATCGCAAGACACCGGTGTTCGCACGTTGAACCGCGGTCTGCGCGTGTTCGACCCGCGAACACCGGTGTCTTGCAGGCCGGCCGGCCCCCGTTCAGCCGGAGAACGACGTCGGCAAACGAGATACCCGTCGGGATGCGAAGATGCATCGTTGGTGCCGGAGCCGAGAACGAGGGTTGGATGATCCCGACGGAAGACCACGACGCGAGCGCGCCGCTGCTCGACGGTCGGTACCGCGTGGAGCAAGCGATCGGCCAGGGCGGCATGTCCGTCGTCTACCGGGGTGTGGACGAGAGCCTGCACCGCCCGGTCGCGATCAAGCTCTTCCACGCGGGCATCGTCGACATCGCCCGCCAAGAGGCCGAACTCGGCGTGCTGGCGTCGCTCGAGCACCACAACCTCGTCAGCCTGCTCGACGCCGGAGTCGTCACCGGGCAGGACGGCACGCAGCAGCGCTACATCGTGATGTCGCTCGTCGTCGGGCAGGACCTCGAGGAGCGCCTGGCCGTGGGCCCGCTCGCCTCGCGGCACATCGCCGAGATCGGCTACGACATGGCCGAGGCCCTCGACTACATCCACGCCCACGGCGTCGTGCACCGCGACATCAAGCCGTCGAACATCCTGCTCGTCGACTACGGCAACGCCTCCGAGCGGGCCCGCGCACGCCTGACCGACTTCGGCATCGCGCTCGCCGCCGGCGTCGAGCGCCTGACCGCCGACGGCGTGACCACCGGCACCGCGGCCTACCTCAGCCCCGAGCAGGCGCGCGGCGGCGAGGTCGGCCCGCCGAGCGACGTCTACTCGCTCGGCCTCGTGCTGCTGCAGTGCTTCACCCGCCGCCGGGAGTTCCCGGGCTCGCTCGTCGAGTCCGCCGTCGCCCGGCTGTCGCGCGACCCCGTGGTCCCCGAGCCCCTGCCCGAGCACTGGAAGCACCTGCTCCGTGCCATGACCGCGCAGGACCCCGCGGCCCGTCCGCTCGGCGCCGAGCTGGTCACGATGCTCCGCGACGTCGTGATCGCCGAGACCGCCACGGCCGACCACGTGGTCGAGCCGACCGACGAGACGGCACCGGTACCGACGCGCCCCGAGACGGACCGCCCGGCGACCCTCGACACCCTGCCCGACGAGTCGCTGCAGCGCACCACGGCGATGGCGGCCCGGCTCTTCGACGCACCGATCGCCCTGGTCGAGGTCCTCGACGAGGACCGCGAGTGGTCCCAGTCGTACATCGCCGAGGGCGTCGACGAGGCAGCCCGCAGCATCAGCTTCCGCAACGGCTTCGCCCCGGTCCCCGTCCCCGTCGTGATCCCGGACGGCTCCGCGCACCCCGAGATGCGGAACAGCCCCCTGGTCACCGGTCCGCTCGGCATCCGCTTCTACGTCAGCGTCCCGCTCGTCAAGCACGACGGCGCACCGATCGGGACCCTCGCCGTGCTCGACACCCGCCCGCGGCAGGCCACCGAGGACGACCTCGCCAACCTCCGCGACCTGGCGGCGCTCGCGGTCACCCAGCTCGAGATTCGCCAGGAGTCCCTCCGCACGACCAGCGACTCGCTGCCGGTCCCACGGGTGGTCGGCGACCACACCGCCTGACGGGAGGCCCGGTGCCAGCCCGCACCGCGCCTCCCGACCGTGTGGTGGTCGCGCCCACCGCCGCGCCCACGCCGTCCGCCGAGCGGTCACGATCCGTCGGCTGACGCGCTCCCGCGCGACGGTCCGTGACCGCACGGCCACCCGCCGGCGGTGTGTCGTGACCACTCGCGGACCGATGCCCGGCTGACCGACTCCTGCCGAGCGGGCGAAATGCCGAGGTGCCTCCACGTGCCGACCCCGGCGTTCCGCCCGTTCGCGGTGGTGGGGGTTCGCTCGCGTCGGCTGGCGCTGCCGAGCGGGCGGAATGCCGGGGTGGTTCCGCGAGAGGACCGGGGTATTTCGCCCGTTCGTGGTGGTGGGGGTTCGCTCGCGTCGGCTGGCGCTGCCGAGCGGGCGGAATGCCGGGGTGCCTCCGCGCGCCGACCCGGGTGTTTCGCCCGCTCGTGGTGGGCGCGCTCAGCCGAGGCGGGTCGCGGCGAGGCCGCCGTCCACGTCGATCGTGGCGCCGTGCACGAAGGTCGCTTCGTCGGAGGCCAGCCAGCGCACGGCGAACGCGACGTCGACCGGTCGGACGGGTGCGCCGGCCGGGGTGCCGGCCGTCATCTGCGCGAGGACGTCGTGCGAGTCCGCGTTGCCCGGTGTCGCGGTGGCACCGGGCGACACGGTCGACACCCGGACGCCGTGCGGTCCGAACTCGGCTGCCCAGGCGCGGGTCAGCTGCTCGACCGCGGCCTTCGTCGCCGGGTAGAGCGCCGTGAACGGGACGCCGACGCGGGACATCCACGAGCCGATGTTCACGACGACGCCCGAGCCGCGTTCGACCATCGCAGGAGCCAGCGCTCCGACCAGCACGTGCGGCGCGCGGACGTTCGTGGCCCAGAGCGCTTCGGCGTCGTCGTCGGCGAGCAGTGCGGTGGGGCCGACCGGGTAGACGCCGGCGTTGTTGACGAGGACGTCGACCCGGCCGCCGAGGGCCTGGGCAGCGCGGGCAGCGAGGTCACGGACCGCGTCGGGGTGGCTGTTCAGGTCGCCGATCACGGCCACGGCGGTTCCTCCGGACGCGGTGATGGCGTCCACCACGGCCTGCGTGCGCTCCGGGTCGCGGCCGGCGACCGCGACGGTGGCGCCGGAGGCGGCGAGGACACGGGCGACGGCTTCACCGATGCCGCTCGAGGCGCCGGTCACCAGCGCGGTGCGGCCGGCCAGTCGGTCGTCGGTGGTCAGGGAGTCGAGGAGTGCTTCGTTGGTCTGCATGCTCCGATGCTCGGTCCGACGGACCCGGCCGTGATTGCCCAGGACTCCGGAGTGCTTGCCGGATCCCGCACGGGCACCACTCGCGCCGGATGCCTCGACAGAATGGGCACATGGACGATGTCACCTCGGACCGGCTGGACCGTGCGCTGCAGAGCGTCCTCGCCCACCTCGACGACACGGAGCGCGCCGGACGGCTCGGCCTCCGCCTGGCCCGGGTCGACCGTCCGACCGACCTCGGGTACCAGCGCTACACGCCGTCGGTGTCGGTGGTGCTCGCTGGGCGGAAGCGCTCGGTAGTGGGGGATGACGACCAGCTCTGGGGTCGGGAACGCTTCATCATCACGCCCGTCGACCTGCCCGTGATCGCCGGGGTGGTCGAGGTCGAACCACCCGCGGGGTTCGTCGCGGTCGTCTGGCAGCTCGACCCCGCGGTGGTCGCCGAGGTCGCGACGGCGATGTCCCGCCCCCACCAGGACGAGGCGCCGCCGGCACGACTCGGCAGCTGGACCCCGGCCCTGGCGGACGCGTTCGCCCGACTCGTCGGACTGCTCGATGCTCCGGAGGACATGACGGTCCTCGCCCCGCTCGTCACCCGCGAGGTGGTGCTCCGGCTGCTGCAGACCGACCAGGCACCGCGCATCCTGGCCGCGATCGGCAACCGCGACGGCGACGTCGTCGCAGCGGCCACGGCCCTGCTCACCGAGCGGTTGGCGGACCCGTGGTCGGTGGCCGGCCTGGCCGCGGCGGTCCGGACGAGCGAGTCGACACTGTTCGCGCGCTTCCGGCAGGTCACCGGGATGAGCCCGGTGCAGTACTTGCGGCGGTTGCGGCTCGGAGAGGCCCGGCGGCGGATGATCGTGCTCGGTGACACCGCCGCACAGGCTGCGGTCGCGGTGGGGTACCGGAGCGCCTCGCACTTCTCGCGCGACTACCGCGCCCTGCACGGCCGGCCACCGGCTGCCGACGCCGGTCGGGCCCGTGAACTGCTCGCGCGGGGTGAGGTCGCGGTCGCCTGATCTGCCGGCGTGATCGCCAGACCGACCCGCGCGGTCAGTCGGACGGATGACGCGGACGAGTCCGGGCAGGCCCTACTGTCATCGATGCGGGCGACGACCGTCGCCACGGAGAGGACAGCTCGTGTTGACGAACGTGTCGGGGGCACACGCCGTGGTGCTCCTCGTGCTGCTGGCGCTCGAGGCCGTGGCGCTGGTGCAGGTCTGGCGCGATCGTCGCCGGACGCAGGTGGTCAAGGTGCTGTGGACGGTGGTCATCCTCGCGCTGCCCGTGATCGGCGTGCTGGGGTGGGCCGTGAACTGGCTGCTCGGCAAGGCTGCGGACGCGCTGCAGCGCCGGAACGCCTGACGCGCGTCAGTCCTCGATGAGGGCTGCCGCGTAGGCCCGGACGGACCGGTGGTACCGGGGGAGCGTCGGCTCGACGGCCTCGATCGCGACGCGCAGCGCCTCGGCGGAGCGTCCCGCGCTGTGCAGGGCGAGCGCGAGGAACACCTTGGGTGCCGCTCCGGTGGCGGCGTGCTCCGGGGCGTCTCGGAGCATCGCGATGGCGGCGTCGATCCGGCCGAGGTTCCGCAGCGTCGAGGCGTGCTGGACGACCATCCTGGCGGCGCGGTCCGGGTCGACCGTGTCCAGGCCAGCCGTGGTCGCGGCGGCGTACTGCACGTCGGCGTCGGCCTCGTGTCCGCCCGAGTCGAAGGCGCCGCCGAGCTCGAACGCGCCGAGTGCGGGATGCGGGGCGTCGGCGGCGAGGTCGCGCATCCACTCGATCCGCTGCTGATCGTCGATCGTCTCGTCGTCCCACAGCGCCGCGACGCGTGACTCCCAGTCCCCGGTGTTCATCCGGCGAGCGTACCGCCGTCGGTGATCGTCGCGCGGAACGAGCGGACCAGCGGAGCGCCGGGCTGCACGACGGCGGGGGAGTCCCACGCCAGTGCCGAGCCGATCGCCGGGTACTCCTCGGCGCGGACGAACCAGGGGTCGTGGTGGTCGAGGGCCTCGATGCGGATCGTCGCCGGACCGCCGTCGAACACCGCCGACCAGGTGATCCAGGGTGCGGCCGAGCCGTGCACGGCGGCCTCGCCCTCGGCATCGGCGGTCCGGATGACCGCTCCCGTGCACTCGGGGAACCGCCAGAAGAAGCCGCCGTAGCCCGCTCCGGTCCGGCCGTTGCTGCCGGGGCCGCCGAGGTGCACGGGGGAGTCACCGGGGGCCCGGAACGACGACGACCAGGACAACTCCCACCCGGCTCCGACCGAGCGCCAGCGCAGGGTGCGGTCCTCGTGCAGGACCACCGCGCGGTCCGGACCTCGCCAGACCAGCTCCTCCGTCGACCCGAGTCCGTGCTGCGCGGCGTGCACGACCTCGACCGACCCGTGGTCGTCGCGCCAGACGTAGCCGGGGCCGTGGACGTAGGTCCGTCCGCCCCAGCAATTCACGCCGTCGACGTCGGGGATCGCGACGCCGACCCCGCAGTGCCAGTCGTGGTCGCCCGGGTGGTGTGCGCTGACCACGGTGCCGCCGAGGGTCCGGACCGGGTGCAGGTACGGACGAGGGGACGATGTGGCGATCGTGCCGGCGCCGCTGCGTTCGACGGCGACCGTGACGTCGTCCACGCGGAGCTCCTGCAGCGTCTCGTCGCGGGCCGTGTGCGCCCACGGTGCCCCGACTTCCGAGAACAGCGCGCGGGCGTCGGCGGTGCGCTCGATCGTGGCCTCGACACCGGTCACCACGGGGCGCCGGGTCGGCCCCTCGCCCTCCCACGTCACCCAGGGGTGGTCGAGCTGCACGGGTTCGGTCGTGCGGACCGCCTCGAGCACCTCGACGAACGCTCCCGTCGAGACGAGCGGCACGAGCAGTTCGTCGCCGCGCAACCGGTGCGCCAGCAGGTTCTCGAGCAGGTCGGTGCGCTCCAGGTGCGTGGTCGCGCCGTCGATCGTGACGTCGTCCGTCGTGTAGTGCAGCACGCCGTCCCCCGTCGCGCCCCGCACCCGCACGGTCGGCGGGACCTCGGTCGTGGCGCAGAGCGTGAGCGCGGCAGCGGCTTCGAGGCCGGCGGTCGTGGTCACCCGGACGGCCGAGGTGTCGTCGCCCTCGATGGCGTTCGCGCGGTACAACTCGACCTCGACCCGCGCGACGTCGGCGGTCCGGCGGCACCCGACGAGCGCCAGGGCCGTCGCCACGGCGTGGGCGAGCGGGTTGGTGACGACGCCGTCGAGCACGTCCACGCCGCCGACCCGACGGCGCCCCGCCCAGGGGGAGCGGTCCCAGTACGCCCGGTCGCGGGTCCACGTGCCGACGGCGGCCGCAGACCGGACGGCACCGACGAGCGCCCCGTCACGGAACGCCGGCAGCGCGGCGGAACCGAGGCTCTGGAACCCCACCTGCACGACCCTGCCGGTCCGACGTTCGGCCTCGAGCAGCACGTCGAGGGCGTCGCGCGTGGTGACCGGGGGCTTCTCGAGCAGCACGTCGGCGCCGGCGTCGAGCGCATCGAGGGTGAGCGGCAGGTGTGCCGCGATCGGAGCCGCCACGACGACGACGTCCACCGGTCCGAGCCTGCGCGCCGCTGCCACGTCGGCCACAACGGGCACACCGGCGTCGGCGGTCGTGCCGAGCGCGGGGTCGACGACGGCGGTCACCGTGCAGACCCCTGCTGCCACGAGCCGGTCGATGTTCGCGCGGTGGTGCAGGCCGTAGCCGCGGGCTCCGACGAGCACCACGCCCGGCAGCGTCACCGGCCCGTCCCGATCACGATGCGTGTCGAGCCAGGGGCTCGCCCGGTGACGTGGACGTGCTCACCCTGCGGACGGTCGGTCCCGCCGAGGAACGCGTAGTCCTGTCCCGGGGCGTAGCACGCCGGCTGGCCCGGACCGGCGCCGTTGCCCGGGCCGAACGTCACGACGTCGGCCCCGACGCGGTAGCTGCCGGTCCCCTCGGCCAGGACCCGCTCCCCGGTGACGGCGTCGGTCTCGACGCCCGTGAGGGTCCCCCCGGCGCGGAACGTCAGCTGCAGGGACCACGGCACCTCGGCCCCCTCGGTCACGACGTCGACGACGACGGCGTCCGGGGTCACCGCGACGTCGACGGTCGTGCTGAGGACCACCGTGTCGACGGACCGGGCGCCGAACGACATGGCGGCGGAGAACCGGCCTTCGTCGGCGAGCGGGTAGCAGCCGTCCGGCTGGCGAGCACTCGCGGGCAGTGGCTGGTGGTAGCCGGCGGACACGGTCTCGGTCAGCCGGAACCGTCCGTCGGCCAGGGACTCGAGTGCGGTCGGTCGGAACGGTCCGAGGCCGAAGAACTCCCGCGAGAGCCGCACGTCGGACAGCACGACCGACCCGACGACGACCCGCAGGAACGTCGGGCTGTTCGCCAGCCCCGACCGCACGTGGCCCTGTGCCGGGACGTCGGAACCGGCGAAGAGCACGACACTGCGGTCGGGCTCGCGGACGTGCACGAGCCGTGCGTCGGCGAAGGTGTGCACGGCCGGCGCCAGGGCGACGGGTTCCGGCAGCGGACGCTCGAGCAGTGGATCGGTCATCGACCGCGCGGCGACGGCGGCGGGCTGCCAGGTCTCGGCCACGGCGGCGCGGGCGGCGACCGCGGCCAGGTCGCCCCGGCCGTCGAGCACCGCGAGGTGCCAGAACAGCGGCGCGAACGGCCCGATCCCGAAGGGCCGTGACTGGTCCTGCCGTCGGGACTGCACGGTCTCGACGGTGTCGTCCGGCAGCAGGAGCGCGAGCGTGGCGTCGAGCGAGCGGCGCACCGGGTCGAGCAGGGCGGGTCGGTCGAGCACGGCGGCGAGCACCAGGAACGACGGCCCGGACACGGCGGACGCGTAGTTCGGGCTCCGCTCCGACCACAGACCGTCGGCGTCGATGTCCGGCCCTTCGGCCAGCCACGCGTCGATGCGGTCGAGCAGTGCCGCCGCCGGGTGGAGTCGGTGCACCCGGGCGAGGGCGGCTGCGATCTCCCACCGGTGGTTCGGGGTGTGCACCCCACCGGTGAGCAGTGCGGGGGTCGCCCGGTGCACGATCGCGTCGAGGTCGTCAGCCAGCGCGGCCGCTGCCGGCACCGTCGCCCGGTGCGGTGCGAGCAGTTCGAGGGCGTCGCAGACGTCGTTGACGGTGAACGCGGAGTCCGGCGGGGAGAGCACGTTGTCGCCGCCGACGAACGTGCCGCCGGGCGACTGCCGGGTCGCGAGGTGCCGGACCCAGCCGTGCGCGGTGGTGAGGTCGTCGTCTGCGGGGTGAGCCGGGCCTCCAAGCCGTTGACGGACCCACGCGCCGACCAACGCGAGCGCACGCGCCATCAGTTCCCGGTGCTGCAGCGTGGCCGGGTCGTCGTCGGCCAGCCGCAGGCGGGCGACCTCGGCGTCGGCAGCCGGGCCGGCCAGGTCGAGGAACCCCATCAGTCCTTCAGACCCGCGTTGAGGTCGGCGCCGTTCACGTACTTCTGGAACACCAGGTAGAGCAGCACGAGCGGGATGATCGAGATGACGGAGGCACCGAGCAGGACCGTCCAGTTCACGTTCTCGGCACCGACGATGCTCTGCAGGGCGATCTGGATCGTGAACTGTTTCGGGTCGTTGAGCACCAGGAGCGGCCAGATGTAGTCGTTCCACCGCCACTGGAACGAGAAGATCGCGAGCGTCAGCATGATCGGGCGGGAGATCGGCAGCATGATCCGCCAGAAGATCCCGAACTCGCTCGCACCGTCGATCCGGGCCGCTTCGACCAGGTCGTCCGGCACGGTGATGAAGAACTGCCGGAACATGAAGATGCCGGTGGCCGTGATCACCGACGGCACGATGATGCCGGCCAGCGAGTCGTACATGCCGAGGTCGCGGATGACGATGAACGTCGGAGCGAGGATCACCTCGGTGGGGAGCATCGTCGTGGCGAGGATGCAGACGAAGAACACCTTCAGCCACCGGTTGTCGTACTTCGCCAGCGCGTACCCGGTGGCCGCACTCGCCAGGACCGTCAGCACCGTGGTGACCAGGGCGACGATCACCGTGTTGCCGAAGTACTGGGCGAAGTCGTAGCTGGACCACGCCTCGGCGAAGCCCTCGACCGACCAGTTCTTCGGCAGCAGGGTGAGCGGGTACGAGAACAGCTCGCCGCCCGGCTTGAACGCGCTGAGCACGAACCACAGCACCGGGAACCCGAACGCGATGATGAACACCCAGAGCAGGGCCGTGGCGGCGATGGCCCGGGGACGCGGCGTGGTGTCCACAGCCTTCGAGCGGCCGGCCCGTCCGGCCCGACGGCCGCTTCCGGTCTTGTCGGTCTCGGTGGGGAGCGTGGCGGTCATCGACGTGACTCCGTCCGGCGGTTCACGGCCAGCTGGATCAGCGCGATGGCCATGAGGATGAGCATGAGGACCATCGACGCCGCGCTCGCGTAGCCGATGTGGGCGTTCTGGAACCCGTTCGTGTAGATGTACTGCACCAGCAGGTTGTTGTCGGTGCCGGGGCCGCCGCCGTTGAGCGCCTGCACGGTGGCGAACTCCTTGAACGCACTGAGTGACGACAGCAGGATCACGATGAACGACGTCGGCGCGATGCTCGGCAGGGTGATGTAGCGGAACTGGTGCCAGGCGCCGGCGCCGTCGAGCGACGCGGCCTCGTAGTACGACTGCGGGACGTTCCGGATCGCAGCGACGAACAGCAGCATGTTGAACGCCGCCCCTGCCCATGCGGTGGCGAAGACGACGACCAGCAGCGACAGGTCGGCGTTCGACTGCCACGGGACGGCCTTGCCGCCCAGGGACTCGATGACGAAGTTGGCCAACCCGAAGTTCTCGCCGAACATCCACCGCCAGATCACACCGGTGACGATGGGGGAGATGAGCCACGGGACGAAGAACACGATGCGGGCGACGCTCCGGCCCTTCGCCGCGGGGCTCGTGAGCATGAGCGCCATCGAGAGCGACAGGACGAAGCCGAGCGGCACGGCGACGATCGCGTACAGGAAGGTGCGACCGAGGGCGGCGTAGAAGGTGTCGTCGGCGAACAGTTCGAAGTAGTTCGCCAGGCCGACGAACTTCGGGTCGACGACGCCGTTGTAGTCGGTGAACGAGTAGCCGAGGCCGATCACGGCGGGCCACACGAAGAACACCACGAACAGGACGGCGTTCACGCTGACGAACAGGATCGGGGCGAGGACGGGCTTGCTGACGCCGGAGCGGCGGCGCTTCGTCGTCTTCGCGGCTCCGGGCCGGCGGGGCGGCACCGGGATGGGGACGGCGGTCTGCACGTCACCGGCTGCGGTGGGGATGCTCACGATGATCCTCTTCGTTCGTCGCTTGCGGGGGGACCGGACAGGGCGCGGGGCGCGGGGCGCGGGACGCGGGACGCGGGGCTCGGGCCGGGCGCGTCCACGCCCGGCCCCGTTCCGTCACCCCACGTGCTCCTCGTAGTACTTCGTGATCGTGTCGAGCGTCTCCTTGGCGGACTGCTGCCCGTTGATGAGCTTGCCGACCTCGGCCGTGGTCGGGTCGGTGCCGATCTCCTTGCCCTCGACCGCCCACTCCGACGCTGCCTTGGCGTACGAGCTCGAGATCGGGTCGGCCGCCTCGATCTCCTTCTGGTACAGCGCGAAGGAGTCCTTGGCTGCCTGCGACTTGAACGGGTAGGTGATGTCCAGCCCGGACTCGACCGGCAGGAACCCGTTGGTGGTCACGAGCTTCGCGTAGTTCGTCGGGTCGTACATGTAGTCGATGAACTTCTTCGCGGCGGCGCCGCGGGTATCGGAGTTCTCGAACCCGACGATGTTGCCGCCGTAGTTGATCTCGGTGGCGTGGGTCGGGTCGGCCGGGGTGGCGGCGCTGGCCCAGTCGAAGTCGGTGATGTTCGACGCGAAGTCCGACGACTGCCAGACACCGGAGAAGTACGCCACGACCTGGCCGCTCTTGAACAGGGCGTTCGGGTCCTGGCCGCTCGTCCACACCGACTTCGGCATGACCGAGTCGTCGTTCATGTCGGCGAAGTCCTGCAGGGCGTCGACGGTCTTCGCGTCGGTGGGGAAGGAACCGTCCTTCTCCTGCTGCATGAAGTCGGTGCCCTTGGTGAACATGTAGGCCCGCAGGCGCGACGGCGACGAGTCGAACACCAGGTCGTACTTGGCGCCGGTGTCGGCCTTCACCTTGTCGGCGGCGTCGAGGAACTCGCTCCACGTCCACGCCTTCGCGGGGTCGGTCGGGTACGCGACGCCGGCCTTGTCGAACAGCGACTTGTTCACGAACAGTCCGGCCGCGGTGACGTCGGACGGGATCGAGGTGACCTTGCCGTCCTCATCCTTCGCGATGAGGTCCTGGTCGATCCCGTTCGCTTTGTCACTGACGATCGAGGCGAGGTCGACGGTCTTGCCGCTCCAGATCGGGTCGATGCCCGCGGCCCGCACCACGTCGGGCAGCGAGTTCGCCTGCGCCGACTCGCGCAGCTTGGTCTGCAGGCCGTCGTACGGCAGGTTCACGATCTTCACCGCGACGCCGGTCTGCTTCTCGTAGGCGGTCGCGAGGTCCTGGTAGCCCTTCTCCTGCGCGGACGAGGTGGAGAGCCAGAAGGTCAGCTCGTCCACCTTGCCGCCGTCCCCGGACCCGCCGGAGGCGCAGCCGCTCAGGAGCGCGAGCGCCGCGATCCCGCCGGCGAGTGCGAGCATTCTCTTGGATGACTTCATCGTCACTGCTTTCGTTCGGGACCACGTGCATCTGCCGTGGGCGAGCGTTCGGGGTGTCTCGGCCGAGGACCCCAGGTCTACACGACCCCCGCTGTTCTGGCAAGCGCTTTCCTGAGCGTTGTTCTGACAACGTGACCTGCGGTCTCGACGGCGAGACCGGCCGCTCGGAACCCCGCCCTGGCCGGCGGGAAATCGCTATCCTCGCCACAGGCCGCGCACGGCGCGGACCCTGACTGGAGGCACGACATGCCCGAGCGAGGCACCGTCACCCTGGCCGACGTGGCCGAGCGGGCAGGGGTGTCGCTCGCGACCGCCTCGCGGGCGCTCAACGGCAGCACCCGCAAGGTCCGGCAGGAGTCGGTGGACCGGGTGCGCGCCGCCGCCCGGGCCCTGCGCTACACCGCCAACGTGCAGGCGCAGGCCGTCGCTCGGGGGTCGACCACGACCCTGGCGCTCGTCGTCGGCGACATCGCCGACCCGTACTTCGCCGCGATCGCCGCCGGTGCCATCCGCGCCGCCGACGACGCCGGGCTCGTCGTCACGATCACCTCCACCGGCGGCGACCCGTCGCGCGAAGTGGCGGTGCTCGACGTGGTCGCCGGACTCCGCCCGCGAGCCGTCGTGCTGGCGGTCAGCCGTCGGCTCGGGATCGGCTCCGGATCCGCGACGGGCTCCGGACCCTCCGAGGTCGCGGCGGCGGTCGGTGGCCTCATCGCCGCGGGGGCGGGAGTGTCGGCGCTCGTGTCCGACCTGGACGGCGCCGCAGCGGGCGTCCCGGGCGTGCACGGCGTCGTGATCCGCAACCTCGGCGGGGCCGCGGCGCTCGCCGGGGCACTGGTCGAACAGGGGCACGACTCGTTCGCCGTGCTCGCCGGCGACCCGGACCTCGTCACCGCCCACGCCCGGGTCGAGGGGTTCGTCGCCGGCCTCGCGGCCCACGGTCTGCGCGTGCCCGACGACGACGTGGTGCCCTCCGAGTTCACGCGCGACGGCGGGTACCGGGCGATGGTGTCGCTGCTGGACCGTGCCGCCGAGGGTGGGGCCGCGGTGCCCCGGTGCGTCTTCGCGGTCACCGACCTGATGGCCGTCGGGGCGGTCGCGGCGATCCGCGAGCGCGGGCTCGTGCCCGGGGTGGACGTCGGCGTGGCTGGGTTCGACGACGTGCGGATGCTCGCCGACGTCGTGCCGGCGCTCAGCACGGTGCGGCTGCCGCTCGAGGAGATCGGCGAGCGGGCCGTCCGCCGCGCACTCGGGCTCGAGGCCGACGGTGCCGTCGACGGCGAGGTCGTCCTGCGCGCCAGCACCGCCCGCTGACCTCGTCACCGCGCACCCGACGCGCGCCGTGGTGTACGGTTCCGGCAAGCGCTTTCCATGACGGCGGAGAGCGGGCCACAGCGAGCAAGGGAGCACGCGTTGACCACCACGCGCACCATCGGCATCATCATGAACGGCGTCACCGGGCGCATGGGCTACCGGCAGCACCTGGTTCGGTCGATCCTGGCGATCCGCGACGACGGCGGCCTGCTGCTGCCCGACGGCACGCGCGTGCAGCTCGAACCGATGCTCGTCGGTCGGAACGCAACCACGCTCCAGGAGATCGCGACCCGCCACGGCCTGCAGCACTGGACCACCGACCTCGATGCCGCCCTGGCGGATCCCCGCTGGCAGGTCTTCGCCGACTTCGCCGTGACGAGTGCCCGTGCCGACGCGCTGCGCCGCGCGATCGCCGCAGGCAAGGCCGTCTACACCGAGAAGCCGACGGCCGAGACCTCCGCCGAGGCCCTCGAACTCGCCCGGCTCGCGGCCGAGGCCGGCGTCCCGAACGGCGTCGTGCACGACAAGCTCTACCTGCCCGGGCTGCGGAAGCTCCGTCGCCTGCTCGACTCCGGGTTCTTCGGCCGGGTGCTGAGCGTCCGCGGCGAGTTCGGGTACTGGGTGTTCGAGGGGGACTGGCAGTCGGCGCAGCGCCCGAGCTGGAACTACCGCCGGCAGGACGGTGGCGGCATCGTCGTCGACATGTTCCCGCACTGGAACTACGTGCTCGAGCAGCTGTTCGGCCGCGTCGAGTCCGTCTACGCCCGCGCCGTCACGCACATCGAGCAGCGCACCGACGAGCAGGGCGTGCCCTACCCGGCGACCGCCGACGACGCCGCGTACGGCGTGTTCGACCTGGCCGGCGGCGTCACGGCGCAGATCAACTCGAGCTGGGCCGTCCGGGTGGACCGCGACGAGCTCGTCGAGTTCCAGGTCGACGGCACCGACGGCAGCGCGGTGGTGGGGTTGTTCGGCTGCCGGATCCAGCCCCGCACGGCGACGCCGAAGCCCGTCTGGAACCCCGATCTGCGCGACGATGCCGACTACCGCAGCCAGTGGCTCGAGGTCCCCGACAACGAGGTCTACGGCAACGGGTTCCGCGCCCAGTGGGAGGACTTCCTGCAGGACCTCGTCGCCGGGCGCCCGCACCCCTACGACCTGCTGTCCGGTGCCCGCGGCGTGGCGCTGGCGGAAGCCGGTCTGCGTTCCAGCGCCGAGGGCCGGCGTGTGGAGCTGCCGGAGCTGACCCTGCCCGCCGGGGCCGAGCCGCGCCTCCCGGTCGAGACGCCGGAGGTCGCCCAGCGCACCGAGACCGTCGGGGCGTCCGCATGACGGACCTGACCCTGCTGGCGCCCGACGGCACCACGAGCCGGACGCCGCTGGGCGCACCGGCCGTCGACGCCACTGCCGTGCCCGCGGCACCGCTCACCGAGCGCATCGTCTACGCGGCCGCCCACGTCGTCCCGCGGGTCGCGGCCGACAACACCCCTGGTGCTCCGGCCGACCTCGACTGGGACGCCACCCTGGCGTTCCGGCACCACCTGTGGTCGTGGGGGCTGGGTGTGGCGGACGCGATGGACACCGCGCAGCGGAACATGGGACTGGACCCGGCGGCGACCCGCGAGCTCGTGACGCGCTCCGCCCGCGAGGCGCAGTCGGTCGGCGGCCGCATCGTCGTCGGCGTGAACACCGACGACCTGCCCGACGAACCCGTCACCGAGCAGCAGGTCGTCGACGCCTACGCCCGGCAGCTCCACCACGCCGAGGACGCCGGGGCGGGCGTGGTCCTGATGGCCAGCCGCCACCTGGCACGACTCGCGCTGGACGATCCGGACACCTACCGCCGCGTCTACCGTCGGGTCGTCGAGCGGGCGAGCGCCCCCGTCGTCCTGCACTGGCTGGGGGAGGCGTTCGACCCCGCCCTCGCCGGGTACTTCGGCGGGCACCTGGGCCCCGACACCGTGCTCGACATCATGCTCGACGCCGGTCCGGGGATCTCCGGCATCAAGATGAGCCTGCTCGACGCGACGGCCGAGGTGGCACTCCGCGCCCGGCTGCCCGAGACCGCCCGGATGTTCACGGGCGACGACTTCCACTACGTCGACCTGATCGCGGACCGCGACGGCGTGCACTCCGACGCCCTGCTCGGGGCCTTCGCCGCGATCGCACCGCTCGCCTCGGCCGCCGTGCGCGCCCTGCCCGACGAAGCCGCCTACCGCGCGCTGCTCGGGCCGACCGAGGCCCTGTCCCGACACCTCTTCAGCGCCCCCACCTGGCACTACAAGACCGGCATCGCGTTCCTCGCCTGGCTGAACGGGCACCAGCCGGCCTTCGCCATGGTCGGTGGCCAGCACGCCGGCCGCTCGCTGTCGCACCTGTCCGAGACGGTCCGGCTCGCGAACGCCTGCGGCGCCCTGCAGGCCCCGGACCTCGCCGCCGCGCGCTGGCACGCCCTGCTCGCGGTCAACGGGGTGGAGACGACCGCCGGGAGGCCCGCCCCACCCGCCGTCGACCGCACCGCCGCCGGGGTGGTCGCGTGAGCACGCCGGTCGGCGCGGCTGGGCAGGCCGGGGTGGTCGCGCCGGCGGCGCCGGGCTCACCCGCACCGCACCCGCGGCTGTCCGTCAACCAGGCGACGATCAAGTACGCGACCCTGCCCGAGGCGCTCGACACCGTCCGCCGTGCCGGGGTCGGGGCGATCGGCACCTGGCGCGAACCCGTCGCCGAGCTCGGGCTCGCCGAGGCCGTGCGGCGGGTCGCCGACTCCGGGCTCCGGGTGTCGTCGCACTGCCGTGGCGGGTTCTTCACCCTGCCCGAGGGGGCCGCACGGCAGCGGGCACTCGACGACAACCGCCGGGCGATCGACGAGACCGCCGCCCTGGCCGCCGCGGGTGCTCCGGGGTCGGCGCCCGTCCTCGTGCTCGTCGCAGGCGGCCTGCCAGCGGGCTCGCGCGACCTCGGCGGTGCGCGTGTGCGGGTGGCGGACGCCCTCGCCGCCCTCGTGCCGCACGCACTCGACACCGGCGTGCAGCTCGCCGTCGAACCCCTGCACCCGATGTACGCCGCCGACCGCGCCGTGGTGTCGACGCTCGCACAGGCCCTCGACCTGGCGGCCCCGTTCCCGGCAGCGGCCGTCGGCGTCGTCGTCGACACCTTCCACGTCTGGTGGGACCCGGCGCTCGCGGCCTCGATCGCCCGGGCCGGTGCCGCCCGCCGGATCGCGTCGTACCAGGTGTGCGACTGGACCACCCCGATCGCGGCCGACCCGCTGCTCTCACGCGGCTACCCGGGCGACGGGCACGTCGACTTCGGGCCGGTGACCGATGCGGTGATGGGCGCCGGCTACTCCGGCGACGTCGAGGTCGAGCTCTTCAACCAGGCGATCTGGGACACCCCGCCCGCCGAGGTCGTCGCCCGCGTCGTGGCGTCCTTCGCTGAAGCGGTCCCGCTCCCGCGCTGAGGCGGGCGCCGCCCTCGCACGGTGCGGGGCGGGCGCGCCCCGGGCCTCCCGTCCGCCCTGATCGTGAGCAGAAGATGTCGGGTCGGCTCGACGGACCCGACCATTCCTGCTCACGAAGCGCGCGCGCACCGCTACTCGTCGGCGGGCAGCGGCTCGGCGTGCTCGATGCGTGCGCTCGCCGTGGCCATGTGCGCGTCCATCGCGCGCTGCACGGCGGGCACGTCGCGGGCGCGCAACGCCTCGAAGACGGCGCGGTGCTCGTGGAACGCGGCCTCGGTCGCCTGCCGGGTCTGCACGCGCCGCGCGACCCAGACGCTCAGCATCGAGCGCAGGCTCTGCAGCAGGTCGGCGAGCACGTCGTTGCCCGACGCCCGCGCCAGCAGGACGTGGAACCGGACGTCGGCGTCGATGAAGGCCTGCGGGTCGTCGAGCGTCGCCTCCTGCCGCACCAGGTACTCGCCGAGCTCGGTGATCTGCTCGTCGGTGGCGCGCTGCGCGGCGAGGATCGCGGCCGTGCGCTCCAGCGAGGACCGGATCTCGAGCAGCTCGCGGGTGCGGTTCGACGCGAGCATGAGGCCCCACGACAGGGTCGTCGGGAGCAGGTCCGAGGTGCCTCCGCGCAGGTAGGTGCCCGAGCCGGGGCGGATCTGCACGATGCCCAGGATCTCGAGGGCGGCGAGGGCCTCACGGACCGCCGAGCGTCCGACGCCGAGCCGCTCGGACAGGACCCGCTCCGAGGGCAGCCGCGAGCCGGGGGCCAGTTCGCCTGCGGTGAGCAGCGAGACGAGCTGTCGGGCGACCACCGAGGCGGGGGACCCGACGGGCACCGACTCGAGCTCGAGTCGGATGTTGAGGGGATCGTCCGGGCTGAACGCGGGCATGCAGTGAGCGTACCGGTCGGTCAACCGGTTGCGGCGAGAGCAGCGCCGAGGCACCGAGCGCGCCGAATGGTCAACCGGTTGACAAGTCGGCCGAGCGCGACGCACACTGGATCAGGCGCACCGATGCGCCCGCTCCCGATCCGCGCAGCAGCACGGACCGTCCCGGCGCAGGCGCCAGGACGGGAGTCGTACCACCCCCACCGAGCAGGAGTCATCGTGGACATCCCCGCCACGCGAGGCATCCCCACCTCGGTCGTCGAGAAGACGGCCATCCGCAAGATCGCGATCCGCATCGTGCCGTTCGTGGCACTGATGTTCTTCATCAACTTCCTCGACCGCACCGCGATCTCCTTCGCCGCCCCCAACGGCATGGAGGCCGACCTCGGCCTGACCGCCGCCCAGTTCGGCTTCGCGTCCGGTGTGTTCTTCATCGGCTACCTCGTGCTCGAGGTGCCGTCCAACCTGGCGCTGCACAAGTTCGGCGCCCGGATCTGGCTCGCCCGCATCATGATCACGTGGGGCATCGTGTCCCTGCTCTTCACGTGGGTGCAGAACTACCCGCAGCTCGTCGGCCTGCGCTTCCTGCTCGGCATCGCCGAGGCCGGCTTCTTCCCCGGCGCGATCCTGTTCCTGTCGACCTGGGTCCCGGCCCGGCACCGCGGCAAGATGCTCGCGCTGTTCTACCTGGCCCAGCCGCTCACGAGCGTCATCGGTTCCCCGCTCGCCGGGTGGCTGATGACCCACGAGGGGATCCTCGGCGGCCTGGCCGGCTGGCGCTTCATGTTCCTCTGCGTCTCGATCCCGGCGATCATCGTCGGCGTCCTGTGCCTCTTCGTCCTCAAGGACAAGCCGTCGCAGGCGAAGTGGCTCGACGAGGACGAGAAGGTCTGGCTCGAGACGACGCTCGCTGCCGAGAGCGCCGCGAAGGGCGGCGGGGACGGTCACGGCAAGGGCGGCCTGCGTGCGGCCTTCGGCTCCGGCCGGGTCTGGATGCTCGCCGCGGTGTACTTCGGCTTCATCTACGGCCTCTACGCGCTCAGCTTCTTCCTGCCGACGATCATCGACGGCTTCCAGGAGCAGTTCGGCACCACGTTCGACCTGTTCCAGAAGGGCCTGATCACGGCCATCCCGTACGTGCCCGCCGCGGTGGTCCTGTACTTCTGGTCGCGTGACGCCTTCCGTCGTGGTGTCCGGGTCTGGCACATCGCCGTCCCGGCCCTGGTCGGTGGCCTGAGCATCCCGGTCGCGCTCTACATGAACAGCCCGGCCGCCACCGTCGCGGTCATCGCGATCACCGCGTGTGCGATCTTCGCGGCCCTGCCGAACTTCTGGACGGTCCCCACGCAGTTCCTGACCGGTGCCGCCGCAGCCGCGGGGGTCGCCCTCATCAACACCGTCGGCAACCTCGGTGGGTTCGCCGCCCCGTACATCACGGGTGCGGTGAGCGAGTGGACCGGCGGGTACCAGGTGCCGATGTTCATCGTCGGGTTCTTCATGGTGCTGTCGAGCGTGCTCATGTTCGTGCTCGGCCGGAACACGAAGCGCAACGAAGCGGCCGCCGCGGCGTCCGGAGCCGACACCGCGGTCGCGGCCACGGACGGACCGACCGCCATCGCGAAGGAGGCCGGCGCATGACCCGCCTGTTCAACGACCCGGCGGACTTCGCCGACGAGATGGTGGACGGCTTCGTCGCCGCCAACCACGCCCGGGTGCGCAAGGTGCACGGCGGGGTCGCCCGCTCCACCACCAGCCCCGAGGGCACCGTCGCGCTCGTCGTCGGCGGTGGCTCCGGCCACTACCCGGCCTTCGGTGGCCTCGTCGGGCACGGCCTGGCGGCCGGTGCCGCGATGGGCAACCTGTTCGCCAGCCCGAGCGCCCAGCAGGTCACCGCGGTCGCGAAGGCGTCCGAGCACGGCGGCGGCGTGCTGCTGAGCTACGGCAACTACGCCGGCGACGTCCTCAACTTCGACGCGGCGGCACGGGCACTCGAGGCGCAGGGCATCGACGTCCGCACGGTCCGCGTGACCGACGACGTCGCGTCCGCGCCCGTCGACCAGGCACACAAGCGCCGCGGCATCGCGGGGGACCTCTGCGTGTTCAAGGTGGCCGGCGCGGCCGCGGAACGCGGCGACGACCTCGACGCGGTCACCGCGATCGCGACCCGGGCCAACGACCGCACCCGCAGTTTCGGGGTCGCGTTCTCGGGCTGCTCCCTGCCCGGTGCCGACGAGCCGCTCTTCACCGTCCCCGAGGGGCGCATGGCCATCGGCATGGGCATCCACGGCGAACGCGGCATCGCCGAGGCCGACGTCCCCACCGCGGACGGCCTGGCCGACCTGCTCGTCGACAAACTCCTCACCGAGCTGCCGTCCGGCGTCACCGCGGACGGTGCCCGCGTCGTCCCCATCCTCAACGGCCTCGGCTCCGTCAAGTACGAGGAGCTCTTCGTCGTCTTCGGCGCCGTCCAGCGGAAGCTCACCGACGCCGGCATCGTCGTCGTCGAGCCCGAGGTCGGCGAACTCGTCACGAGCTTCGACATGGCGGGCGTCTCGCTCACCCTGTTCTGGCTCGACGACGAACTCGAGCAGCTCTGGGCAGCACCGGCCGATGCCCCCGCCTACCGCAAGGGCGGCGCCGTCCCGCAGCAGCCGGTGCCGGTCGAGGTCCTCGAAGCCGGCGTGGTCGTGCCCGTGACGCCCGGCACCGAGGAGTCCCAGGCCGCAGCAGTCCGCGTCGCGAGCGCGATCTCAGCGATCCGCGCCACCATCGACGACCACGCCGACGAGCTCGGCCGCATCGACGCCGTCGCCGGGGACGGCGACCACGGCATCGGCATGCAGCGCGGTTCCACCGCCGCCGACCGTGCGGCACAGGACGCCGCCGCCCGTGGCGCCGGCGCCGGTTCGGTCCTCGCGATCGCCGGAGACGCCTGGTCCGACAAGGCCGGTGGGACGTCCGGTGCGATCTGGGGTGCCGCCCTGGAGGCACTGGGTCGCGTCCTCGGCGACGACGAACGCCCGTCGGCCGCCACCGTCCAGAGCGCGGTGCACGCCGCCACCGAAGCCGTCCTGGCATTCGGGGCCGTCCCCGGCGACAAGACGATGGTCGACGCGCTCGTGCCGTTCGACCAGGTCTTCGCCGCCCGGGTCGACGCCGGCGACGAACTCGTCGACGCCTGGTCGGCCGCCTCGGCTGCAGCACAGACCGCGGCGGACGCCACGGCCGACCTGTTGCCCCGGATGGGCCGTGCCCGCACCCACGGCGAGGACGCCGTCGGCACCCCGGACGCCGGCGCGATCTCCTTCGCGCTCATCACCGCCGCGGTCCTGGCGACCATCGCCGTCCCCGCCTGACCCCCACCACGAAAGGCACACCCGCATGAGTGAGCAGCAGTTCCGCATCGTTGTCGGTTCGGACGACGCCGGCCTCGACTACAAGGAGGTCATCAAGGCCGACCTCGCGAAGGACCCCCGCGTGGCCTCCGTGGTCGACGTGGGCGTGGACGCCGACGGTCACACCGCCTACCCGCACGTCGCCGTCGACGCCGCCCGTCTGGTGGCGAACGGCGAGGCCGACCGCGCGATCCTGATCTGCGGCACCGGCCTCGGCGTCGCGATCGCGGCGAACAAGGTCCCCGGTATCCGCGCCGTGACCGCGCACGACTCGTTCTCGGTGGAGCGCTCGATCCTGTCGAACGACGCCCAGGTGCTCTGCATGGGCCAGCGCGTCGTCGGGGTCGAGGTCGCGCGCCGGATGGCGAAGGAGTGGCTCGGCTACACCTTCGACCAGACGAGCGCGAGCGCCGAGAAGGTCAACGCGATCTGTGGGTACGAGACGAGCACAGCCGACGTTGCCGGCAAGGCGGCCGACGCCTGATGCCCGCGACCACGGCAGCCGCCCCGGTGACGATCGGGGTGTCGCTCAAGATGTACTTCAGCCACGCCCGGACGCTCGAGTGGGCGGCCGCCGTGGCCGACATCGCCCGGAGCCACCCGGCGGTGCGGTCCGGCGCGGTCGAGCTCTTCGTGGTGCCGACGTTCCCGTCGCTCGTCCCGGTCCGTGCGGTGATCGGGGACGCCCCCGTGACGCTCGGCGCGCAGGACCTGGCGTGGGCGGACAGCGGCGCCTTCACCGGCGAGGTCTCCGGCGCCGAACTCCGTGAGATCGGGGTCGACCTCGTCGAGATCGCACACGCCGAGCGACGCGAACTGTTCCACGAGACGGACGACGAGATCGCCGGCAAGGTGCACGCGGCGTACCGCAACCACCTGCGGCCCCTCGTCTGCATCGGCGAGACCGAGCGCGCCGCCGACGGCGACCCCGCGGCAGCAATCGCCGAGGTCACCGCGCAGCTCGACCGCTTCACCGCCACCGCGACCGCCGACGGGCTGGCCGGACCGCTCATCGCCGCGTACGAGCCGGTGTGGGCGATCGGTGCCCCGCAGCCCGCGCCCGACGAGCACATCGTCGCCGTCCTGGCCGGTATCGAGCAGCACCTGGCGACCCGGCCGGAGCTCGCCGGCTCCGTCGCGATCTACGGCGGCAGTGCCGGCCCGGGCCTGCTGACGCGCGGTGCCGGACGCATCGGCGGCCTGTTCCTCGGCCGCTTCGCCCACGACCCCGCGGCGATCCGCACGATCCTCGACGAAGCCGAGGCGCTGGCCGCGACGCAGGACGGAGCACCGGCATGACCTCCCTGCTCGGCCTCTCCACCTACGCCTACTTCTGGCGCATGTCCGACCGCGTCCCGTCGCCGCTGTCCCTCGACGACGCCCTGCGCGACGCCGCGACCCACGACGGCGTCGACCTGTTCCAGATCTGCGACCACCTGCCGCTCGACACCGCGACCGACGAGCGCCTGGCCTCGATCCGGTCCCTGGCCGCCGACCTCGGTCTCACGCTCGAGGTCGGCACCCGCGGCACCCGGCCGGAGCACCTCGCCCGGTACCTGCACGTCGCGCAGCAGCTCGGCGCAACGCTCGTGCGGACCATGTGGACGAGCGGTGACGACCAGCCCGACGCGGCCGAGACCGAACGACGCCTGCGGCAGGCGCTCCCCGCCTACGAGCGCGTGGGCGTGACCCTCGCGCTGGAGACGTACGAGGTCGTCGCCACCGCCGACCTCGTCGCCGTCGTCCAGGCGATCGGCTCCGACCGCCTCGGCATCTGCCTCGACCCGGCGAACACCGTTGCCCGGCTCGAACACCCGGGGGACGTCGTGGCGATGACCGCCCCGCACGTCGTCAACTGGCACGTCAAGGACTCCGCCTTCACCCGCTCACCGGGCTGGGTCGGGTTCCAGTACACCGGCGTCCCGATCGGCACCGGGATCCTCGACCACGACGCCGTCCGCGCCGCGATCGAGCCCGACGCCCGGGGGATCAACCGCGTCATCGAGTTCTGGCTGCCGTGGCAGGACGAGCACGCCGGCGCCGAACCCCTGCCGGGGGAGACCCCCGCACAGACCACCACCCGCATCGAAGCGGCGTGGACCGAACACACCATCGAGTACATCAGGAGCAAGGAATCATGACCGACACCGTCACCACCACCCACACCGTCGCTGCCGGATCCGGCACGGCCGACGTCACCGTCGCCGTGATCGGTGCCGGCGGCAAGATGGGCACCCGCGTCTCGAACAACTTCGCGAAGAGCGAGTACACCACCCTGTACAGCGAGGCCTCGCCCGCCGGCCAGGAGCGCATCCAGGCCCTCGGCCGCGAGATCACCGACAGCGTCGACGCCGCGAAGGCCGCCGACGTCGTCATCCTCGCCGTCCCGGACGTCCTGCTCGGCACCATCTCGGAGCAGCTCGTCCCCGTCATGAAGCCCGGCGCGTCGATCCTGACGCTCGACCCTGCGGCCGCCTACGCCGGTCTCCTCGCCAAGCGCGAGGACATCCACTACGCCGTGGCGCACCCGTGCCACCCGTCGGTGTTCCTCGAGCGCACCACCAAGGCCGAGTGGGACGACACCTTCGGTGGCATCGCCGCCCCGCAGGAGGTCATCGCGGCCTTCGACGCCTCGGAGTCGCTCGGCGACGAGGGCGACCGCGCCAAGGCCGTCGCCGAGGCCGTCATCACCACCATGTACGCCCCGGTCATCCAGGTGCACTGGGTCACCGTCAAGCAGCTCGCCGTGCTCGAGCCCACCCTCGTCGAGACCATCGCCTGCATGATCGGCGACTTCCTCAACGACGCCCTCGAGGAGACCGTCACCGGTGTCGGCGTGCCCCGCGAGGCCGCCCGCGCCATGCTCTACGGCCACACCTGGATCGCGCTGACCAACGGCCTGCGCGGCTCGAACCCGTTCTCCGACGCCTGCCACATCGCGATGGGCTACGGCCGCGAGAAGCTCATCAAGGAGGACTGGAAGCAGGTCTTCGACGACAGCGAGCTCGACTCGGTCATCGCGAAGATGCTCAAGATCGACGCCGTCCGGCGCTGAGACACACCGCCACCGACCTCCGCGCCGACCCGTCAGCGCGCCCGGACCGGAACGCCCCGCCGACCCCCTTCCGGCGGGGCGTTCCCCGTGCCGTCGGCGGCCACGAACCCGCGCGGCCCCCACGCCTCCGCCAGCGTGATCGAGGCCACGCCCGGCACCGTCAGCGCTCGCGCCGCGTCGGCGAACCACCGCTCGGCGGCCGGCGTGTGCTGCGCCGGGTCGGTCGCGTCCGGAACGGTCTCCGGCCCGTACCCGTGCTCGACGGTCGCGTCCGTCACGACCGGGGTCGGCGCCGTCGCCACCGCGTTGAACCGTGGCCGCAGCGTCACCGGTCCGACGTGCAGCACCCTGCCGGCGGCCAGCCTGGAGGCACTGCTCACCACCCAGCGCTGCATCCGGATCGACTCGGTCACCTGTTCGGGCGACCGGTCGTGCATCTGCGGCGTCACGCTGCAGGTCAGGGGGCCGTCCCAACCCGAGAACACCGCGATCGAGCGGTTCAGCTCGGTGAAGTGGGCACGGGTACCGGCGACGACCTCCAGCGCGCCGACCGCTGCCACCGCTTCGCGCAGTGCCCGCTGCAGCGCCGGCGTCGTCACGTGCGACACCGGGTCGAACGCCCCGACGCGAGCCACCGGCCCGCCCGCGAGCACCGCGTCGATCGCCGCGCGCAGCAGCACCGGGTCGTCGGTGACGAACCGGACGTCCAGGGGAGCGCCACCCGCGTCCCGCCGGGCCGAGGCGAGCACCGCCTCGACGTTCGGTGCCCCGAGGACCGGTTCGACCAGGATCGGGAACCCGCGGAGCAGGTCGGCGTCGTCCGGGCGCGCAGCGACCGGTGCCGAACCTGCGAGCAGCTGGAGCGTCGGCGACGGCGTGACCACGGCACCGGGACCCGGCCCGTCGAGCGCCGCGAGGTCCGGGGCGGAGGAGGCCGCGCCTCCCGACCGGGCGCCCGGGGCACCTGCCGGACCGACCGCCGTCGCACGCAGGGTGAGCCCCTGCCGGACCGTCGTCCCCGGCGAGAGGGCGACCGGGAACGGCTCGGCGAGCGGCGTCGAGTACGTCTTGAACGAGGCGTCCGTCCAGTTGCGCTGGTCCTCGGTCTCGAACACGTCGCCGGTCAGGTCGAGCGCCAGCGCGGTCGCGCCCACCGACCAGTCGAGCCCGGCGACGTCGACGGCCGGCTGGTGCGGCGCGATCCAGAACGGGAACGCCGTCGCGGTGGTGTCACCGGACGGATGCCGCACCGTGAGCGGCTGCCCGGCCAGGGTCGGCGGGTGCAGGACGACGAGCCCGATGCGGTTGCGGCGGAAGGCCCGCGTGACCGTCCCGACCGCGGCGACCCGCAGGGTGTCGTCGTCGAGCGTGACCTCGAGGACGGTGCGCACGACCTCGACGCCGTCGTAGCGTGCGCTGGTCTCGAGGCGGATGCGCGCGTCGTCGCCGTCCACCGTCCGTCTCAGCACCGTGTCGTCGGCGGTGCGCCAGTCGTGGTCGCGGACGACGAACCGGACGGCACGCAGGACGAGCACGCCCCGGAACGTGACGTCGGCGAGTTCGGCTCCGCGCAGTGCCAGACGCCAGGGCCCGACGGACACGATCTCGTCGTTCGACGTCGCAGTCATGGTGCATGCCTAGCACCGGTCAACCGGTTGGGCAATGATGGGGGTGACGGAGCAGCGCTGCTCTGAGGACGGAGTCCCACATGACCGCACGACTCGACGGCCGGACCGCACTCGTCACGGGAGCGGGGTCCGGCATCGGCCGCGCGATCGCCGACCGCTTCGTGGCCGAGGGGGCCACCGTCGTCTACGCCGACCGCGACGCCGAAGCGGCCGCCGGTGCCGCCGCCGCAGCCGGCCCGACCGCGATCGGCTTGACGATGGACATCGCCGACGAGGCGAGCGTGGCCGCGGGGTTCGCCGACCTGGCCGAGCGTGGTGCGACCCCCGACGTGGTGGTCGCGAACGCCGGTGTGCAGCTGTTCGGCCACGACGCGAAGGTCGCCGACCTGTCGCTGGAGACCTGGGACCGCACGGTCGCGGTCAACCTCACCGGCACGTTCCTGACGATCAAGCACGCCGTCCGGGCGATGCTCGCGGGCGGCACCGGCGGGTCGGTCATCGCCACCGGGTCGCCGACCGGCCTGAACGGTGAGGGCGCCGAATTCGCGGCGTACTCCTCGACCAAGGGCGGCATCCACGCACTCGTCCGGGCGACTGCGATGGCCTACGCGCGGGACGGCATCCGGGTGAACACGGTCGTGCCGGGCTACACCGAGACCGGCCTCGTGTCGGCGATCTCCGGTGACCCCGAGGCCCGAGCCGCGATCGTCGCCCGCACCCCGCTCGGTCGCCCGGGCACTCCCGACGACGTCACCGGGATCATGGTCTACCTGGCCAGCGTGGAGTCGTCCTACGCCACCGGGGCGGAGTTCCGCGTCGACGGTGGCATGACGAGCCTCTGACCCGACTCACGCCCTGCCTGTCCTGCGAAAGCGACAGTGTTCCACCGAACGTTCGCGGCACACTGTCGCCCTGACGGGACAGTCGCCGCAGCGATGACGAGGTCTGTCGCTTCCGCGGACAGGTCCCGCCCGCCGCCGAACCGCCACACCGCCCTGGAGGCCCGGCGCGTCCCCGTCAGTCCGTCTCGCGCCCGCCGTTTGGCCGCGGAACGCAGCACGTGGTTCCGCGGCTCCCGGCACGCGTACCGTCCGTCGCGATGACCGAATCACCCACCGCCACCGCCCCGTCGAACTACGAGTCCGCCGACGGTGTGGACCCCCTCCACGTCACCACCTACCGACAGGTCCGCAAGGCCGCCCGCCGCGGACACGCGCTGCCCGGTGACGCCGGAGAACCCTCGCTCGCCGACCTCGTGAACGCCCGGAAGAACGGCACCGCCGACTCCCGCTGACGCAAGCTCACGATCCGGTCTCGGCGAGGTCTCGATCGGGACACGACGACGCGAACGGCACCACGGCGCTGCCACGATGTCGTCCATGGTCTCCTTCCGGTCCGCACTGCCCCTCGTCGTCGTGAGCGCGGTCCTCGTGTCCGGCTCGCTCGCCGGTTGCTCGGCCGGCGCCGACGCAGCGGCGCGGTCGACGTCGACCCCGAAGGCGACCTCGGAGACCTCGGACGCCCAGCCCGCGGGCGGCGCGACGGACCCGATGGAGGAGGACCGGAGTGCTGCGGCGATCTGCGGCCAGATCAGTGCGCTGACGACCATTTCGCTGAACGCGACGGTCGGGCGGAGCCAGGGCGATCTCTCCGAGGCGCAGTACCAGGCACTGATCGCGGCGGAACGCTTCGGCTACGAGCACCTGTCGAGCAGCGACGAGGAGCTCGACGACGCGATCGACTACGCGCACGAGTACCTCGACGCGCACCCCGCACCGAAGTCCGGGCCGGCGCTCGAGATGACTCCCGAGTGGGAACTCGTCGGGCGGACCCTGATCACCGCGTGCCGGGGTGCCGGGTCGAACGTCGTGGGCACCGCCCAGTACGGCGGCTGACGTCCCTGATCAGGGTCCCGTGACCGCCGTCACCAGGGCGTCGAGCGCCCGGTCGAGCTCCGGCATCGTCACGGCGCCGTAGCCGAACACGATGCCCGGCGGCGTGCTGCCGGGTGCGAGCCCGTACTCCTCGAGCGACGCGACGAGCACCCCGGCGTCCGCCATCCGACGCGCGATCTCCGCCCCGGTGGTCGGACCCGACCACGTGACCACCGCGTGCAGCCCGCCGTTCAGGGCACGGGCCTCCAGGCCGGCGACGTCGCCGAGCCGAGTCGCGATCCGGGCCCGGCGGTGCGTGTAGTCCCGCCGGACCCGACCCAGGTGTCGCCGCAGCGCACCCGTCCGCAGCAGGTGCACGAGCGCGGCCTGCACCGGTTCGGCGACGACCGCGCCACGAGCCCGACGCGCACCGAGCACCGCGTCCGCCACCGGAGAACCCGCCGCTGCAGTCGTCGGCAGCACGAGGTAGGCACACCGCAGCCGGGGGTCGAGCGTCTTCGAGAACCCGCCGATGTGCAGCACCACGCCCTCGGCGTCGAGTGCGGCCAGCGCGGGCACGGGCGCGCCGCGGTGCCGGAACTCGGAGTCGTAGTCGTCCTCCACCACCACGGTGCCGGTGGCGGCGGCCCAGGTGAGCAGCCGCCGGCGCCGGGCGACGGGCATCACCGACCCGAGCGGGTACTGGTGCGTCGGGCTGACCAGGACGGCGTCGATCGGTCCGGAGGCTTCGAGTGCGTCGAGGTCGAGGCCGTCCTCGCCGACCGGGACGCCCACCAGGGACCCGCCCGCGCTCGTGACCGCACGGTGTCCGGTGCGGTAGCCGGGGTCCTCGACGGCGACGACGGGAGCGCGACCCAGCAGCCCCCGCATCGCCTCGGTGACGAGTGACAGTGCCTCCGAGGTCCCCGCGGTCACGAGCACCCGGTCGACCGACGCCGTGAACCCGCGGGTCAGGCCGAGCTGGGCGACGACCTGTGCGCGCAGGTCGGGGGAGCCGAGCGGCTCTGCGATCGCGTTCCGGAGCGGGGCCGACGCCGCTGCGTGCCAGGCTGCCCGCCAGTCCCGCTGCGGGATGGCGGTGACGGCGGGGATGCCCGGACGGCAGTCGATGAGCGAGGACGTCGGGGCCGGACCGTCCGGATCGGGGGAGCGGGCGCCGACCGGAGCCGGAGCCGGGCCCGAAGCCGCGTCCACCGTCACATTCGCCGCAACCCGCGCGAGGGCACCGTGCCGCGTCCGCAGGTACCCCTCGCCGTCGAGCTGCTCGTACGCCGCGACGACGGTGCCCCGGGCCACCCCGAGCTCCGCCGCCAGCGCCCGCGTCGACGGCAGCGGATCGCCCTCGCGCAGGGTGCCGTCGTGCACCATCCCGCGCACCCGTGCCACCACACCGGACACCTTGCTCGACTGGTCCACCGTGATCGCCCCGATCTGGTCCAGGCACCGGACCACTGGTGACCCTAGCGTGACGGCATGCCCACCTCGAGCCCCGAACCAGAACCGCCCACCGACGGCCCCTCGCTCCACGTCCGCCGCCTGCGCGACCGTCAGGCCGACGACCCCGCCGTCCTGCACGCGATCCTCGCCGAGGCCCACCTCGCGCACGTCGGCGTCGTCCGCGGCGGCCACCCCGTCGTCCTGCCGTTCCTCTGCGCCGTCGGAGACCTCGGCGACGGTCCCGTCCTGCTGCTGCACGGCTCGACCGGTGGCGGTCTGTTCCTCGACGCCGGTGCCGGGGGCGTCCCGGTCGCCGCCACCGTCACCCACCTGGACGGCCTCGTCTTCGCACGCTCGACCAACGACAGCTCGGCGAACTACCGCAGCGCGATGATCGCCGGCCGCGCCACCGTGGTGCCGACCGACCTGCGCACCGAAGCCCTCTGGCAGGTGGCCGACCACCTCATGCCGGGCCGCCGGGCCGAGGTGCGCGAGATGACCGCGAAGGAGGTCCGCGCTACCCAGGTCCTCCAGCTGCCCCTCGACCGCGCGAGCGTCAAGGTCCGAGCCCACGGTGTCGGCGAGGACCCGGCGGACGGTGAGGACCACACCGTCTGGGCGGGCGTGCTGCCACTCGCGGTCCGCGCCGGGGTCCCGATCCCGGGGGACATCTCGGGGGACAGCCCGGTGGACGCCTCGGTCGTCGCGCTGTCGGCTCGCCTCGACCGCCTGGCGGCCGACCGGGAGGCCCGGATCGCCGCAGTCATGCGGGTCACGCCGGTCTGAACCCGGGTCCACCGCCGCGGGCCGGCTCCGGAACGCCCGTGCGCGTCGTCGGAGTGGCCTGCGAGCGGTGCTCGTTCCTGTGACCAGCTGCAGGAACACTCCGGCGCTGCCCAGCTGCGAGCACCGTCGTGACCAATACGTTACTTTCCGGACCGCCGAGTGGTCCCGACCCGGAAGGACCCATGGGACGCCACACCCTGCCTGCAGCAGCCGACGACCGTCAGCCCGCGCGAACGCACACGCACCCCGCGGTCGGCCCCGCGCCGCTGACGTCGGACACGCAGCAGTCCCGTCCCCGTGGTCGCCGCTCGGCCCTCGGCCCCGCGGCCGCCCGCTCCACCTTCGTCGAGCACCCGAAGCCGGCCCGGACCGTGCGGATGCAGCCGCGTCCCGCCACCGTCGCGTCGTCGGCCGGCAGTGCGGTGCTGAGCCGGACCGCCACCCTGCGTGCCGAGCGCGCCGTCGACCCGCGGCACATCCGTCGCTCCGCCAACGCGAAGCGCGCGGCGATCCTGCTCGCCCCCGCGATCGCGGTGACCTCGAGCCTGACGCTCGCCCTGCCCGCGAACGCCGACACCCTGCCCGCGGACACCCGCTCGGGCACGACCACGGCGCAGGCCGCCCAGACCTTCACGGTGGCGCACGACGTCCAGGTCCCCGTGGTCTCCACCGACGGCATGACCACGACGACGACGATCGTGTCGTACCCGACGCTCGACCTCCGCTTCGGGGTGACGACCGCGCAGGCACAGTCCGCGTTGTCCGCCGCACTCTCGGCCGGCGGTGACCGGGCCACGATCGTGCAGACCGCCCTGCAGTACATGGGGGACCCGTACGTCGAGGGCGGCGCGAGCCACGAGGGCATCGACTGCTCCGGGCTCACGATGGTCGCGTACCAGGCGGTGGGGATCCAGCTCGTGCACTACGTGCCGACGCAGGACGCCGTCGCCACCACGATCCCCGAGTCCGAGGCACTGCCTGGCGACCTCGTCGTGTACGACGACGAGGACCACGTCGGCCTGTACCTCGGCCAGGGACTCGTCCTGCAGGCACCGCACCCGGGCGAGGTCGTCGACATCGTCCCGATGTACTCGGCGGCGCACCACTTCGCGCGCGTCCTGCCCGCCGGCAGCTGACTCGACCAGCCGTGGCGCGGTCCTGGTGGTGACCACCAGGACCACCCGGACGGGGCGTCCCCACCGATCACGGGCCTCCCGTATCCTGGAGTGATGGCTTCCGACACCCGTACCCCGTTCGAACAGCAGCAGTCTGCTCGTCCGCAGGTGCGCCCGCGCACCGAGGGCTGGAAGCAGGCCACCGACACCGACGGTCGCCCGCTGCTGCAGTTCGCGTCCCCGAAGCGTGGCAAGCCGCCCGTGCACCTGGCCGACCTGACGGCCGAGGAACGCGAGGCCCGCGTGAAGGAACTCGGCCTGCCCGGGTTCCGCGCCAAGCAGCTCGCGACCCACTACTTCCAGCACTACACGTCCGACCCGGCCAAGATGACCGACCTGCCCGCCGCCCAGCGGGAGCAGCTCGTCGCCGGGATGCTGCCGCCGCTCCTCACCGAGACCCGGCGGCTGGCGACGGACAACGGCGACACGATCAAGTTCCTCTGGAAGCTGCACGACGGCGCCCTGGTCGAGTCGGTCCTCATGCGCTACCCGGGCCGCATCACCCTGTGCGTCTCGTCCCAGGCCGGGTGCGGCATGAACTGCCCGTTCTGCGCCACCGGTCAGGCGGGGCTGACCCGCAACATGTCCACTGCCGAGATCATCGAGCAGATCGTCCGGGCCAACGCCGCGATCGCCGCCGGTGAGCTCGGGGGTGATCCCCGCAAGGGCGGCAACGACCGCGTCGACGCCGAGCGCGTGACGAACATCGTGTTCATGGGCATGGGGGAGCCGCTCGCGAACTACAAGCGGGTGATGGACGCCGTGCGGTTGATGGTCGCACCGCAGCCGAACGGTCTCGGCATGAGTGCCCGCGGCATCACGGTGTCGACCGTCGGACTGGTGCCGGCGATGATCAAGCTCGCGGACGAAGGGATCCCGCTCACGTTCGCGCTGTCCCTGCACGCACCCGACGACGAGCTCCGCGATGAGCTCATCCCGGTGAACTCGCGCTGGAAGGCCGACGAGGCGATCGACGCTGCCCACAACTACTACGTGAAGACGGGCCGTCGTGTCTCGATCGAGTACGCGCTCATCAAGGACATGAACGACCACGCCTGGCGAGCCGACCTGCTCGCCGAGAAGCTCAACAAGCGCGGCAAGGGGTGGGTGCACGTCAACCCGATCCCGCTCAACCCGACGCCGGGCTCGGTGTGGACCTCGTCCGAGGTGCACGTGCAGGACGAGTTCGTCCGCCGACTCAACGCCGCCGGCATCCCGACGACCCTGCGCGACACCCGCGGCAAGGAGATCGACGGGGCGTGCGGCCAGTTGGCCGCGGCCGAGTAGGTCGGTCCTGTTCGTTCAGTCGGGAGGCACGGTGCGGGTTCGCACCGTGCCTTCCGTCGTTCCCGGGGTCGCGCTCACCCCCGTCGATCCCCGGAAACCCGGGGGCCACGTGCCGTTCACCCGACTGCGACACGCCCGGGAGGGACGACGGTTGGCAGGGCCCCTGGGGCGTGTGTAAAGTAATCACTCGTTGCCGCTGAGGCGGAGAACGGAACGGCCGAGACGGTCACAGGGTGCAAGCCCTGGATGCGCAGTCCGGACGGGGTCCCGCTCAGGCAACATCCCCCCGAAGAAGTCGAAGTGATTCGACGTGTCTGACGGTGGAACAAGACGAATGCCTCTCTGGCGGAACCTTTTGTGGGTCGAGCGGGGAGTGCGTCTGGTCCTTGAGAACTCAACAGCGTGCACATTGTCAATGCCAATTTATTGATTGACCTCGTGCCTGGTCGGCTTGCTGACTGGGTCATGAAGCAATTCCTTTTG
>NZ_QKTC01000026.1:0-44108 GCF_003234435.1 Curtobacterium sp. MCLR17_044 | reverse complement strand
CCGGGCGTGCGGCGATCTCGAGCCCGGCCTCGTAGCCGTGCTCGGTCGTCCAGCCGCCGCGGAACACCGGGGGGACCGGTCGACCGGCGGCCCCCGCAACGAGCAGAGGACGTCGGGCGCGAGCGCCCGACGTCCTCTGTGCTCACTCGACGCCCGCCGTGGCGTGCGCCGAGGCGCCTTGTCAGCCGATCGAGACGGCGGTCCAGGAGACCGGCGGGAGCTCGATCGTGACGGTGTCGCCCTCGCGGCGGACCGACTCGTTCGTGCGGAGCCCCACGCGCGAGGTGTTCTCCAGGTCGTTCACGGCGTGCAGGTCGTCGTCCCAGACGCCCTCGGCGTGGACGTCACCGGTCGCACCGATGCCGGCCAGGTCGATCGTCACCGTGGTCGGCTCGGACGGGTGGCGGTTGATCAGGAAGACCGCGGCCTTGCCGTCCTCGGACACGGTGGCGGCGGAGTCCACGACCGGGACCTCGCCGTGCTTGCCACCGTCGACCGTGTCACCCGAGGCCTTGACCTGCAGCGAGGTGCCCTGCGCCAGGCGCGAGGTGACCGAGAACGGGAAGAAGGTCGTCTGGCGCCAGGCCGGGCCACCGGGCTCGGTCATGATCGGGCCGATCACGTTGACGAGCTGGGCGAGCGAGGCCGAGGCGACGCGGTCGGCGTGGCGGAGCAGCGAGATGAGCAGGCCGCCCACGACGACGGCATCGGCGACGGTGTAGACGTCCTCGAGCAGACGCGGGGCGACGGGCCACTCGTCGAGCGTGAAGGTCTTGGCCTTCGCTTCCCACTTCTTGATCGACCAGACGTTCCACTCGTCGAACGAGATGTCGATGCGCTTGTCGGACTTCTTCTGCGCCTGGACGTGGTCGGCGGCCGTGGTGACCGTCTTGATGAAGTGGTCCATGTTGGCGCCCGAGGCGAGGAACGACGGCAGGTCGTCGTCCTCCTCGTAGTAAGCGTGCGCGGAGATGTAGTCGACGTCGTCGTAGGTGTGCTCGAGGACGGTGCGCTCCCACTCGCCGAACGTCGGCATCGACGCCCCGGAGGAACCGCAGGCGACGAGCTCGAGGTCGGGCTGGATCTGCCGCATGGCCTTGGCGGTCATGGCGGCGAGCTTGCCGTAGTCGTCGGCGTTCTTGTGGCCGAGCTGCCACGGGCCGTCCATCTCGTTGCCGAGGCACCACATCTTGATGGCGAAGGGTTCCTGGCGACCGTTCGAACGACGGTATTCGGACAGTGCGGTCCCGGCGTCGATGTTCGCGTACTCGAGGAGCTCGATGGCCTCCTGCGTGCCGCGGGTGCCGAGGTTCACGGCGAGCATGAGCTCCGAGCCGACCTGGTCGAGCCAGTGCTGGAACTCGTGCAGGCCGACCTCGTTGGTCTCGGTCGAGTGCCAGGCGAGGTCGAGGCGGCGGGGGCGCTGCTCGACGGGGCCGACGCCGTCCTCCCACTTGTACCCGGAGACGAAGTTGCCACCGGGGTAGCGGATGGCGGAGACGCCGAGTTCCTTGACGAGTTCGACGACGTCCTTGCGGAAGCCGTGCTCGTCGGCGGTCTCGTGGGTGGGCTCGTGGATGCCGTCGTAGACGTGGCGGCCGAGGTGCTCGACGAACCCGCCGAACAGGCGACGTCGCACCGGCCCCACGGTGAACGCGGCGTCGAGGACGAGGTGTGTGCGGGGCATGGATCTCCTTCGATCGTGGCAGTGCGGTTCGTGCGGGGAGCGGGTGGGGCCACGGACGGGAACCGAAGCGGGCCGTCACGAAAGTGAGCGCTCACCTGACCGAAACGCTACCGGGTTCCACGCCGTCGCGAAAGGGGTGGCGGATGCCGGGAGCGAGCGCTAATGTGAGCGCTCACGGAGCACCGAAGGTCGTTCCGTGTCCGGAGCAGCAGTGCTCCGGGTCCGGAGCAGCGATGCTCCGGCGGGAGCACCGACCCTGTTCCCGAGCCCGGCCCATCCCGATGGAGTGATGCCATGCCGATCCCACCCGCAACACCCGCGTCGCGCCTCTCGCGCCGGGGCTTCCTCGCCGCCGGTGCAGCGGCCGCGACGGTCCTGCCGCTCGCCGCCTGCTCGAGCCCCCTCGCCGCCGGCCTCGCCGGTAGCGCACTCAACCCCGAGACCCTCGTCTTCTGGAACCTGTTCGGCGGCGGCGACGGCGTCCGCATGCAGGCCATGGAGGACGGCTACGCGAAGCAGCACGGCGGCTCGAGCGCGCTGCAGGGCACCACGTTCGCGTGGGGCAACCCGTACTACTCGAAGCTGACACTGGCGACCGTCGGGAACAAGCCGCCGGACGTCGCGGTCGCGCACCTGACCCGCGCGAAGCCGCTCTGGGACGGTGACCTGCTCGACCCGATCACGTCCGACGACCTGGCGAGCGTCGGCCTGAGCGCCGCCGACTTCAACCAGAAGGCCTGGGCGGCGCAGAAGACCGACGGCAACAACATCGCGGTCCCGCTCGACACCCACCCCTTCGTCCTCTTCTACAACGTCGACGTCTGCAAGAAGGCCGGCCTGATCGACGGCGACGGCAACCTCGTCGACCTCAACGGCATGGACAACTTCGAGAAGGCCCTCGCCGCGGTCGCCAAGGTCACCGGCGGCACGGCGCTCAACGTGGCGAACGTCGTGCCGGAGACGGCCACCCCGTGGCGCTTCTTCTGGACCATGTACAACCAGCTGAAGGACGCCACCCCGTTCATCAGCGACGGCGGGTCGAAGCTCACCGTCAACGAGGACGCCTACAACGAGGTCACGAGCCGCACCCAGAAGTGGGTGAAGGAGGGCTGGCTGAACAAGGCGCTCGACTACGCCACCGCGCAGTCGCTCATGTTCGACGGCAAGGCCGGCTTCTTCATGCAGGGCGAGTGGGAGATCAGCACCGCGCAGTCGATCAAGGGCCTGAACTTCGGCATGGCGCCGATCCCCCAGCTCTACGACAAGCCCGCGACCCAGGCGGACTCGCACACGTTCGTCCTGCCGAAGAAGGACCGCACGCCGGAGCAGCGCAAGCAGCACATGCTCTTCATCAAGCAGATGCTCGAGCAGAGCCTGACGTGGGCCGAGGGCGGGCACGTGCCGGCCTACATCCCGACGTTCGACAGCGCGGCGTACAAGAAGCTCACGCCTCAGTCGAACTACGCGGCCGCAGCCGAGACCGCCGTGTTCGACGACGCCGCCTGGTACGGCGGGTCGGGTTCGACGTTCGAGGGCACGGTGGGCGCCCAGCTCGCCCTCGTGCAGCAGGGCAGCTCGTCCCCAGCGCAGGCCCTCAGCGCCATCAAGTCGCAGCTCGCGACGTACCTCAACACCCCGAGCCCCCTGTGACCCGGCACGCAACCACCCGGCCGGACCACGCCGGGCAGACGACTCCCGCGATCGCCGTGAACACCGCGCGAAAGGCACGATGACGTGACCACAGCACCTGTCCTCGACCGGCCGACCGACGCGGCCACCGCGCCGCGTCTCCGCCGGAACCGCTCCTACGGCTCCAGCGTGAACCGCGGCCAGGGCCGCAGCGGCTGGCTGTTCCTCGCCCCGTTCGGCCTGTTCTACGTGGCCTTCCTGCTCGGCCCGACGGTCTGGATGATCGTCACGAGCTTCTTCAACACCTCGACCGTCCGCACCGGGCTCGGCAGCTTCGCCGGGTTCGCGAACTACGCCGAGATGCTCGGGCGCAGCGACTTCTGGTCGTCGCTCTGGCACACGCTGCAGTTCACGCTGTACACGACCCCGCCGCTCGTCATCCTGGCGTTCGTGTTCGCCGTGCTGACGAACCGGATGAACCGCGGGCAGTGGTTCTTCCGTCTGGCGTTCTTCCTGCCGTTCATCCTGCCGTCGGCGACGATCTCGCTGATCTGGGTGTTCATCTTCACGCCGAGCACCGGTCTGTGGGCGAGCCTGCAGTCGGCGATCGGCATGACCCCCGGCTCCGGCATGCTGTCGAGCCCGAACACGGCGATGATCGGTGTCGCGATCGCCACGGTGTGGTGGACCCTCGGCTTCAACTTCGTGCTGTACCTGGCCGGTCTGCAGGAGATCCCGCGCGAACTGTACGAAGCAGCCGCCGTCGACGGTGCGTCGAACTGGCAGCAGATCAAGTCGATCACGCTCCCCCTGCTCGGCCGCACGACGACCCTGGTCGTCCTGCTGCAGATCATCGCGAGCCTGAAGATCTTCGACCAGGTCTACCTGATGACGAACGGCGGGCCGGGCATCTCGACCCAGGTCTCGCTGCAGCTCATCACCGGCGTCGGCTTCACCGACAACCGGCTCGGTGCCGCATCGGCCGCGTCGGTCCTCCTGTTCATCGTGATCGTGGCGATCGCGGTCATCCGGCAGCTCGTCGAGCGCGCTGCCGCCAAGCGAGAGATCGGGGCCTGACATGACCGCCACCGAGAGCATCACCACCGGCCGCAAGCTCCGCACCGGCGTCTCGTCCGCCGCTCCGACGAGCGCCGCGAAGATCGGCGTCAGCGGTCGCGGCTTCACGATCGCGTCGGGGATCGTCCTGACGATCTTCGCGATCATCTGGCTCATCCCGAGCGTGTTCGCCCTGAAGACGTCGCTGTCCGACAACGGCGTCGCCGCACTCGGCGCGAACGCGATCCTGTCGAACTGGAACCCGACGCTGCACTCGTACTCGTCGCTGTTCCAGGCCGGCGACATCTGGAACTGGTACCTCGCCAGCGCCATCACGAGCGTCGTCACGGCGGCACTCACCGTGCTGTTCGCGTCGATGGCGGCGTTCGCGCTGTCGCGGCTGGTGTTCCGCGGCCGCAACATCGCGTTCCTGCTCATCATCCTCGGGATCATGATCCCCACCCAGGTGCTGATCATCCCGATCTTCCAGGAGCTCAACGCGGTCGGCCTGCTCAACACCTACTGGTCGGTGATCTTCCCGCAGGTGCCCGCCGTGATCGCGGTGTTCATCTTCAAGCAGTTCTTCGACGGCATCCCGAAGGAGCTGGAAGAGGCGGCACGCATCGACGGCGCCGGCATCTGGAAGGTCTACTGGTCGGTCATCCTGCCGCTGTCGCGTCCGGTGATCGCGGCCGTGACGATCCTGACCTTCGTCGGGGTGTGGAACAACCTGCTGCTGCCGCTGTTCGTGCTGTCCAACCCGGACCTCATGACGATCCCGGTCGGGCTCGCCACGGTCCAGGGCAGCTTCGGGCAGCGCTACGCCGACATCCAGGCCGGTGCGATCCTCGCGGCGCTGCCGCTGATCATCCTCTACCTGATCTTCCAGCGGCAGATCGTGGAGGGCGTGACGGGCTCGGGCCTCAAGGGCTGACGCCACCCCACCACGGACGGGAGGCCCGGTGCCAGCTGGCACCGGGCCTCCCGTCCGTCCGTTGGTCGCGTCACGGGCGCGGCGCGGCTGGCGCTTTCGGGCCTACCTGGCAGAACCGGGCGTACCTGGTCGGCAGTTCTGTGGCGGTATGCCCGAAAGCACCAGGCATCGCGGGCGCCAGGGGAAGAACCGGGCGTACCTGGCGGGAACGGGCGTACCTGGCCGAACCGGGCGTACCTGCCGGAACCGGGCGTACCAGGGCAGAAGTTCCGTGGTGATACGCCCGAAAGCACCAGGCAGCGCGCACGCCAAGGGAAGGACCGGGCGCACCTGGCCGAACCGGGCATACCTGGCGGAACCGGGCATGCCTGGTTGGAAGTTCTGGAGCAGTACGCCCGAAAGGACCAGGCATCGCGCACGCCAAGGGAAGGACCGGGCGCACCTGGCGGAACCGGGCATACCTGGCGGAACCGGGCATACCTGGCGGGAACGGGCATACCTGGCGGGAACGGGCATACCTGCCAGGCAGCGCACGGGTCAGGCGGGGACGGAGACCTTCGTCTCGTGCTTCCAGAACCCGGAGAACGTGATGCGGGACTTCGGCAGGCCCGCACGGTGCAGGTGGCGGCGGCCCTCCGTTGCGAGTCGCGACTCCCCCACGACGAACGCGTACCCCTGGTCGTCGGACGGCACGTGCCGCTGCAGTTCGGCGAGGGCGCCGCTGCCGGGGACGGCGCCGGGCTGCCGGACGATCCAGGTCACCTGCACGCCGGTGGGGGCGTCGAGGTCGCGGATGTCGGCGGGGGTCGGGACCTCTTGGATGATGCGGCCGACGGTGTCGCGCGGCAACGAGGCAGCGATGCCGACGATGCCGGGCAGGCCGGTCTCCTCGGCGGCGACGACGACCTCGCTGGTGCCGGCGGGGACGTCGAAGATGCAGCCCTGGTCGAGCATCGCGAGCTCTTCGCCGGGGCGGGCGGCGCAGGCCCAGATCGCGGCACGGCCCTCGAGCTGACCGCGGTGGTCCAGGTGCACGACGAAGTCGATGTCGAGCTCGGCGGCGCCGTCGGCGAGCAGGCGGTACGCGGCGACTGTGTAGTTCGCGCAGTGCGGGCGGATGTCCTCGGGGATGCCGAGGAACGTCGGCCACCACTTCTTGCCGTCCAGGTCGGGCATCCGGAAGGCGTCCTGGTCGGGGCGTCGGACGAACAGGCGGAACCAGTGGTCGAAACCGAGGTAGCCGAACTCGTGCAGGTCGTCCCCGGTGACGGTGACGCGCTGCATCGAGGGGGTCACCCGCTGGGTCCGGAGGACACGGGCGCGGAAGAGCCGGGGGTTCGTCGGCAGGAGCCGCGGGGTCTTCGCCATGAGGCAAGGCTAACCTAAGATGACTTCCGTGCCAGCCCCCAATCCCGTTCTGGCTTCCGGTCCGGAGGCCCCCGAACCCGTCGCGTCCAGCGCCCGAGACGGCGACGCGTCCCGCGCCCTCGGTGTGCACCGGACCGCGATGCGGCGACGGACCGCGGTCATCATCGGCCTCGTCGTCGCCCTGGTGCTCGTCGCCGTGGCGAGCATGCTGCTCGGCAGCAACCGCATCGGTGTCGCGGACGTGTGGGCTGGGCTCACCCGCTCCGGGTCGAGCACCGACGAGGCGATCGTGTGGGGCTCTCGCATCCCGCGCACGCTCATCGGTGCTGCGGTCGGGGCAGCCCTCGGCATCGCCGGACTCCTCATGCAGGGACACACCCGCAACCCACTCGCCGACCCCGGCCTGTTCGGGGTCTCGTCGGGTGCGGGACTCGCGGTGGTGCTCGGCGTCTACGTGTTCGGGGTGACGAGCACGAGCGCGACCGTGTGGTTCGCCCTGGTCGGGGCCCTGGTCGCCAGCGTCGTCGTCTTCTCGGTCACCATCGCCGGCAGCGGCACCGCCAGTCCGGTGCCGCTCGCCCTCGCCGGGGCCGCGGTCTCGGCGCTGCTCGCCGCCCTGACCTCCTTCGTCGTGCTGACCGACCAGGCCTCGCTCGACGCGTACCGGCTCTGGGTCGTCGGGTCCCTCGCGGCACGTCAGCTCGACATCCTCAGGGCGGTGTGGCCGTTCCTGGCCGCCGGTCTCGTGCTCGCGGTGCTGAACGTCCGCGCCCTCGACGCCCTCGGGCTCGGGTCCGAGCTGGCGAAGGGGCTCGGCGAGAACGTGCTCGTCGCCCGGCTCGTCGGCCTCGGCGGGATCACGCTGCTCGCCGCCGGGGCGACCGCTGCTGCCGGCCCGATCGGCTTCGTCGGCCTGACGGTGCCGCACGTCGCCCGTGCACTCGTCGGCACCGGACACCGCTGGACACTGCCGGTGTCCGGTCTGGTCGGTGCCGCCCTCGTGCTGCTCGCCGACGTCATCGGTCGCCTGATCGGCGGGTTCTCCGAGGTCGAGGTCGGCATCGTGCTCGCCGTCATCGGTGGCCCCGTGTTCGTCGCCGTGGCCCGTCGCCGATCGCTGGTGTCGCTGTGAGCGGGGCAGCGGTGCGCAGCACCGGCAGCACGCCCGGCAGCGCGCCCGAGACCACCACGCCCGAGACCACCACGCCCGGCACGCACGCCCCCGCTGCCCGCACGCCCGGCCGCGCCGGCATCCGCATCGGCCCCGTCGGCCTCGCCTGGCGCCCCCGGGTGTTCTGGTACACGGTCGGGTCGCTCGCCACCGTCCTGGTGCTCATCGTCATCGGGACAGCGGTCGGATCGACGTGGATCGCCCCCGGGGTCGTCATCCGGTCCCTGCTCGGCATGGAGTCCGGGCCGGACGCCTTCATCATCACCACCCTGCGCCTGCCCCGCGTGCTCACCGGCGCACTCGTCGGCCTGACGCTCGGGGTCGCCGGCGCGCTCACCCAGACCTTCACCCGCAACCCCCTCGGCACCCCGGACATCATCGGTGTCACGGCGGGCGCGAGCGTCGGTGCGGTCGCGGCGATCGTCCTCGGCGGCGGGACGTACTCGGTGTCGTCCCTGGTGCTCGGTGGCGGGATCCCGGTGGCCGCGACGATCGGTGCCCTGGTCGCTGCGGTCCTGGTGTACGGCCTGGGCTGGCGCGGCGGCGTGCAGAGCTACCGGCTCGTGCTGGTCGGCATCGGCGTGAGCGCGACCCTCGACGCGGTGACGAGCTACCTGCTCGTCCGCGCGAAGATCACCGTCGCCACCGCGGCGTCCCAGTGGCTCGTCGGCAGCCTGTCGAGCACCTCGTGGGAGAGCGTCTGGCCGCTGCTCGTGGTGGCGGTCGTCGCGGTGCCGATCGCGCTCGCGACGAGTGCGGCCCTCGGCATCGGGCAGCTCGGCGACGAGGTCGCGACGGGCGTCGGACTCGGCGTCCAGCGGCACCGGCTGCTCGTCATCGCGCTCGCGGTCGTGCTGACCGCCGCCGCCGTGGCAGCCGCGGGACCGGTCGGCTTCGTCGCGTTCGTCGTCCCGCAGGTCGGGCTCCGGCTCGCCGGCACGAACCGGCCGCCGCTGCTGCTCGCCGGTGCCCTCGGCGCCGTGCTCGTGCTCGCCGCCGACCTGCTGTCCCGTTCCGCGTTCCCGTGGCAGGTGCCGGTCGGCATCATCACCACCGTGATCGGGGCGCCGTACCTGATCTGGCTCCTCGTCCGTCACCGCAAGGAGATGTCCCGATGACAGCACCACACCAGCACCAGCACGACAGCCCCGTCCTCGAAGCCACGGGCCTGTCCGTCGGCTACGACCGCCAGCCCGTGCTGCGCGACCTGGACCTGCGCATCGAACGCGGCACCGTCACGACGTTCCTCGGCGCGAACGGCTGCGGCAAGTCGACCCTGCTCAAGGCGTTCGGCCGCGTGCTCAAGCCGCAGGCCGGCGAGGTCATGCTCGACGGCACCCCGATCCGCAGGGAGCCGAACCGCCAGGTCGCCCGCAAGCTCGCGATCCTGCCGCAGTCCCCCGTCGCCCCCGCGGGCACCAGCGTGCTCGACCTGGTGATGCGCGGCCGGAACCCGCACCAGTCGTGGGCGAAGCCGTGGACCGCCGAGGACGCCGCCGTCGCCGAAGAGGCCATCGCCGCCACCGGCCTGACCGAGGTCGCCCACCGCGACGTCACGAGCCTGTCCGGCGGGCAGCGCCAGCGCGCCTGGATCGCCATGGTCGTCGCGCAGCAGGCACAGACGCTCCTGCTCGACGAGCCGACGACCTACCTCGACCTCGCGCACCAGCTCGAGGTCCTGCGGCTCGTCCGGCGGCTGAACCGCGAGCAGGGGTCGACGATCGTCATGGTGCTGCACGACCTGTCGCTCGCGGCGCGGTACTCCGACCGGCTCGTGGTGCTGCACGACGGCGGGGTCGTGGCCGACGGCACACCCCACGACGTCCTCACCCCGGCACTGCTCGAGCACGCGTTCGGTCTGCACGCCCGGGTGTTCCCCGACCCGGTGACCGGTGCACCGATGATCGTGCCCGAGGCGGACGAGCACGACCCCGTCCCGAGTGCCACGACGGGGCACACGGTCCCGAGTGCCCCGACCGAGCGCACGGTCCCGACGAAAACCGAAGACGTGCTGGCGAGTACCGCGAACTTAGGTTAGCCTCTCCTAACGTGAAGACCTCCCGACGTGGCCACCTGCGCGCCGCCCTCCTGACCTCCGTGACCGTCTCGGCACTCCTCCTGACCGGCTGCTCGAGCACCGGCAACTCGAACGACTCCGACGGCGGCACCGCCGCGTCGAAGGCATGGTCGTACGAGGACGCCACGGGCGCCACCGTGAAGGTCGACCACACGCCGAAGCGCGTCGTCGTGCTGAACGACATCGCCCTGTCGTTCATCGAGTACGGCCTGAAGCCCGTCGGCACCTTCGGGCAGCTGACGATGGCGAAGGACGCCCGGTTCACGGGTCTCGACACCGACGGCATCACGCAGCTCGGCACTGCCTACGGCGACATCGACCTCGAGCAGCTCGCCGCGCTCAAGCCCGACCTCGTCGTCACCTCGGTCTACCCGACCGACGCCAAGGGCACGCTCGACACGAAGCAGCCGGGCTACGGCTTCAAGGACAAGGCGCAGGAGAAGCAGATCGAGGCCATCGCGCCGGTCGTCCAGGTGAAGTGGGGCGGCAAGGGCGAGGACGTCATCGAGAAGATCGCCGAACTGTCCGAGTCCCTCGGCGCGAAGGAGTCGACGGTCGACGCCGCCGAGGAGCGCTTCGACACCGCGGCCGACGAGCTCGAGAAGGTCTCGAAGGAGCAGGACCTGTCGGTCGTCTCGATGTACGCCGACGGTGACGGCGCGTACGTCACCCGCCCGACCGACGAGCCGTCGCTGCAGATGTACGCGTCGTACGGGGTCGACTTCGTCAACCCGAAGCCCGAGGGCTTCTACTGGGGCATCTACTCGTGGGAGAACGCCGGCCAGATCACCGGTGACGTGCTGCTGCTGTCGCAGCAGGGCTACCAGGTCGCCGATCTGGAGAAGCAGCCGACCTTCGCCGACAACGCCGCGCTCGAGGCGGGCCAGGTCCACAGCTGGACGTTCCCGGCCCTGGACTACGCGTCGCAGGCCGACTACATGACCAAGCTCGCGGGCTGGCTCGAGGACAGCAAGAAGCTGTCGTAGGACGCAACCGAGAACCGGCCTGGAGGCGCGGTGCCAGCTGGCACCGCGCCTCCAGGCCGTTGGTGGTTGCGTTCCGGGCCGTCAGCCGGCCGGCAGCGCCGCGTTCACCGCGGTCTGCGCGTCGCGCCAGACGGCCGCGCGCGATCCCGCGTAGGTGCCGCCCTGACCGTTGGAGAACGACCGCAGGTTGTGCTTCGCGCCGTCCGTGTTGCCCTGCCAGTAGGCGGTGACGGCACGCGAGGTCCCGCCCACCAGCCACACCTGGTCGGCCGCGTCCGTGGTGCCGGTCTTGCCGAACAGGGTCGCGCCGTCGGGGGTCTGCCCGCCGCTCGCCGTGCCGCCGCGGAACGCGCCCTGCATGACGTCGAACGCGGTGGCCGCGGTCTGCGGCGACACCGCCTGCGTGCACGTGCGGGGTTGTCCGCCGAGTTCCTCGCCGTCGGGTGCAGTGACCTGGTCGATCACGACGGGTGCGCAGAACCGCCCGCCGTTCGCGATGCCGGCGTAGGCCGACGCCATCGTGAGCGGGGCGATGCTCTCGGTGCCGAGCAGGGACCCCGGGTTCCAGGGCAGCTCGCCACCGGTCGCCAGGTGCACCCCCAGCCGCTCGGCCACGTCGCGGATGTCGCACAGGTCGAGCTGTTCGGCCATCGACTGGTACGCGGCGTTCACGGACTGCGCCGTCGCCGACCGGACCGAGTACGGACCACGCTGCCCGGGTGAGTCGTTCTTCGGCTGCCAGAACGCCGAGGCGGGTCCACCGCAGGCGGTCCACTCGCTGTGCGGGTGCGGTGTGCCGTTGACGACGGTGTCCGGACTGCGGCCGGCCTCGATCCACGCCAGCAGGGTGAACATCTTGTAGGTCGAACCGGTCTGGAAGCCCGTCGAGCTGCCGTCCGCCTGGTCGGTGGCGTAGTTCAGCGAGGTCGCGGTGCGGGGCGCGTCGGACGACCGGTCGTGGTCGGTGTTCTGCGCCATCGTCAGCACACGGCCAGTCCCGGCCTCGACCGTGTTGAACGTGGCCCCCAGCGCCAGCCGCGTCTCGGTCTTCGGGTCGTACCGGTCGAGCAGCCGCTTCTGTTCCGCGTTCAGGTCGAGGTCGAGCGTGGTCTGGATCCGGTACCCGCCGGTGCGCCAGGCGTCCGCCCGCTGCTGCTTCGTCGCGCCGAGCTGCGGGAGCCGCTGGGCGATGGTCTCCGCGTGGTCGCAGAAGAACTCCGCGCCCACCTCGACCGCCTCGCACCCCTGCTGCGGGGCCGTCAGGTGGACGGAGTCGGCGACGCGGGACAGCCGAGCTGTGCGGTACTCCTCGGTCGACAGGTGCCCCTGCTCGTGCATCGACCGCAGGATCACGTTCCGCCGCGCGGCGTTGTCGCGGTGGTGGTCCGGCGTCGACAGGTCCCGTCGCTCCGGCCACTGCACGATCGCGATGAGGGACGCCGCCTCGGCCGGGGTCAGGTCGGTCGCCGACTTGCCGTAGTAGTGCTGCGCCGCCGACTGCACCCCGTAGGTCTGGTCGCCGAAGTAGGCGATGTTCAGGTACGCCGCCAGGATCTGCTGCTTCGTGTACTGCTTCGCCAGGCTGATGGCGAGCTTCATCTCGGCGAGCTTGCGCTGCGGTGTCCGCCGGGTCGCGTCCTCGTACGCGGCCTCGCGCTCCTCGGCCGTGGGCAGTTCGCTCGCCTGCTGGATCTTGATGTTCCGCACGAGCTGCATCGTCAGGGTCGAACCACCCGACCCGCCCTCGGTCCCGGACGTGGCGACGCTCACGAGCGACCGGACGACGGACGTCGCGTCGACACCGCCGGTCTCGTAGAACCGCTTGTCCTCGCCGTCCACCGCGGCGTGCTCCAGGTGGTCGCTGATCTGGTCGAGCGTGAGCTCCTGCCGGTCCTGGTCCCACACGTTCGCCAGGTGCACCGGCTCGCCGCCGCGGTACGCCCAGATCTGGTTCCGCTGCGGCAGCTGCCCGATCTCGATGTCCTCCGGCAGTGACTCGAACACCCCGATCGCCGAGGTCGTGCCGACGCCGGCGACCGCGATCACCGGCGTCACCCCGACGCTCACCAGCAACCCGGCGAGCACACTGCCACCCACGAAGCCGAGCGCGGCTCCCCCTGCACGTCGCATCGTCATGTCGTCAGTTCCCCCTCGACCGCACCGTCATCGGCGCGGTCCGGAGAGGCTCGCAGTCCTGCTCGGGCGGTCGCCGTGACTTCCCCGCGGAACACCGTCGTGTCCGCTGGGAAAGTGCCGGTGCGATCCGCTCCCCACCGCCGCGCTACGATCCGGGCATGACCCCGCTCGCGCCACGTGTGCTGCACATCCTCTGCACGGCGTTCCTCGTCGTGGCGTTCCTGGCATCGTTCGTCGGTGGGTACGCGAACGCGAACGACTCCGGCGAGGGCGGCGCGAACATCGGTGCCGGGGCGCTGATGTTCTTCGGTGCACTCGCCGGCGTGGTCGGCATCGGGCTCGGCGTCGCGGCGCTCGTCTCCGGCCTCGTCGCCGCCCGGCGCAGCGCGGACTGACCACCGGTCGCGCGCCGTTCGGAGCACCACGGTCGCGGTGGTGGCGGGATCGCCAGGACCGGAGGATCATCGGCCCATGGAGTACTCGACGGCGATGCTCACCGAGGAGACGTGGCCCGACTTCGCCGCGCTCGTGACCCGCAGCAACGGTGTGTGGGGCGGGTGCTGGTGCATCGGTTTCCACCCGGACGGCCCACGCGGGACGCCCGACCCGACGGTGTCCCACCAGGAGGCGAAGCACCGCCACGTGCGGAACGGCACGAACCACCAGGTGCTCGTCTACGCCGACGGCGCGGCGGTCGGCTGGTGCCAGTTCGGGCGGCCGGTCGAGCTGCCGACGATCCTGAACCCCGGCGCGTACGCCCGCGACGCCTCGACGCCGCCGGACTGGCGGATCGGCTGCGTGTTCGTGGAGTCCCGACACCGGGGTCAGGGGGTCGCACGTGCCGCGGTCACGACCGCACTCGACCAGATCCGGCGTGCCGGCGGCGGGACGGTCGAGGCCTACCCGGAGCAGACGGTCGAGCGGAAGCCGCAGCGCGGGGCCTACCTGCACACCGGGCCGGAAGAACTGTTCACGCAGTTCGGGTTCGTGCGCGACCGCCGCATCGCCAAGTGGCGGTGGGTGATGCGCACCACGGTGTGACCGGCGTACCCGCTCGACGTCGCGCTGCCAGCCCGGCGCGCGTACCGTGAGAACCGTGACACGCACCGCTCCGGTACGACCGCACCGCCTCGCCCTCATCGGCGCCGCCGTGGCCCTGGTGATCGGGGTCGGACTGCTCTTCACCCCCTGGGACGGGCCGGTCATCGTGCTCGCCTGGGCGCTCATCGTCGCCGCGGTCGTCCTCGGCGCCATCACGCTGTTCCTGGTGCGGGCTCCCCGCAGCTAGGCCGCGAGCCACGGCCAGCGCGACGATCTGGCGTGCCGCGCGACATCCCCGCACCAGCACCGCCCGCAGCAGCGCCGGATACGCTCGGCGCATGACGGACCAGGGGTGGCACGAGGACGTGCTCGGAGCACCGTACGAGCGGCTCGAACTGCCGCTCGGCACCGACTCCGAGGGACCCGTCGTCGCCACCCTGGTCCGCCGCCGGCACACCCCGACGGACCTGCTGCTGCACGGTCGCGGGCCCCTGCACGGGGTCGACGTGCTCTACGTGCACGGCTGGTCGGACTACTTCTTCCAGGTGGAGCTCGCCGAGCGCCTCGAGCGGCTCGGTGCCCGGTTCCACGCGCTGGACCTGCGGAAGTACGGTCGGAGCCTGCGCCCGTACCAGACCCCGGGCATGGTCGACGACCTGGCGGTGTACGACGAGGACATCGCCGCGGCGCTCGACGCGATCTCGGCCGAGCACCCCGGCTCGGACCGCCGCCGACTCGTCCCGATGGGCCACTCCACCGGCGGCCTGACCCTGTCGCTCTGGGCAGCCCGGCACCCGGAGCTCGTGCACGGCCTCGTGCTGAACAGCCCGTGGCTCGAGTTCCAGGCCACCGCGGTCGGCCGGGCCATCGTCGCACCGGTCATCAAGCTCGGTGCCCGTCGGAACCCCCTCGCGCCGATGCCCGCCGTCGACCCCGGCTTCTACACCCGCACCGTCTCGGCCGAGGGCGAGGGGTCGTGGACCTACGAGCAGCAGTGGCGGCCGGAGCGCGGCTTCCCCCTGCACCCCGGGTGGCTGGCCGCGGTGTTCGACGGCCAGGCACAGGTCGAGAAGGGCCTCGGGATCGGGGTCCCGACCCTGGTGATGCTGAGCGACAAGAGCATGCTCCAGCCGCGGTGGGACCCTGGGATGGCGCGGGCCGACGTCGCCCTGAACGTCGACACGGTGGCGCACCGCTCGCTCTCCCTCGGCGAGGAGGTCACGGTCCGCCGACTCGCCGGCGCCCTGCACGACGTGGTGCTGTCCGCGCCGGAGGTGCGGGAACGCGCGTACGACACCATCGGGCGCTGGGCGACCACACTCCGGTAGTCCCGCGACGCCCGCGACGCCCCACGACGCGGGCGACTCAGTCGGACAGCCCGGCCACCGCGGTGCGGGTCGCCGCGGCGACGAGCGCGTCCGACGACTCCGCACCGGGATCGGACCGGCTCGTCATCACCACGAGCACGACGGGGTCGCGCCCCGGCGGCGTCACGATCGCGATGTCGTTCCGCACCCCGTAGGACGCCGTGCCGGTCTTGTCGGCGACCCGCCACGACGGGTCCACCCCGGCGCGGATCGTCGCGTCCCCGGTCGTGTTGCCGAGCATCGCCTCACGGAGCACCCGCCGGTCGGCGGCGTCGAGCGCGTCCCCGAGCAGCACGGTCCGGAGGTCCGCCGCGAACCGCTCCGGCGTCGTCGTGTCCCGCCGGTCACCCGGGATCGCCTGGTTCAGGTCGGGTTCGACCCGGTCGACCCTCGTCGTCCGGTCCCCGATGCCGCGCAGCCACCGCTCGACGGCGCGCGGCCCGCCCAGCCGTTCCACCAGCAGGTTCGCCGCGGTGTTGTCGCTGGAGCGGAGCGCCGCGTCGATGAGCTCGCGCACCGTCATCCCGGTGTCGACGTGCTCGCTCGTCACGGGCGCGTACTCGAGCAGGTCGCCGCGGTCGTAGTGCACGACGGTCGCCAGGTCGGCGTCGGACGAGGCGTCGAGGACCGCCGCCGCGATGAACACCTTGACCGTCGACGCGAACGCGAACCGCTCCCCCGCACGGTGCGCGATCGTCCGACCGCTCCCGGTGTCGATCGCGGCGACCCCGAGCCGTGCGTCGTACCGCCGCTCCAGCGCCGCGAAGGCCCGCGCGGTGGCAGGGTCGGTCGACGGCGCCACGGACTCGGAAGCCGACCCAGAACCAGAAGCCGTTGCAGAAGCCGACGCCGACGCCGACGACGTCGGCCCGGTCGACGCCCCGCCCGGGCCGCCGGAGCACCCCACCAACCCGACCAGCACCAGGGCCGTCAGGGCCGCGGCCGTCGTCCTCGTCCCACCTCGCACGCCCCGAGCCTGCCCGACGACCGTGCAACTACCCTGAGCGGCATGCCAGCTCCCGCCGTCCGCCTCACCCGCCTGGACCCCACCGGCACCGACCGCCAGGAGTTGCTCGCGTTCCTGACGTCCGAGGAGTTCCCGTTCCACGTCCGACGCCGCATCAGCGCGGCCGACGCCGCGAGCGCCGTCGACTCCGGCGCCTACCGCGACGACGAGCACGACACCTCCTGGCTCGACCACGACGAGCACGGGCGGATCGGACTGGTCCGTCTCGAGGACCTGGCGGACCCCGTCCCCCTGTTCGACCTGCGCCTGGCCGGTCGCTTCCGGGGTCGGGGCCTCGGCGTCCCCGCCCTGCGTGCGGTGACCGACCACGTGTTCACGACGATGCCGGCGATCACGCGCTTCGAGGGCCAGACCCGCGAGGACAACACCGCCATGCGCCGGGTCTTCGTCCGTGCCGGTTGGGTGCAGGAGGCCCACTACCGCGAGGCGTGGCCCGTCGACGGCGGCCCGGCCGTCGGGTCGGTCGGCTACGGCGTGCCGCGCCGCGACTGGGAGACGGGCGAGACCACCCCGGTGCCGTGGGACGACGTCGCGCGGTGAGCGGCTGACGGTTCTGGTTCACGATCCTCGGGGTTCGCGAACCGGAACCGTCATCGCGCAGACACGAACCGCCGTCCCGCGCCCGTCACGTGGGCAGCAGGCGGACGGGAGGCCCGTGGCGGCGCCGCCACGGGCCTCCCGTCCGGAGGCCGGTCGCGTCTCAGGACCGTGACAGGCGCTCCACGGTGGCGTGCGCGCCGTCCGCGATGAGCCCGTCCAGAGCGTCGCGGTACGCGGCGACGAACCGTTCGTCGTCGACCAGGTCGCCGAAGACCTGGCGGTTCGCGATGAAGGCGAGGCGGTCGTCGCGCTGGGTCAGGGCGATGCGGTGCAGGGGCTCGGCGAGCCGGTCGACGATCTCGATGGGCTCACCGGACTCGTCGGTGCCCTCGTCGTAGCGGGCCCAGGACGCGACGATGCCGGCGGACAGCGTGACGGGTCGGCCGGCCGCCAGGTTCTCGCGCACGACGGGGAGCAGCCACTTCGGGATCCGGTCGCTCGACTCGGCGCAGAGCCGGGCGAGGGTGTCGCGCACCTCGGGGTTCTGGAAGCGCTCGATCAGGGTCGACTTGTAGTCCTCCAGGTCGATGCCGGGCACCGGGTGCAGTGTCGGCGTGCCCTCGTCGTCCATGTAGCGGCGCAGGAAGGTCGCGATCGCCGGGTCCTGCGTGGCCTCGTGCGCGTAGCGGTACCCCGACAGGTACCCGAAGTAGCAGAGCCCCTGGTGGCTGGCGTTGAGGAGCCGGAGCTTCATGAGTTCGTACGGCTCGACGTCGTCGACGAGCTGGACGTCGGCGTCCTCGTAGGGCGGACGGCCGGCGGGGTGGTCGTCCTCGAGCACCCACTGGAAGAACGGTTCGGCGACGACGGGCCAGGCGTCGTCGATGCCGAGCTCGTCGCGGACCCAGGCGCGGTCCTCGTCGGCGGTGACCGGGGTGATGCGGTCGACCATCGAGTTCGGGAACGCCACGTGCTCGTCCATCCAGTCCGCGAAGGCCGGGTCCTGCAGCCGGGCGTAGGCGGTGAACATCGACCGTGCGACGTGCCCGTTGCCCTGGATGTTGTCGCAGGACATCACGGTGAACGGGTCGAGGCCGCGGTCCCGTCGGCGGCGCAGTGCCGCGACCACCAGGCCGAACACCGTGCGGGGCGGGCCGTCGCCGCGCAGGTCGGCCGCGACGCCGGGCTCGTCGGCGACGAACTCGCCGGTGACGTGGTCGAAGTTGTAGCCGCCCTCGGTGATGGTCAGGCTGACGATCCTGGTGTCCGGGTGCGCCATCTTCTCGACGACCGCGTCCGGGTCGTCGACGGCGAGCAGGTACTCGACGATGCTGCCGACGACGCGTGACTCACGGGTGCCGTCCGGGTGCTTGAGGACGAGCGTGTACAGGCCGCCCTGCTCGGCCATCGCGGTCGCCATCCGACGGTCCTGCTCGAGCACGCCGACGCCGCAGATGCCGTACTCGCGGGCCTCGCCTCGCTGCAGGAGCCGGTCGATCACCATCGCCTGGTGCGCGCGGTGGAACCCGCCGACGCCGAAGTGGACGATGCCGGCGGTGATGCCGTCGCGGTCGTAGGTGGGCACGGCGACACCGCTCGCGGCGATCTCGTCGAGGGTCTCCGGGGACAGGCGGACGGGCATCGGTACTCCTTCGTACGGTGGCGGATCCGCGGGCGGTGACGCAGCGGTTCGTCCCGCCAGTCTGGCACCCGGCACCTCCGACTGAACAGTGGTGCAGCACAGACGTTCTGCGCCGGGGGACGAACCTGGGGATGCACTCAACCTAGTTGCACCGAGTGCATCGATGCACCTAGTGTTCCATCTCGTGACCATCGCGACCGACCGCCGTGCTGCCCTGAAGGCGAAGCACCGTGCGGCGATCCTGCAGGCCGCTCGCGACCTGATCGACGAGCGCGGCGGCCGGGACTTCAGCGTGGACGACCTCGCCGCCCGGGCCGACATCGCCCGGCGCACCGTGTTCAACCACTTCGCCTCGCTCGACGAGGTCCTGCTGGCCGTGTGCGAGCAGGAGCTGTCCGTCATCATCGACCGGTTCCTCGCCGACATGGCCCGGACACCGGTGGGCGACGGCAGCCGGGCGTCGATGTTCGACGAGCTCGAGTCTGCCGCCCGCGGTGCCGACCTGGCTCCGGCGATCGCCAGCATGTACCGGATCCTCGGCGACCCCGGCAAGGACGACCCGAAGGCCGCGGTGCTGACGCAGACAGCGTTCTCACGGGTGACCGAACGGCTCCGCCACGAGGTCGCCCGGCGCTACCCGGCCGCCGACCCCCTGGACGCTGCACTGCTCGTCGAGTCGCTCATGAGCGGCATCGTCGTCATCGCGGAGCACTGGCTGGCGACGTCCGGCCCCGAGCTCGACCAGCCGGCGCTCGACGCCTGGGACGACCTGCTCGCACGACTCGTGCACAGCGTCCGCAGCGGCTACATGGCCGACGACTGACACCGCCACACCTCCTCATCCCCCAGGGGTCCACCGGCGCACCCCGCACCACCAGCACCTGACACGAAAGGACCGCAGGCAACCGCATGGCCGGTCTCCTCTACCGTCTCGGACGGTTCTCCGCACGACGCCACTGGCTCGTGATCATCACCTGGGTCGTGATCATGGCCGTCGCGGGCGTCACGTACACGCTCTTCGCCGGCACGATCTCGTCGTCGATCACGATCCCGAACACCAAGACCAGTCAGGTGCAGGACCAGCTCGCCGACAAGTTCCCGTCGGCGAACGGTGGCAACGGCACGATCGTCTTCGAGACGAAGGACGGCAAGGCGTTCTCGTCGTCGCAGCAGTCCGAGATCGACGACTTCCTGACCAGCCTCGAGAAGCTCGACGGCGTCAAGGGCACGACGAGCGGTTTCGCCACCCAGGACCAGCTCGACGACCAGCGGCAGAAGATCGTCGACGGCCGTGACCAGATCGAGTCCGGTCGCGCGAAGATCGAGACCGGCCAGGACCAGCTCGACGCCCAGAAGGCGCAGCTCGAGTCCGGCAAGCAGAAGATCGAGGACGCCCAGGCGCAGCTCGACGCGCAGAAGGCCCAGGCGCAGGCAGCCGGTGGCGCAGCCGTCCCCGCCGCACAGGCGCAGGCAGCGGCCGCCCAGCTCCAACAGGCGCAGGCGCAGATCGACGCCCAGCAGGCCCAGATCGACGCCGGTGAGCAGCAGATCGCCGACGCCCAGAAGACGATCGACACGAACAAGCAGAAGCTCGACGACAACGAGCAGGAGCTCGAACAGGGCTCGGACCTGCTCGACCTGTCGAAGGACATCCGCTTCGTGTCGGACAACGGCAGCGCCGCGATCGGCACCGTGCAGTTCACGACGTCGACCTACGAGGTCCCCGCGGACACGAAGACCGCCATCGCGGACGACGCCGAGTCGGCGGACATCCAGGGCGTCAACGTGTACGTCTCGAACGACATCGCACAGGGTGTGCCGTCGATCCTCGGCCCGGGTGAGATCGGCGGTGTCATCATCGCCGCGATCGTGCTGCTCCTGATGCTCCGCACGGTCATCGGCGCCGCGGTCCCGCTCGTCAGCGCCGTGCTCGGCGTCGGCGTCGCCTCGCTCACCGCCCTGTCGTTCTCGAGCGTCGTCGAGTTCATCTCGGTCACGCCGGTCCTGGGGGTGATGCTGGGCCTGGCGGTCGGCATCGACTACTCGCTGTTCATCCTGAACCGACACCGGACCCAGCTGAAGCAGGGGATGCAGGTGCACGAGTCGATCGGGCTCGCCAACGGCACCTCGGGCAACGCCGTGGTGTTCGCCGGTGCGACGGTCATCGTCGCGCTGCTCGCGCTGAACATCACCGGCATCCCGTTCCTCGGCCTGATGGGCACGGTCGGCGCGGTCGCGGTGCTCTTCGCGATCCTCATCGCGACGTCCTTCACCCCGGCCCTGCTGTCGCTCATCGGCATGCGGATCCTGCGGAAGAAGGAGCGCGCGAAGATCGGCAACACCGACTCCACGCGGATCCCGAACAAGCCGATGTCGAGCTGGCGCGCGGTCATCACGCTCGTCCTCGGCGTCGCGGTGCTCGGCACCATCGCCCTGCCCGCGACCCAGATGCGCCTCGGCCTGCCGAGCGGTTCGTCCGAGGCCGTCGAGTCGAGCCAGTACAAGGCCTACAAGACGCTCGAGAAGGAGTTCGGCGCCGGGCAGAACGGCCCGCTGCTCGTCGTGGCGACCCTGCCGGAGTCGATCAGCAAGAGCGACGTCACCGCGACCGAGGTCACCATCGGCCAGGCGATCGCGAAGAACGACGACGTGAAGGCCGTGCTGCCCATCGGCGCCTCGAAGGACCGCGACATCGTCGCGTTCCAGGTGAAGCCCGCCGGCGGCCCGGACAGCGTCTCCACCGAGAACGTCGTGAAGGACCTGCGCGAGCAGACCGTCTCCACCGACGACGGCAAGGTCACCCTCGGCGTCGCCGGCAACGCGTCGGCGAACATCGACGTGTCCGAGAAGCTGTCGAACGTGCTGCCGCTCTACCTCGTGGTGGTCGTCGGGCTGTCGCTGATCATCCTGATCATCGTGTTCCGGTCGTTCCTCGTGCCGATCACCGCCACCGCCGGGTTCATCCTGTCCGTGCTGGCGTCGTTCGGTGGGCTGACCGCGATCTACCAGTTCGGCTGGCTCGGCTCGGTCTTCGGTGTGCACGACCCGGCACCGATCCTGAGCTTCCTGCCCATCATCGAGATCGGCATCCTGTTCGGTCTGGCGATGGACTACCAGCTGTTCCTGGTGTCCGGCATGCGTGAGGCCTACGCCCACGGCGCGAGTGCGAAGGTGGCCGTCCAGCGCGGTCTGCACGCGGGTCGCGCGGTGGTCACGGCGGCGGCGATCATCATGATCTCCGTGTTCGCGGGCTTCATCTTCTCGGACTCGTCCACCATCAAGCCGATCGGCTTCGGGCTGGCGTTCGGTGTGCTGATCGACGCCTTCGTCGTCCGCATGCTGCTCATCCCGTCGGCGATGCACCTGCTCGGCAAGAGCGCCTGGTGGTTCCCGAAGTGGCTCGACCGCATCGTGCCGGACGTCGACGTGGAGGGCGCGAAGCTCGAGCGCACCCACCCGGTCGCCGGCCACGAGGACACGCACACCGGCACCCACGCGCTCCCCGTGGAGCCGGACGCGAACGCGCACGACTCGGGCCACCCGCCCGCGCACCGCGCGTAGTCGACGCACCAGCGCCACCACCCTGGAGGCCCGGTGCCGGTCCACGAGACCGGCACCGGGCCTCCAGGCCGTTGCGCCCACCGCCCCGGGTCGCGACCACACCACTTCGTGCACGAACGAAGTACCCTGAACGCATGACCCAGACCGCACCGGACCCGCTCGCGCTCGACCGGCAGCTCTGCTTCGCACTCGCGGCGACGAGCCGCAGTGTCATCGGGCTGTACCGCGACCTGCTCGAGCCGATGGGCCTGACCCACCCGCAGTACCTCGTGATGCTCGCCCTGTGGGAGCGGGACCCGCGGTCGGTGCGCGAGATCGCGGGCGAGCTGCGACTCGACTCCGCCACGCTGAGCCCACTGCTCAAGCGGCTGGAGGCCTCCGGCTACGTCCGCCGCACCCGCAGCGCCGCCGACGAACGCCAACTCGAGGTGTCCCTGACGACCGCCGGGCACGCCCTGCGCGACCGAGCCGAGGCGGTCCCGCTCGCCGTCGCCGACCGGCTCGGGTGGCCACTCGCCCGACTCGAGTCCCTGAAGGACGAGCTGACCGAGCTGCTGGAGCGCGTCGACCAGGTGTGATCCGCGGGCCATCAGTGCCATAATGATTCGTGCACGAACGAAAGGATGCACCGTGGGACGCTTCGGCCAGTGGTACGAACGGTGGAACACGACGCTCATCAACAAGATGGGCCCCTCGCAGATCGGCGCCGGTCGCCCCGAGGGCATCGACGACCGGACGATCGACCGGGGCTGCCCCCTCTGCGGCAAGCCCCTCTCGCAGCACCAGGTGATCCGACCCGAGGGCCAGGTGCGCTCGTCGACGCTGGTGTGCCCGCGCGACTGACCGCGCTGCCTGAAGAAGTGCTCCGAGGTGGAATTGCATGGGACAACTCGTCGTTCGCCCTGACGTGAAGCTCTTCGAACCCGCCTCCATCGGCGCCCTGTCCCTGTCGAACCGCGTCGTCATGGCCCCGCTCACGCGCACCCGCGCCGGCGAGCACGGCGTCCCGAACGACCTGCTCGTCGAGCACTACCGGCAGCGCGCCGGACTCGGCATGATCATCACCGAGGGCACCTGGCCCGTGCAGGAGGGCCGCTCGTACCCCGGGCAGCCCGGCATCGAGACCGACGACCAGATCGCCGGCTGGCGCCGCGTGACCGACGCCGTGCACGCCGCCGGCGGCACGATCGTCATGCAGCTCATGCACGGTGGCCGCGTCTCGCACACCGACATCTCGCAGACCCCGCGCATCGTCGCCCCGTCCGCCATCGCCGCCCCCGGGCAGACGCACCTGGCCGACGGCTCGAAGGCCGACATGCCCGTCCCGCACGAGCTGACCACCGCCGAGGTGCAGGAGGCCGTGCAGGGCTTCGTGCAGGCCGCCCGCAACGCGATCGCCGCCGGGCTCGACGGTGTCGAGGTCCACGGCGCCAACGGCTACCTGGTGCACGAGTTCATGTCGCCGGTGTCGAACACCCGCACCGACCAGTACGGCGGCTCCCCCGAGAACCGCGCGCGCTTCGCGATCGAGGTCACCACGGCCATCGCCGAGGCCATCGGCGCCGACCGCACCGGCATCCGTCTGTCGCCCGAGCACGGGATCCAGGGCGTCATCGAGGACGACGCCGACGACGTCCGCGCCACCTACACCGCCGTCGCCGAGGGCCTCGCGCCGCTGGGCCTCGCCTTCGTCGACGTCCTGCACGCCGAGCCGACCGGTGACCTGGTGCAGCACGTCCGCCGTACCGCGGGCGCGCCGTTCATCGTGAACTCGGGCTTCTCGTCGCTCACCACCCGTGACGAGGCCATCGCGATCGTCGACGGCGACCACGCCGACGCCGTCGCCGTGGGCCGCGCCGCGATCGCCAACCCGGACCTCGCGCACCGCTGGGAGCACGACGCCGAGCTCAACGAGCCGCGTCCGGAGCTCTTCTACGGCGCGACCGCCGAGGGCTACACCGACTACCCGTCGCTGGCCGAGGCGCGCGCGACCGTCGCGTAGTCGACGCACCGACAGGTCAAACGGGAGGCCCGTGGCGACACCGCCACGGGCCTCCCGTCCGTACCGGGGCCACGTCGCAGGCGTGCGCCGACGGTCAGTGGTCGAGGACCGAGAGCGAACCGACCACCGCGACGGCCAACGGTCCGCTGTAGGACACGCAGACGACGCCCATCCACACGGCCCCCGCCCACGTCGCTCGCAGACGGCTCTTCCGCCGGTCGCGGAGCACGAGGCGACGCCCCGCGGCGGCGATCGCGTCGGCGTGCCCGTCCTCGAGCAGCGAGCGGTCGTCCTGGTACCGGGAGGCGGCGCGCACGACACGGGGCACGACCTCGCCCAGGACTGCCTCGACCTGCATCCACGGCGCAGGGCGCGACCAGTCCGCGGTCCCCGGCGCCGAGAAGACCAGCCGGTCGTCGACCATCTCGACGTTCCAGCCGGCCGCGTGGTCGACGAGCGCCGCCATCACGTCAGGGGTGAGGACGTACAGCGCGTCCCGGCCGTAGTCCTCCGGCGCCCACACCCGGAAGTGCCGGTCGAAGTCGCCCTCCAGGGACATCCGCTGCCGGTGGCGGAGCACCACCGGCAGGTCGCTGCGACGACCGTCGTTCGCCGTGGCGTCGAGGAGCAGGTGCGGCAACGTGCCGGGCAGCCGGACGGTCAGGTACGTCCAGTCCCGCGAGGCCATCCAGCGCCGCAGGACGCAGCCGAACTCGACGTCCGGGACGCCGTCGACGTGCACGGGGGCGGCGCCGAACCGGGGGTGGACGCGGATGCCGGAGTAGCGCGGGGTGATCATCGAGTCGAGCGGCTTCGGACGGACCGGACGCGCCGGGTACCCACTGGCCTCCCCCGTCAGCACTGCCCGAGCCTCGTCCGGACGCAGGGGCCGAGGTCGTTCGCCCCGGACCAGGAGCACGACGAGCCCGACCACACCGGCGACGAGCACCACGAACCAGGCCACCCAGTGGACGACGTCGCCGACACCCGCGCCGTTGTGGACGAGCCCGGTGCCCCAGATCACGAGCGCGGACGCGAGCCACGCGAGCGGGACCTCGATCGCCAGGAGCAGCGCGTTCCACCACCGCGGAGCCTGTCGCGGGCGGCGCATCCGCGGTCGTCGCGCCGCCTCCGCCGCGAACTCGTCGTCGGACGCGGTCAACCAGCGCAGATCCATCGGCCCCCCTCTGGAGAAGGATCGTAGCGTCCGCGTCGAGAACGCCCGGCGGAGCCGTCCACGTCTCCTAGGATCGACGCAGTGAGTACAGCAACGCCGGGCGAGCGGGGCCCCGCGCACCGAGCGCGCGACACCACGCGGTGGGACATCCAGGGCCTCCGCGCGTTCGCCGTCCTCGCGGTCGTCGTCTACCACCTGTGGCCGGGCGCCCTGCACGGCGGGTTCGTCGGCGTCGACGTCTTCTTCGTGATCTCCGGCTTCCTGATCACCGGGCTGCTGCTGCGGGAACAGCTCGCGACGGGCACGATCCGGCTCGGACGGTTCTGGTCGCGCCGGGCCAAACGCCTGCTGCCGGCCGCGTTCCTCACCATCGTCGTCACGGGCATCGCGGTGCTCGTCGCCGTGCCGAGCGCGCTGTGGGGGCAGTACGGGCGTGAGCTGATCGCCTCGACGGTGTACCTGCAGAACTGGGAGCTCGCGGCGAACGCCGTCGACTACCTGGCGTCGGCCGACGCCCCCTCACCGTTCCAGCACTTCTGGTCGCTGTCGGTCGAGGAGCAGTTCTACATCCTCCTGCCGCTCCTGCTGCTCGGCGTCGGGGCACTCGCACGCCGTCGGTTCACGCCGCTGGCGACCGCGCGGCTGCTGCTCGGCAGCGTCGTCGTGCTGTCCCTCGTGTGGAGCATCGTGCAGACCGCCACCGACCCCGGCGTCGCCTACTTCTCCACCGGCACCCGCGCGTGGGAGTTCGCACTCGGCGGTCTCGTCGCCACCGTGTACCTGCCCGAGGTCCGCACCGAGGTCGCCCGACGGGTCCGCCTGGTCGCCACCGGCATCGGCGTCGTGGCCCTCGCACTGTCCCTCGTCGTGATCACCCCGGAGACGGCGTTCCCCGGGATCGCGGCGCTGCTGCCGGTCGCCGGTGCGGCACTGGTGCTGCTGTTCGGTGCGGGGACCGAGTTCGAGGACGTCGGTGCGCTGCGGCCCGTCGCCTTCTTCGGTCGGATCTCGTACGCGCTCTACCTCTGGCACTGGCCCCTCGTCGTCATCCTGCCGATCATGCTCGGCCGTCCGCTCGACTGGGCGACGAGCTCGGCGGTGCTGCTCGTCGCGATCGGTCTGGCCACCGTGACGACGATCTGGTTCGAGGAACCGGTCCGGTTCTCGACGTGGCTGCGGGACCTGCAGCCCCGGGGCGTCGTCTCGCTCGCCGTCATCTGCAGCTTCACCGTCGTGACGCTCGGGGCAGCCACCCTGACCGCCGTCTACGTGCAGGAGGTCAACGCGACCACGGTCACGAAGCAGGTCACCGCGGAGCAGGAGGACGACGACGAGTCCTGCTTCGGTGCCGCCGCGCGCATCGGGTTCGCGGACCCCTGCGTCGACCCCGAGCTCGCCGACGTCCGTGTGCCCGCTCCGGCCGTGGCCAAGGACGACGACGACAACCGCGCCGAGTGCTGGAGCGGCACGTTCCGGCCCTGCGTCCTCGGCAAGACCACCGGCTGGTCGAAGCACCTCATCGTCATCGGCGACTCGCACAGCAACGCACTGCTCGGTGCGTACGAGAAGATCGCCGACGACAACGGCTGGCGGATCGACCTGGCCGGCGCCGGCGGGTGTTACCTCACCACCGCGCAGCAGGACTCGCTGAGCCCCTCGTCGATGCGGGGCTGCAACTCGTGGAAGCACGCCGCCATCGACTACGTCCGCGAGCACCGCGACGCCGACGCCCTGGTCGTCACCCACTCCACCACGCAGATGCCGGTCAGCCTGCCGCCCGGACCGGCCCGCGACAAGGCCACCCGCAACGGCCTGGTCGATGCGTGGGAGCAGGCGGCCGGTGACGAGCTGCCCGTCATCGCGGTCCGTGACAACCCCGTGCCCCGCCCCGACGTCGTCGCCTGCCTGAGCACGATGTCCGGGCCGACGACGGACGCCTGCGACCGGTCGCGCGCCGAAGCACTCGGCCTGACGGACTCGTCGGTCGAGGCCGTCGCCGCGTTCCGGGCAGCCGGGGGCAGGGCGGCGTCGATCGACCTGAGCCGCTACTACTGCACCGACACCACGTGCCCGGCGGTCGTCGGGGGCGTCCTGGTCTACCGGGACAGCACGCACATCACCGCGACGTGGGCGTCGTCGCTCGAGCCGTACCTGGAGCGTGCGCTGCAGGACCGGTTGGCGGCCTTCGCGCGCTGAGCCGGACGCCCCGGAACGGGCGGACTGAGCGCTTCATCAGACGATCGTCTGCCGAATTGCAGGACCGTCCCAAGTTGAGGGACGAAGTTGCTCGGACCATGCCGCGGCCATCAGCATCGCACAGTGCGATCAACGGCCAGCGGACGCTCGAGGCAACTGAAGGGGCACCCCCGTGCACATCTCGCGCCGAACTGCGCTCATCGGCATCACCGCCACCGTCCCGCTCGTCACGACCGCACTCGCGGCCCCGGCAGACGCCGCCACCCCGTCCGGCGCGGCTGACTCAACCGGATCGACCGGCTCCTCCGGTACCTCCGACTCGGGCGTGCTCGCCGTGCAGCGCTGGCTCAACACGACCTTCGGGCACCTGCACGGGTGGGTGCACGTCGACGAGGACGGGCTGACCGGCAGCGGCACCGTGCTCGGGATCGTGCAGGCCACCCAGTCGCTCCTCGGCATCTCCCCCGTCGTCGCGACGCTCGGGCCGACGACCCGTCGGAAGCTCGAGCAGCACGGTGACGTCGGGGCCGAGACTGGATCCGACGCCGCGACCTGGTGCCGGCTCGTCCAGGCCGGACTCGTCTGCAAGGGTGCGGCGACCGTGACGCTCACCGGCGAGTACGACGCGGCCACCGTCGCGGCCGTGCAGGCGCTCCGCTCCGACCTGGGTGCCGAGCCCGGCGCACTCCCGCTGTCGGCCCACCTGTTCGGCGCCCTCCTGACCGTCGACCCGGTCCGGCTCGCCTCCGGCGGATCCCGAGCGGTGCGCGCGGTGCAGCAGTACCTCAACCGCACCTACGCCGAGGCGTCCGGCGGCGCGTACGGCAGCACGAGCGGACTCGTCGACACGAGCACGTACTCGGCGGCGATCCGCGCGGTGCAGGTCGCGGTCGGCGTCACGGTCGACGGCGCCTGGGGACCGGGGACGGCTGCCGCGCTCCGTGCCGCGGGACCGAGCGTCGTCGGGGTCGGGGCCACTGGCGCTTGGGTGCTGCTCGTCAAGGCGCTCCTGGTGCTGAACGGCGAGCGCGTCGTGTTCAGCAGTGCCTACTCGGCGGCGGACGCCGCGGTGGTCCGTGCGTTCCAGCAGTTCCAGGCGTTCCCGCCCGCCGAGCAGACCGGGACGTGCGACGCCGGCACCTGGGCAGCCCTGGCGGCGAGCACGGGTGACCCGGACCGTGCGACGACCGGTGCCGACACCGCGGTGCGCCTCGACGACGCCCGCGCGGCCGCCGTCCGGGCGTCCGGTGCCACCAGCGTCGGCCGGTACCTCACGAACCACCAGCGTTCCGGGGCACTCGACAAGGCCCTGACCCCCGAGGAACTCCGTGTGATGGCGAGCGCCGGCCTTGGGCTGTGGCCGATCTTCGAGGAGGGCGGGTTCGCTGCCTCGTGGTTCACGGAGGAACAAGGCGTCCGCGACGCCCACCGCGCCCACGACGCGGCCCGGAAGCTCGGGATCCCGAAGCAGACCACCGTCTACTTCGCCGCCGACTTCGACGCTTCGGCGGCGCAGGACGAGTCGCTCGTGGTGCCGTACTTCCGTGGCGTCGCCGCCGGCCTGCGGGACCGCGGGAACCTGTACAAGGCGGGCGTCTACGGCTCCCGCGCCACGTGCACCGCCGTGAGCAGCGCCGGACTCGCGCACTTCTCGTTCGTCGCCGGGATGTCGCCGGCCTGGGCGGGCAACCAGCTCGAGCCCCTGCCGGGCAACTGGTCCCTCAACCAGATCCAGAACCGCACGGTCGGGTCGGGCAACGGATCCACCGAGATCGACGCCGTGGTGGACTCCGGGCGCGACCCCGGCGTCCCCGCGGCTCGGCTGGTCGGCTGACCGGCTGCCGACCGGGATCGAGCACCGCCGTGACCACCACGACCCCGCGTGACGACGAGCCGCACGCCGCGTTCCCGCACCGTGCCACCTACGTCTTCTCGAACTTCGAGGAGGCGATCTCGATGGACTGCTACTGCGACGAGGGCGCCGACCACTTCGGCGTCTACCCGTTCTACGACGAGGTCATCAAACCGATCATCGACGATCTGACCCGACGCGTCCGGCGCCGGTTCGGGAAGGAAACCCCGTGAACACCGCACACCCCACCACCCCGACCACCGCCCGGCACCGCAGCCGTCGGACCGCCGCGACGGCCCTGACCCTCGGGCTGCTCGCGGCGGGCATCGCCCTGCCGACCACGGCGGCGAACGCCGATCCCCTGCCCACGTCCGCCGAACCGACGGGTTCCACGATGACCATCTCCCACGACGGTTCCCGTCCCGCGGCGTCGACGGCAGAGCTCGACACCATCGGCGCGCTCATCCTCCGACGGCTGGAGCTCGCCGACCCGGTGGCGGAGTCGAAGTGGCTCAGCGGCAAGCCGGTCGCCGACCCGGTGCGCGAACAGGCCGTCGTCGACGAAGCGGTGACCCTGGCGGAGCAGCAGGGCGTCGACCCCGTCCTGGTGACCCGGGTGATCCGCGCACAGATCGCCGCGAGCAAGGTCGTCCAGCGCGGCCTCATCAACCACTGGACGCACAACCCGTGGACCGCACCCACGACAGCCCCGGACCTGACGACCATCCGCCCCCAGCTCGACGCCATCGACACCGACCTGGTGACCGCGCTCGGCCAGGCCCAGACCGTCGCCCAGGACCACCGGTGCGCACACCTGGTGGACGCGGAGCGGAAGCACCTCGACGTCGGACTCGACTCGCTGCACCGGAAGGGGATCGACGTGGCCTGGCACACGTTCTGCGCCGCCTGACGCGGGCAGGGGACGGGTCGTCATCGTGAGCGGCCCTAGGATGTGGTGTTCACTGATCGCTCAGCTCCGGGCGAGGAAGGACACCGCGCCAGATGAACCAGCGGCAGCTCGCCATGGAGGCCTCTCGACGAGCCATCATCGATGCCGCAGGGCAGCAGTTCGCCGCCTTCGGCTACGAGGCGACCACGTTCTCCCGCGTCGCCGAGGCGATGGGGAAGCCGAAGTCGGCGATCGGGTACCACCTGTTCCCGTCGAAGAAGGACCTGGCGACGGCGGTCATCGAACTGCAGCAGCAGCGCTGGCGTGCACTCTTCGACGCACTCCCCGCGCAGCCGGGCATCGAGCGGCTGACGGTGTTCCTCCTGACCACCGGGATGGACGTCCGCCGGGGCTCGGTCGCGGGCGGCGCGGTCCGGCTCCTGCACGAACTCGGCAAGGCCGGCGTGCCGGTGCCGCGCGGTTTCGACTGGTTCGAGATGACGCGGGGCGAGCTCGTCAGCGCCGGGGTCGCGGCGGCGGACGTCGACGCGGCCGCGGTCCAGCCGTCGGTCCTGCTGCTCCTCAACACGACGCTGGGCATGGTGGACGGTTCGACGCAGCTGACCGACGACGAGCTCGTGGCGCAGCTCAAGGCGCTGTGGGCACCGCTCTTCACGTCGTTCGGCATCGCCGGTGCGTCCGAGGTCATCGAGGCGGCCCAGCCGTACTCCCCCGGGTCCTGACCCGGGTCGTTCAGTCGCCCTGCCGCGGGACCTCGTCGCGGAGCGTCCGGCTCGGCGACCGCCCGTAGGCCTCGCGGTAGGCGGCGGAGAACCGCGTCGCGTTGCTGAACCCCCACCGCAACCCGATGGACGCGACCGTCGCTCCGGCGTCCGGATCAGCCACCAGCAACTCGAGGTGTGCCTCGGCCAGCCGCACCCGCCGGACGTAGGCTGCCGGGCTCACCCCGAGCTCGCGCTGGAACGCGGACTGCAGTCCGCGGGACGACACCCGGGCGGCCGTGGCGATGTCGGGGACCGAGATCGGTTCGGTGAGGTGGTCGTCGATGTACTGCACGGCGCGGCGCACGACCCCGCCAGCGGCCGCCGAGGTCGGGACGATCGCGTCCGGCTCGATGTGCACCGGGAACACCTGGAAGGCCGCTGCGGCGACGTGGCGGAACACCTCGGCGCGCACCAGGTCGTTCCCGAAGGCCCGCTCATCGCTCGTGACCGCGTGCGCGTGCCCGATGACACTCGCCCAGTAGTCCGCCAGTTCCGGACGAGGCGCCCGGCCGTCGACGACGAGCCGCCCTCGCTCCGCGCCCTGCTGCTGCAACCCGACCCCCAGCAGGACCGACACCGGCAGGCTGACGACGCTGAAGTCCACGTCGAGGGTGTCGTTGTGGACCATGCCGAGGCCGTGCAACGACCCGTTCGGCACCCCGCCCGTCCCGCGCGGGGCGAAGTCGCCACTGTGCACCTGGACCGACACCAGCGTGTCCGCGATCTCGGCGGTCGTCTCCATCGTGCCGCCGAAGTGGTGCCGTTCGACGGTCATCACGCCGTCGCCGCGGACGTGCTGCTCGTACCGGAAGAGCGGGCCGACGTCACGGATCTCCGGGCGGTCGTACAGCGCCCCCAGGGCCGTGGCGGCCACCTCGGCGTCACGGGTCGCGAAGTCGATGGACAGCACAGGCACCTCGTTCTCCGATCGGGCGGACCGAATCACCATCGTCACCCCGTCGACCGGGGAACGCCTGCGAAGACGCGCCGCCGGGGAACGACGAAGGGCCCCGGTGGAATCCACCGGGGCCCTTCGTCGTTCTGCTTGCCTGTGCGCTCGAAGGGACTCGAACCCCCAACCTTCTGATCCGTAGTCAGATGCTCTATCCATTGAGCTACGAGCGCGTGGCCTTGCGGCCGTGGAAGACTCTACAACAGGTGCGGCCCGGGCGCCAATCGAGGCCCTCCGGCCCCCGTGCTCGGCGTGTCGCGAACGGTCTCCGACGGCCGCACCGTCACAGCGCCGCGGGCTCCTCGTCGAACACCTCGGCCAGGAACACCCGGAGCGCCTGCCACGACCGGCGGTCGGCACGCTCCTGGTACTGCGCGCCGTGGTCCGGGGCGTCGGTGCCCGGCACGGCGAACGCGTGCATCGCGCCCGAGTACGTCACGACCTGCCAGTCGACGTCCGGCGCCGCCCGCATCTCGTCCTGCCAGGCGTGCACGGCCTCGTCCGGCACGACGGGGTCGGCGCCCCCGGTGAGGACGAGCAGCTTCGCCCGGATGTCCGCTGCGTCCGAGGGGTCGTGCGCGATGAGGCCACCGTGGAACGCCACGGCACCGACCAGGTCGGCCCCGGTCCGTGCGAGCTCGAGTGCGGTCGAGCCACCGAAGCAGTAGCCCATCACCACGACACGGGCGGGGTCGACGTCCGGGTCGGCGAGCAGTCGCTCGAACCCGGCAGTGGCGCGGGCGCGCAGCAGGGGCAGGTCCTGGTAGAAACCGCCGGCGACCTGGGCCGCGGTGTCGTCACCGGGCCGGACGCCGGCTCCGTAGATGTCCGCGCCGAACGCGACGTAGCCGAGCCGGGCGAGCATCGTCACCCGGGCCTCGACGTGCTCGTTCACGCCGTGCCAGTCGTGCACGACGAGGACGGCCGGACGACGGCCCGCGATCGCGGCGTCCTTCGCGAGCACACCGAGCAGTTCGGTGCCCTCGTGGTCGTAGCGGACGTCGTCGACACGGATGTCGGCGCCGGCGGGTTCGGGAACGGTCTGCAGGACGTCGTCGGTGGTGTTCACGTCGCCCGACGCTACGCCGCCGCTCGGGCTCAGGCCTCGATGTTGTCCCAGCCGCCGGGGCCGACGGACCCGGCGGCGTACTCGTCGAGGGGGGCCTTGCCGGCCTTCCACGCGTCGAGGAACGGCCCGACGACCTTCCAGCCCTGCACGGCGCTGTCACCGCGGACCGACAGCGTCGCGTCGCCCTCGAGCACGCCGGCCAGCACCTCGCCGTAGGCACTCAGGCGCCCGGGGTTGAACGTCACCTCGAGGCTGGTGTGGTCGATCGTGTACGGGTCACCGGCGCCGTTGACGTTGAGCTCGAGCTGCATCTCGTCCGGGGCGATCCAGATGCGCAGCCGGTCGGGCAACTCGGTGCCGGTGAGCCCCTCGGGCACGTGCGGGGAGTCCTTGAACGTGATGACGATCTCGCGGCGCTGTGCGGCGAGCGCCTTGCCGGACCGCAGGGTGAACGGGACGCCTGCCCAGCGCCAGTTCGCGATCTCCAGGGTGAGCTGGGCGAGGGTCTCGGTGCCGAGCGACGGGTCCACGCCGTCCTCGTCGACGTACGACGGCAGCTGGCGGTCCCCGACGGTGCCGGCGGTGTACCGGGCGCGCTTGCCCGCGGTGACGACGTCGCCGCCCCACGGTCGGACCGCCCGCAGCACGAGCTCCTTCTGGGTGCGCAGGTCGTCGGCCTTGATCGAGGCGGGGGCCTCCATCGCGACGACGGCCATCACCTGCAGCAGGTGGCTCTGGATCATGTCGGTGAGCGCCCCGGCCTTGTCGTAGTAGCGCGCCCGACCCTCGAGACCGAGGGTCTCGTCGTAGACGATGTCGACGCGCTCGACGTGCTGCGACGACAGCAGCGGTTCGATGATGCGGTTGGCGAAGCGCAGCCCGAGCAGGTTGAGCACGGTGGAGCGGCCGAGGAAGTGGTCGACGCGGTGGATGCGTTCCTCGGGGATGAACGAGTGCAGCAGGTCGTTCAGGTTCGAGGCGCTCTCGGCGTCGGTGCCGAACGGCTTCTCGAGCGCCAGGCGGGTGCCGGCGGGCAGGTCGAGGTGGGCGAGCTGCTCGCAGCTCTTCTCGGTGACCGCGGGCGGCAGCGCGAAGTAGATCGCGGGGTCGTGCTCGCACGCGGCGAGCAGTGCGCGCAGGTCGTCCGGGTCGGTGACGTCGGCCTTCCGGTAGGTCGAGGCGTCGACCACGGCCTGCAGCCGCTCCGGCAGCGATGTCTCACCCGAGGCGCCCTCGTCCTCCTCGTTCTTCGACGCCTGCGCGTTCTCGAAGGACTCGCGCACCTGCGCCTTCCAGTCGGCGTCGGACAGGTCCTCGACACCGGCCCCGACGAGCTGGACGTCCCAGTCGTCCTTCACCTGGAGCAGGGTGGCGAGGCCGGGCAGGAGCAGGCGCTTGGACAGGTCGCCGCTGGCTCCGAGGATGAGCAGGCTGGTCTGGAGGCTCGACATGCAGCAGACGGTACTCATCGGCCCCGGTGGATGACCGGGCCGCTACGGTGGTGTCAGTCCGGCGCGAGGGAGCACCATGAGCAGTGGGTACGAAGGGCGACGCCTCCGCGTCGCCGTGGTCGGGACGGGCATGATCGCCGGCGTCCACGCCCGGGCGGCCCGGGCCTCCGGCGCCGAGGTCCTCGGTGTGCTCGGCCGGAACGCCGCCCGGTCCGAGCAGGTGGCGGCGCAGCTCGACCTGCCCCGTGGCTACGCCTCCCTCGACGAGGTCATCGCCGACGCCCCCGACGTCGTGCACATCTGCACCCCGAACGACCAGCACCACCCGCAGGCGCTCGCGGTGATCGCGGCCGGCATCAACGTGGTGTGCGAGAAGCCCCTGGCGATCGACCCCGCGCAGGCCGCCGAGCTCGTCGCCGCCGCTGCCGAAGCCGGTGTCGTGGCCACCGTGCCGTTCGTGTACCGGTACCACCCGATGGTCCGCGAGATCCGGGCGCGCATCGCCGACGGGGAGCTCGGCCGGCTGCTCGCGGTGCACGGGCACTACCTGCAGGACTGGATGCTCGACGAGGACGCCTCGAGCTGGCGGGTCGACCCGACCTCGAGCGGGCTGTCCCGCGCGTTCGCCGACATCGGCTCGCACTGGTGCGACCTGGTCGAGTTCGTCACGGGTGAGCGCTTCGCCTCGGTGTCCGCCGCGACCGACATCGTCTACCCGACGCGGCCGGCGGCGTCCGGTCCGTCGTTCTCCGGCTCCCCCGACCCGGACCCGGTGGCCGACGCGGCCGAACGCGCCGAGGTCACCACCGAGGACACCGCCGTCGCCACCTTCCGCACCGCCACGGGCCGCATCGGGAACGTCGTGATCTCGCAGGTCGCGTCGGGCCGGAAGAACCGCCTGTGGTTCGAGGTCGACGGCACCCGCGGCAGCGCGGCGTTCGACCAGGAGCAGCCCGAGTCCGCGTGGTTCGGCAACGAGCGCGGCGCCCAGATCGTGGTCCGCGACCCGTCGCAGGGGTACCCGGACCAGCGCCGGCTGGCGATCGTGCCGGCCGGGCACCCCCAGGGGTACCTCGACGCCTTCGCGGCCTTCGTCGCCGACACCTACACCGCGGTCCGCACCGGAGTGGCCCCCGACGGACTGCCGACGTTCGTGGACGGCGCCCGCTCCGCCGACATCATCGAGGCCGTGATCGGCAGCGCGGCCGAGACGACCTGGCGGGAGATCCGGTGAAGCTCGGCATGCTGACCGCCTGCCTGCCCGGTTGGTCGCTCGACCGGATCGCCGGGTTCGCCCAGCAGCAGGGCTACGAGCGGCTCGAGGTCGCCGTCTGGCCGGGCACCGGCGGCCGCGACTTCGAGGCGGCGCACCTGCCGGTCGCCACGTTCACCGACGAGGACGCCCTGGCCACCCGCGCCCTGCTCGACCGCACCGGCCTCGAGATCTCGGCGCTCGCGTACTACGAGAACAACCTGCACCGGGACCCGGAGCACCGGGCAGCGGTGCGGACCCATCTCAAGCACGCGATCGACACCGCGCAGACGCTCGGCATCCCGTACGTCGGCACCTTCATCGGGCGCGACACCACGAAGTCCGTCCGCGAGAACATGGCCGAGGGGAACCGGGTCCTGCCCGAGCTCGTCGACTACGCCGGCGAGCGGGGCGTGCGGCTCATCATCGAGAACTGCGTGATGGAGGGCTGGCACCCCGACGGGTACCCCGGCAACATCGCGTACTCCCCCGAGCTCTGGGGCTGGGTGACCGGTCTGGGCTTCGGCCTGAACTGGGACCCATCGCACCTGACGTGGATCGGTATCGACCCGGTCGAGACGATCCTGCCGTTCGCCGAGCACATCGTGCACGCCCAGGCGAAGGACCTGGAGCTGTTCCCCGAGCGGCGCAACGAGTACGGGTTCTTCGGCAAGGTCGACAAGGGCGACGACCCGTGGGACATGGGCTGGTGGCGGTTCCGGGTGCCGGGCCGCGGTGTCGTGGACTGGCCGCGCGTCGTCGACCGCCTCTACGAGGCGGGCTTCGACGGCACGCTGAGCGTCGAGCACGAGGACCCGCTCTGGGGCGGCACCGACGACCGGGTGCTCGAGGGGCTGCGCATCGCGCACCGCACGCTGCGTCCGCTGATCGCGCAGGAGCAGTAGCGAGCACCCACCGGCAACGAGCACAGGGCCCTGGTCTGGAGGCCCGGATCACGTGACCGACGTCGGTCACGTGATCCGCGCCTCCAGTCCGGTGCCTGTGAACGGACCCGTGCGCGCCCGCGCACGCTGGTGCCATGAGCACGACCGTGAGCGACTTCGTCATCGACCGCATCAAGGCGTGGGGGGTCTCCCGCGTGTTCGGGTACCCCGGCGACGGGATCGGCGCCTTCGACGGCGCGCTCGGCAAGGCGGCCTCGAAGGGCGACGGCCTGGAGTACGTCCGCCCCACGCACGAGGAGATCGCGGCGCTGATGGCGACCGCGCACGCGAAGTTCACCGGCGAGGTCGGGGTCTGCGTCGCGACGTCGAGTCCCGGTGCCTTCCACCTGCTCAACGGGCTGTACGACGCGCAGATGGACAACCAGCCGGTGGTGGCGATCGTCGGCCAGCAGGGGCTCGCGGCGATGGGGTCGTTCACGCAGCAGGAGTCGAACCTGGAGCGCGTGTTCGCCGACGTCGCCTGCTACGTGCAGACGGTGGCCACGCCCGAAGCCGTCGGTGTGGTGCTCGACACCGCGTTCCGCACCGCGTCGCTGCGCAAGCAGCCGGCCGTCGTCGTGCTGCCCCACGACGTGCAGGCGATGGCGTACGACGCACCGCCGCTCGAGCACTGGGCCTCGCGGTCGAGCGACGTCCCCGCGTCGACCCGGATCACGCCGCCCGCCGACGAGGTCCGGAAGATGGCGGAGATCATCAACGCCGGGTCGAAGGTGACGTTCCTGGTCGGTGCGGGCGCGCGCGGTGCGACGGCCCAGGTGCTCGCCGCGGCCGAGAAGGCGGGTGCGGGGATCATCACGGCACTCCGCGGCAAGGACGTGATCCCGTCCGACGTGCCGTACCACTCGCAGCAGCTCGGGCTGCTCGGGTCGCTGCCGTCGCTGCACCAGATCCGCGACTGCGACACCCTCGTGCTGCTCGGCACGAACTACCCGTACGGCGAGTACATGCCGAAGACGGGGCAGGCCCGGGGCATCCAGGTCGACATCAAGCCGGAGCAGCTCGGCCTGCGGTACCCGACCGAGCTGAACCTGTGGGGCGACGTCGGCTCGACGCTCGACGCCGTGCTCCCGCTGCTCGAGCAGAAGACCGACAGGTCCTTCCAGCAGACCGTCGCCGACGAGATGCGCGAGTGGGAATCGGAGATGCGTGCGCAGTCCGAGGTCGCCTACGACGACGGGGTGAACCCGCGCCGGGTGATCCAGGCGGTGAACGACCGGCTGCCCGACGGCGTCACGGTCACCGCGGACGCCGGCACGACCGCCGACTGGTACGGCCACCACATCCGGCTGCGCGAGGGCATGCGCGGCGACATGTCCGGCCGCCTCGCGACGATGCTCGCGGCGATGCCGTACGCGGTGACAGCGAAGTTCGCGTTCCCGGATCGTCCGGCGGTGTGCACGATCGGCGACGGGGCCTTCCAGATGCTCGGCATGAACGAGCTGATCACCGTGAAGAAGTACCTGGCGGCCTGGCCGAACCAGCAGCTCGTCATCGTGGTCATGCACAACGACGACCTCGGCCAGGTGTCGTGGGAGATGCGCACCGAGGACGGCAACCCGATGTGGCGCGGCTCGCAGGACGTCGAGTCGATCGACTACGCCGGGTACGCGACGCTGCTCGGGTTCCAGGGCATCGCGGTGCACGAGGACTCCGAGGTCGAGGCGGCCGTCGAGCGGGCCTTCGCCCACCAGGGGGTCACCCTCATCGACGCGTACGTGAGCCGGAGCGTCCCGCCGCTGCCCCCGCACATCACGAAGGAGTACGCGATCAACACGGCGAAGAGCCTGCTGAAGGGTGACCCGGTCGAGTTCGACGTCGTGAAGGACTCCGCCAAGGCGATGGCGACCGAGGTCACCGAGCGGGTGAAGGGCGCCCTCGGCCGCGACTGAACCAGGTCTGCCGAGCGGAGGGGACGGCCGTGTGAACGTCGTGTGACGAGTTGCGCAGGGGTCTGGCGAGTCGCCTGTGCGTCTTCGTAGGTTCGACGGCGATGAACACTTCCCACACCACCGGAACCGCCGGTGCGACGACCCGACGACGCCTCGGCGCCGGCGCGGCCCTCGCCACCGCCGGGGTCCTGGTCGCACTGTCCGTCCCGTCCGCAGCCGTCGCCGCCGAGGGCGACACGACGATCGACATCATCGACGTCAACGACTTCCACGGTCGCATCGAGTCCGAGGGCACCGCCGCCGACAAGGCCGCTGGCGCCGCGAAGCTCGCCGGCGTCGTGCAGTCGTACCGCGAGGCCAACCCGAACACGATCTTCGCCAGCGTCGGCGACAACGTGGGCGCCTCGACCTTCACCTCGCTCATCCAGCAGGACTCCCCCACGATCGACGCCCTGAACGCCATGGACCTCGACGTCAGCGCGATCGGCAACCACGAGCTCGACAAGGGCCAGGACGACCTGACCGGCCGCATCGAGGACCGCGCCGACTGGCCGTACGTCTCGGCGAACATCGTCAAGGCCGGCACCACCGACCCCGCCTTCACGCCGTACTCCATCGTGGAGAAGGGCGGCGTCAAGGTCGGCTTCATCGGTGCCACCACCGAGGACCTCATCCCCGGGCTCGTCAGCCCCGGCGGGGTCGAGGGCCTCGCGATGGCCCCGATCGTCAGCCAGGTCAACCGGTACGCCGAGCAGCTCACCGACGGCAAGGACGACAACGGCGAGGCCGACGTGCTCGTCCTGCTCGTGCACGAGGGCGCCACCACGAGTGCGCTCACCGACGCCACCGGCACCGGCGCGTTCGGCAAGATCACCTCGGGCGTCTCCTCGAAGGTCTCGGCCATCGTGTCGGCGCACACCCACGCGACGTACAACCACTCCATCGCCGGCCCCGACGGCACGAAGCGTCCGGTGATCCAGGCCGGGTCCTACGGGGTGAACCTCGGGCACCTGCAGCTCACCGTGGACGCCGACAAGCAGCTCACCGGCATCACGTCCTCGGTCACCTCCGTCAACGAGGACAAGCGTGTCCCCGCCGACACCACCTCGGTCAACGCCGTGAGCGACATCGTGACCGCCGCGAAGGCCGTCGCCGACGTCAAGGGCGGCGAGAAGCTCGGCGAGATCACGGGTGACCTGCGTCGCGCCGTGCAGTCCGACCGCAAGGCCGAGAACCGCGGCGGCGAGTCCGTCCTGGGCAACTACATCGCCGAGGTCCAGCGCAGCGCCACCGAGCGGAACGGCTCGAAGATCGCCTTCATGAACCCGGGCGGGCTCCGCACCGACATGGTCTACGCGTCCAGCGGAGCCGGCGACCCGGACGGCACCGTCACCTACAAGGAAGCCGCGCTCGTCCAGCCGTTCGCCAACACCCTGGTGACCAAGGACATGACCGGCCAGCAGATCAAGAACGCCCTCGAGCAGCAGTGGCAGCCGGACGGCCTCGAGCGTCCGTTCCTGAAGCTCGGCGTCTCGGACGGTTTCGCGTACACCTACGACCCGTCGAAGGGCCGCGGCGAGCGCATCACCGGCATGACCCTCGACGGCAAGGCGATCGCGCTGACCGACACCCTCAAGGTGACCGTCAACTCGTTCCTGTCGACCGGTGGCGACAACTTCGCCGCCTTCGCGACCGGCACGAACGTCGCCGACTCCGGCCAGGTCGACCTGCAGGCCCAGGTGGACTACTTCGTGGCGAACAAGAAGGTCACACCCCAGGTCGACCAGCGCGCCGTCGGCGTCACGGTCACGCCGACCCCGGCCGGTGGGTTCCAGCCCGGTGACGCAATCGAACTCGACCTGTCGTCGCTCGTGTTCAGCAGCGAGGACCCCGCGAAGGCCGGCACCGTCTCGGTCAGCGCGGACGGCAAGGAGCTGGCGTCGTCGGCGATCGACCCGACGATCACCGACAAGAACGACGAGCAGGGTCGCGCGACCCTGACCGTCACGGTCCCCGAGATCGAGGCCCCGGCGGCACGCGCCGCCGCCCGCACCGCCGGCTCCGTCTCGCTCGCCGCGGTGGCCGAGCCGGTCGCCACGACGGACGCACCGCTCGTGATCACCCTGCCCGGCCAGACCATCACCCTCGCCGTGACGATCCCGGTCGCCGCAGCGGTCGACCCGACGGACCCGACCGACCCCACGGACCCGACGGACCCGACGGACCCGGTCGACCCGACCCCGGGCACGGGCGGCGGGGTCACCCCCGGCCCCGGCGCGGGTGGCGGTGACGACGCCGGCATCGGTGGCGTCGGCGGGACCGACGACGACCCGCGCGCCGGTGGCGACCTCGCCTACACGGGTGCGGACCTGACCGCTCCGGCGATCGCGGCGGGCCTGCTCCTGCTCGCCGGGATCACGGCGCTCGTGGTCCTCCGCCGCCGCCGCGCACGACGTGCCGCGACGGTCCTGACGGACTGACCCCGAGCCTGCGGGCACACACGCGAACGGGCCGTCTCACCCTGGTGAGGCGGCCCGTTCGCGTCGGCCAGGAGGCCCGGCACAGCTCCGGCGCACACCTCGCGCGACCCGGCGGTCACGGTTGCTGTCCCATCCCGGTCGATCACTGCGGATCCGCGGATCCGCGGGGTACTCTCGGGGTTGTCGCACCGCGACGCGTCGCGCCGGGTCGCTTTCAGCAAGTCGACGGTGGTTCCGTTCGGCGAGACTCCGCGACGCGGGCGTCCTCCGCCTCCAGGGAAACGGCGGAGGGCGCCCACCCCTTCGGGTCAGCGACTCAGGTCAGCGACGCAGCTCAGCGGAACAGCTGCTCGCCGATGTACGACCCCTTGCGCGGTGCCGGCGGCACGGCGAACACCGCGGAGCCGATGTGCGAGACGTACTCGTTCAGCCGGTCCGAGGCGCCGAGCTTCCGCTGCAGCCGCGTGAAGTGGTCCGGGTCGTTCACGTAGGCGATGAAGAGCAGCCCGGCGTCGAGCTGGCCGTACTCGTTGAGCCCGTCGGTGTAGTTGTACGGCCGGCGCAGGATCTTCACGCCGCCGTTCGCCTCGTGCGCGGCGAGGGCGATGTGCGACGTCGCGTCGATCTTCGTCGCACCGTCGTCGTCCTTGGCGTGGAAGTCCGGAGTGGTGTGCTCCTGCCCGCCGGAGAGCGGTGCGCCCTGGATCTTCGTCCGCCCGAACACCCGCTGCTGGTCGCTGACGACGTCCGCGTCCCAGGTCTCGATGTTCATGCGGATCTTCCGCACCACCTGGTAGCTGCCGCCGGCCATCCACCCGGCGTCGCGGTCGAGCCAGACGAAGCGGTCGTGGTCGGCGTCGGTCGTGATGTTCCGGGTGCCGTCCTTGAACCCCATCAGGTTGCGGGGCGTGCTCTGGTGCGGCCCGGCCGATGCCCGGCCGAAGCCGAGCACGGTCCAGCGGACGGTCGCGGTGCCGCGGGCCATCCGTGCCAGGTCGCGCACGGCGTGGTACGCCACCTGGGGGTCGTCGGCGCAGGCCTGCAGGGACAGGTCCCCGCCGGTCAGGCCCTCCTGCAGGTTGTCGCTCGGCAGCGTCGGGATGTCGGCGAGCGAGGCCGGACGGCGGTCGGCCAGCCCGAAGCGCTCGTCGAAGACGCCGGGCCCCAGGCCCACCGTGACGGTCAGCGACGCCGGGCCGAGGTCGAGCGCCTCGCCGGTGTCGGCACCGACCCCGTTGCCGTGCGCCGGCTCGACGCTGCCGACGGTCTTGCCGGCCTGCAGCTGGGCGATCGCGGCCGACCAGCGCGCGAGGAGCACCTGCAGCTCGGTCGTGACGGTCGTCGACAGGTCGAACGTCATGTAGACGCAGTACCGCTGCGGGGTGGTGCGGATCCCGCCCTGCGGCTGCCGGGCCGCGGTGGCGTAGAACGGCTGGCTCTGCGACAGGTCGATCGACTCGTCGCCGTTCGTCGCCGCCGTGAACGGGTTCACGCCGGTCGCCGCGGTGGCGCCGCCGATGCCCGCAGCCGCGCCGACCCCGGCACCGGCCACGGCCAGGCCGGCGCCGAACAGACCACGGCGGGAGACGTTCGCCCGGGGTGCGTCGTCCGCCCGCGGTGCCTCGTCCGGCTCGGTCACGCGGTCGCGACCTTCTCGGCCAGACGGGACAGCGGGTCCTGCAGCGCCTGGATCTGCTGCGAGATCGTGTTCGCGTCGGACTTCTTGGTGGCGGCGTCCCACGTGGCGAAACCGCCCAGGTCGTCGGCGTCGCGGTAGCCGTCCATCAGCGTGTTCGTGGCGTCGAACTGCTTCGCGATCTGCTTCGTCAGGGTCGGGTCGAGCTTGGTCAGCCCCGGCTTGAGGTACGCGAAGGCCTGACGGGCACCCTCGACGTTGGCGGCGAGGTCGACGAGGTCGATGTGGCTGTACGCCTCTTCCTCGCCGGTGATCTTGTTCGACTGCACCTCTTCGAGCAGGCCGGCGGCACCGTTCGCCAGGTCCTCCGGCTTGTAGTCGAGCGTCGGCACGAGCTTCGCGAGCAGCTGCACGTCCTCGGTCAGGTCCGCGGCGGTCTGCTTCGTCGAAGCGGTGATCTTCCCGGCCTGGAACAGGTCCTTCTCGACGGCGTGGAACCCGCTCCAGCCGACGGCGGGGTCGAGGTTCGAGGCACGCATGTCGATCAGGTAGTCGAGGTTGCCGGCGTTGTCGGTGGCCTTGAACCCCTTCTTGACGAAGCCGTCGACGTCGCTCTCGACGTGCTCGTAGAACGGACGGGCGTTCGCGTAGTCGGTCTTCGCCGCGTCGAGGTCGCCGGCGTCGATGTGCTCCTGCATCTGCTCGACCGCGGCGACCATGTCGGTGACCTGGCCGTCGACGTAGGTCGCGTACCCCTTCGTCCCGTCGCGGAGCAGGGTCGAGGCGCTGCTGTTCGCGGTCGACGCGGCCTTGCCGGTGACGGTGAAGTCCGTCAGCTCGGTCTCGGCGCCGGGGCAGTACACCTGGTACTTCCCACCGGTCAGCGTGGCGGTGAAGCGGACGGCGTCGAGGCCGGGCGCCAGGTTCTCCTTCTCGCCGAGGATCCGCTGGTCCTGCAGCAGCTCGACCTCGGTGATCGCGGTCGACGACTCGTTCTTCACCGTGAAGGTGACGGGGCCCGCGGGGACCTTCGTCGAGGACACCGCACAGGCGTCCTGCCCGTCGTTCGTGAGCGTGATGGTGACGCGGGAGACCTTCGCGTCGTCGGAGCCGGAGCCGTCGGCTCCGGTGGACCCACCGGCGCACCCGGTGAGTGCGAGGGCGGTGACGGCGCCGAGGGCGCCCAGGGTGATCAGGGGTCGGACGGGCTTACCGAAGGACATGGTCGGTGCTCCTTGCAGGGTCCGCGGCCGGAGGGCCACGAGCGGGGACGGGTTCGGGGGTGTCTCTT
>NZ_QKTC01000025.1:0-45000 GCF_003234435.1 Curtobacterium sp. MCLR17_044 | reverse complement strand
GATGAGGACGGGCTGGTTGGGGCCGGGTCGGGGGCGGTCTGGTCGACGCGGAACGACACTGTCGATGTCGGGCGACGTCGACAGTGTCGTTCCACGTCAGCGGCGGGTGTCGTTCCGCGTCAGCAGGCGGTGTCGTTCCGGGTCAGTGGCCGGTGTCCTTCCGGGTCAGCTGGGCGTGCTGGTCCGGCCCCGCGCCGCGAGCAGCGCCACGACGGCCACCACGGCGGCGGCGAGCATCACGATCGCCAGCGGCGCCGCGGTGTCCGAGCCGCCGATGCTGACGAGCGGGGACACGAGCGCCGCGAGCCCGAACTGCAGGGCACCGAGCACGGCCGAGGCGCTGCCGGCAGCCGAGGGCACGGCACCGAGGGCGAGTGCGGTGGCGTTGCCGAGCACCAGGCCGAGCGAGCCGACCGCGGTGAACAGCGGCACGGCGAGCCAGATGACCGGGGCCCCGGAGACGACGAGCAGCGCGAACGCCACGGTCGACGCGAGCACCAGCACGATGCCGAGCGACAGCACGCCCGTGACCGAACGGGTCGCGGTGAGCTTGGCGGACAGGATGCTGACGCCCATCAGCGCCAGGGCGTTCAGCCCGAAGGCCAGGCCGTAGCCGACCGTGCCGAAGCCGATCATGTCCTGGTACAGGAACGGCGACGCGGAGATGTAGGCCATCATCACGGCGAACGCGAAGCCGAACACCGCGGTGTAGCCGAGGAACGTGCGGGAGCGCAGGGCACGCAGGGCCGAGCCCGAGCCACGGCGTTCCTCGCGCAGGGCGTCGCGGTGTTCCTTCAGGTGGGTCTCGCGGATCACGGCGAGGACCGCGATGAGCATGACGACCGACAGGCCGAGCACGATCGAGAGCAGGCCGCGCCAGCCGATCGGACCGGTGAGCAGGCCGCCGAGCAGCGGTGCGACGACCGGGGCGACCCCGCCGACGATCATCATGAGCGAGAACGCGCGGGCGGCGGACTTGCCGGTCGCCAGGTCGGAGATGACCGCACGGCTGATCACCATGCCGGCCGCACCGCCGAGGCCCTGCAGCAGGCGGGCCGCGATGAGCACGCCGATGTTCGGCGCGAGCACCGCGGCGATGCTGGCGAGCACGCACACCGCGGCACCGGCGATGAGCGGTGGCACGCGGCCGAACCGGTCGGACAGCGGACCGAACACGAGCTGGCCCGCGGTCACGCCCACCAGGAACGCGGTCAGGGTGAGCTGGACGGCGGTGGCGCTCGCCCCGAGCTCGGTGGTCATCTGCGGGAACGCCGGCAGGTACAGGTCGGTGGCGAAGGGGGCGACGGCACTGAGCAGGCCGAGCACCAGGAGCAGCGCGGTCGTGATGCCCTGCTGCTTGGTCGTGGGTGTCGCGATCGTCGCGCGGATGGTTCCGGTGTCCGTGGTCATTGTTATGAAAGCATAACTCATCGCCCGAGATCGGTACAGTACGGTCATGCACTCCGCCGTGTCCGACCACGTCCTCGCCGAGTTCGCGGACGTCCTGCTCCGGATCGCGCGCGACATCGACCCGCACGGCTCGGAGACCCTCGACATCGTGCCGCTGACCGGCACCGAGGCGCTCGTCATGCGCTGGATCAACCGCAACCCCGGCACCTCGCCCAGTGCCACCGCCGAGGCGACGGCCCTGCAGCGCAGCAACCTCAGCGTCGCGCTCCGGTCGCTCGTGGCGAAGGGCATGGTCGAGCGGCGCCAGGACCCGGCGGACGCCCGGACCGTGCAGCTGCACTCGACCGCCCTGGCCCAGGAGAGCGTCGACCGGCTCTACCGGCACTGGTCGGGCAAGCTCCGCACGGCCCTCGGTGGCGACGAGCGCGGTGCGGTCGAGGCGCTGGAGCTGCTGCAGCGGATCGACGACGGACTGCGCGCGGGCTAGGCGACAGCGTCCTCGGCAGCGGCGGCGGCAGCGGCAGCGGCGTCGTCGGCCGCCTCGTCCTGGATCGGCAGCAGGCGACGCGCGCCGTGCCCCTCGTCGCCCAGGGCATCACCGGGGTTCACGACCGAACACGCGCCGAGCGAGACGCACCCGCAGCCGATGCACTGCGTCATCTCCTGCTGCAGGCGCTCGAGCTCGAGCTGACGGGCCCGCAGTCGTGCGCGCCACCGCTCGTTCAACCGGTTCCAGTCGCGCAGCGAGGGCATGCGGTCGGCGGGCAGGGCCTCGAACTGCTCGGCGACCTCGCTGAGTGGGATGCCGAGGCGCTTGGCCACCTGGATGATCGCGATCCGCCGTTCGACGTGCCGCGGGTACATCCGCGTGCCGCCATCGGTGCGCTCCGGGTGGATCAGGCCCTTGCGCTCGTAGAAGTGCAGGGCCGAGGCGGCGACGCCCGTGCGGCGGACGATCTCGCCGATGGGCAGCAGGTCGGTGGGACGTGGCGGCTGGATCTCGACCATGGTCGAGATCTTACGGCGGCTCGGACTGGAGGCCCGTGGCGGGCCCGCCACGGGCCTCCAGTCCGTCCGTGGGTCGCGTCTACCGCTGCTGGAACGACTCCCAGAGCAGGAACCCGGTGAACAGCACGAACGGCGTGCAGGCGACCACGTTCAGCCAGCGGTGCTCGACGATCACCGCGGCGAACTCCCGCAGGAACGCACTCGGGACGTAGTACGCCGCCGTGCGCGCGCCGACGACCTGGGCCGGCAGGTCGAGGCGACGGGCCAGGGTCGCGGCCCGCAGCACGTGGTAGTTGTTCGTGACCACGACCATCTGGCCGTCCCGGCCGGCGGCCGTCTGCACGTCCCGCGAGAACCGGAGGTTCTCGCGGGTGTTCCGCGACGCGGTCTCCGCCACGACGTCGTCCGCGTCGGCACCGTGCGCCACCAGGTACTCGGCCATCGCGGTGCCCTCGGGGCGGGGCTCGTCGTCGCCCTGTCCGCCGGACGGCATGAGGAGCGGTCGGCGTCCGGCGGCCCGTTCGGCCCGGTAGACGCCGAGCGCCCGGTCGAGCCGGCTCTGCAGCAGGGGTGGGACCTCGCCGTGCACGAGCCCGGAGCCGAGGACCACGATCGTGTCGGGGACGATGCCGTGCCGCGTCCGCCCGTAGACCACGGAGTACAGGGCGAACGCGACCAGCGACAGCGCGAAGTACCCGCAGACGAACACCATCAGCACGGCGATCGCGATCTTCGTGCCGTCCCACAGCGTGAAGCCCTCACCGCTGCCCGAGACGAGCAGGGCGATGGCGATCGTCGGCAGCACGAACACGGCCACCCCGGCGGCGAGCGACAGCAGGTTGCCGACGCTGCGCCCCTCGGCCCGGAGCATCTGCAGGCCGTTCGCGACCAGGGCGACGCCGAGCACCACCACGGCGAGCGGCACGAGCAGCAGCACCACGGCGACGAGCAGGCTGAACCCGGGGACCACCCTGGTCAGCACGGCCACGACCGTCGCGAGCCCGAACAGCACGGCCGCGGTCAGGAACACCCCGTTGCGGAGCATCCGCGGATCCCGTCGCCGCCCCAGGACGTACAGCACCAGGAACAGCAGGGCGAAGACGGGAGCGGCGCCCAGCCCGAGCACCGTCAGCCGACCGCGCGACGGATCAGGTCGGCCACCCGTGCCTCGTCGGCCTCGGAGAACTCGGGGCTGATCGCCCACGACGTCGGCCAGAACGTGCCGTCGTCGAGCGCGGCCGAGTCCTGGAACCCGAGTGTCGCGTAGCGGGCCTTGAACTTGGCGGCGTCCTGGAAGAAGAACACCGCCTTGCCGTCCCGGGCGTAGGCGGGCATGCCGTACCAGAGCTTCGGCGCGAGCTCGGGCGCGACCTCGAGCGCGATGCGGTGGATGCGCTCCGCCAGCCCGCGGTCCGGCTGGGGCATCTCGGCGATCTTCGCCTCGACCGCAGCGGCGTCGGCCGCCGCCTTCTCGGCCTTGGTGCCCTTCGTGCCGCGGGCGCGCTTGACCTCCGCGGCGTGCTCCTGCATCGCCGCGCGCTCCTCGTCGGTGAAGGTGGTCTCGGTCTTCGTCGTCCGTGCCATCGTCGTCTCCTCGTGGTCTCGTGCACCCATCATGGGTCCGGGAAGCGAAGCATGCGAGGCCAGGGCTCGAACGAGTGCCAGGCTCGTCCCATGACCTACATCGCCAGTGACGACCGCTACGACTCGATGACGTACCGCCGGACCGGCCGCTCGGGCCTCGACCTGCCGCTGCTCTCCCTGGGGTACTGGCACAACTTCGGGGACGACATGCCCTTCGAGAACCAGCGCGCCATCAGCCGCCGGGCGTTCGACCTCGGGATCACCCACCACGACCTCGCGAACAACTACGGCCCGCCGTACGGTGCCGCCGAGGTGAACTTCGGCCGCCTGATGCGCGAGGACTTCCGGCCCTACCGCGACGAGATGGTCGTCTCGACGAAGGCCGGCTGGGACATGTGGCCGGGGCCGTACGGGCAGGGCGGTGGCTCGCGCAAGTACGTGCTCGCCTCGCTCGACCAGTCGCTGCAGCGCACGGGCCTGGACTACGTCGACGTCTTCTACTCGCACCGCCTCGACGCCTCGACCCCGCTCGAGGAGACGATGGGCGCCCTGCACACCGCGGTCCAGCAGGGCAAGGCGCTGTACGTCGGCATCTCGTCGTACGACGCCGAGCGCAGCCGGCAGGCAGCCGAGATCCTCCGCGACCTCGGCACGCCGCTCCTCATCCACCAGCCCTCGTACTCGATGCTCAACCGTTGGATCGAGACCGAGGGGCTACTCGACGCCGCCGGCGAGCTCGGCTTCGGCGTGATCGGCTTCACCGCGCTGGCGCAGGGGCTGCTGACCGGCAAGTACCTGAACGGCGTGCCCGAGGACTCCCGCGCGGCAGCGGGCAAGTCCCTCGACGCGTCGAGCATCACGCCCGAGGTCGTCGAGCACCTCCGTGCCCTGAACGACGTCGCGGCCGCCCGCGGACAGTCCCTCGCGCAGCTCGCCCTCGCCTGGGCGCTCCGCGACGAGCGGGTGACCTCGCTCGTGATCGGCGCCTCGCGGGTGTCGCAGCTCGAGGACAACGTCGCCGCGCTGTCGAACACGTCGTTCACCGACGAGGAGCTCCGCGTCATCGACGAGCACTCGGTCGGCATCACGGACGTCGACCTGTGGGCGGGAGCCCGCGCGGGCGAGGTCTCCTGACCCGAGCGCCGCGCCGCAGCAGTCCCTCGGGCGGTCGCATCTGGTTGTTCGGCGGGTCCCGCCGGCTGGTCGCGACACGTCGCGGGTTTCCTGCCGACCGGTCACGAACCGTCGGCTGGCGGCGCCGCAGGCGACGGTCTGCGACCGTGCCGCGCACGGCCGACGGGGTGTCGTGACCGCTGCGGGGGCCCTGGGCGCGCGGCACGGCGGACGGGAGGCGCGGGGCACGCCGCCACGCGCCTCCCGTCCGTGGTCCGGTCGCGTTGCGTCGCGTGGCCGGCCCGCGCAGCCCGGTCACGACCCGTCGCGGGTCGCGCGCCGTCCGGTCACGACCTGTCGGCTGGCGGCGCCGCAGGCGACGGTCTGCGACCGCACCACGGCTGACCGCCGGGACGGCGCCCGGAGCGAACTCCTCCGGTGCGCGGCGGCCGGTTGGTACCATCGACAGCGTTCGACAACACGCAGTGTGTATCTACCGGCCGCCGGCATCCCGGCGGACAACGGCGGCACCCGATGGGTCCGCCGCCACCGAACCGGGCGGGCCGAGAAGGCACAACCCCGATGCTCCAGACCCGTTCCACCGACGCCCCGCCCGCTCCGGACCGCTCACTCGTCTCCCTCGCCGGCCGCTGGTACTTCCCCGTGGCCTTCATCGCCCGGCTCCCGTTCGCGATGATGGTGGTCGGCGTCCTGACCCTCGTCGTCGCCGCCCGTGACTCCGTCGCCCTCGGCGGCATCAACTCCGCCGCCGTCGGCATCGGCTCCGCGATCTTCGGCCCGATGGTCGGTGCCGCGGCGGACCGTTACGGCCAGCGGGCGGTGCTCGTCCCCGTCGGCCTGGTGAACGCGGCGCTGCTCGGGTTCTTCCCGTTCGTCGTCAGCGGCACCGCGCCCGACCTCGCCGTCCTCGCCGTCGCGTTCTGCATCGGTGCCTCTGCCCCGCAGGTCGCCCCGATGTCCCGCACCCGGCTCGTCGCGATCATCCGGCAGCGGATGGCCCCGGCGCGGCGCGAGAAGACCCTCAGCGGCACCATGGCCTACGAGTCCGCCGCCGACGAGACCGTGTTCATCATCGGCCCGTTCCTGGTCGGCATCCTCGCCAGCGCGATCGCCCCGTGGGTGGCCGTCGCCGGCGCCTCGGTCCTGACGTTCGTGTTCGTGACCGCGTTCGCGCTGCACCCGACCGGCAAGCTCGTGGTCGACCAGCACGCGGAGCCGACGCAGGCACCCGCACGGCAGCTCCTGCGCCCGAGGCTCGTCGTCGTGGTCGTCGGCATCCTCGGCATCGGGCTGTTCTTCGGCTCGACGCTCACCTCGCTGACGGCGTTCATGGAGACCCACGGCGAGGCCTCGCAGGCCGGCCTGCTCTACGGCCTGATGGGCATCGGTTCCGCCGGGTTGGCGCTCGGGTCGGCAGCGTTCCCGCGGTCGTTCGGCCTCGGTTGGCGCTGGCTCGTGTTCGGCGTCGTGCTCCTCGCCGGTGCGATCGCGTTCGCCAGCGCCGACTCCGTCGTCGCCGCAGGCATCGTCCTCGCGATCATGGGCATCGGGATCGGGCCGACCCTGGTCGCCCAGTACAGCCTCGGCTCGGACCGCTCACCGGTCGGCCGGTCCGCGACCACGATGACGATCCTCGGGTCGGCCGTGATCGTCGGGCAGTCGATCGCCTCCGCGATCACCGGGGACGTCGCCGAGCACCACGGCACCGCCGCAGCGATGCTGCTGCCGGCGGTCTCCGCCGCGATCGTCGTGGTCGCCGCGGTCGGCAACCTGCTGCTCCCGCGTCGGATCGTGACCGCCTGACCGCGAACGTGACCACCTGACGAACCGGAGGCCCGTGGCGACGCCGCCACGGGCCTCCGGTCCGTCATGTCTGTGCGTCAGGACTCCGTGTCGTCGACGAGCAGGTCCTCGTGCCGGTAGTCGTCGGCGCGCAGGCCGGCGCGCGCGATCATGTGCGTCGACACCGGCACCAGGAACAGCTGGAACACCATGATCGGCAGCACGACCCAGAACGCCGTCCACGTCCACACCGCCACGACGATGGCGGCCAGGGCGAGCGCGAGCCCGAGCACCTGCGGCTTCGCCATCGCGTGCAGGCGGACGAGCGGGTCCGGGAACCGGACGATGCCGACCCCGGCGCCGAGCGACAGCAGCGACCCGACGAGCAACAGCCCGATGGCGATCCAGGCGCGGATGCCGGCGTCGTCGACGAACGACTCGATGATCTCGATCACGACTGGTCCTCCTCGGCGCGCTCGGGGGTGGTGACGGCCAGTCCCTCGTCGGACGGGTCGGCCGAGGGCGTGACGGCCCGGGCGACGGCGACCGTGGCGAACACACTCGTCGCCGAGATCACCACGAGCACGGGGATGCCGGTCAGGTCCTGGCGGATGACCATCGCGGCCGCGATGACCACGAGCACGGTGGTCAGCACCATGTCGGAGCCGATCATGCGGTCGAGGATCGTCGGGCCGCGCACGATGCGGAACACCGCGAGGGCGAACGTCGCCCCGAGGAGCGCGAGCACGAGCGCGACGGCGATGCCCATCACGACGACGGCGGGGCTCATCGGGTCACCTCCGGCAGGGGCTCGGACAGCTCGGAGACGTCCTGCTTGGATCCCAGTGCGCGGATGACCATGGCCTCGATCCGGAGTGCGACGCGGCGTTCGTCCTCGACCTGCTCGAGGCGCTCGGTGTCGAGCACGTGGAGCAGCAGGCGACGGCGCCGCAGGTCCACGTCGGCGACGTACGAGCCGGGCACGAGCGAGATCGCCAGCGTGGCCAGGGTGAAGGTCATCTCGGAGGTCGAGTGCAGCTGCACGAGCGTGATCGAGCTCCGCCGCACACCGCGAGGACGGAACGCGACCCAGGCGACCCGGAAGGACGCCACGACGACGAGCCCGGACCACACCGCCAGGAACCGCAGCACGTGCACGATCGAGAACCGTGCGGACAGGGGGACCGGCGGGAGCGGCAGCGCCTGGGTGACGATGAGCGCCACGACGATGCCGCACAGCAGCGTCAGCGGGGTCCACGACCCCCAGAGCAGCGCCCAGAGCACGGTGAGCCCCGCGACCAGGGGCACGTCGTAGCGCCACGCCAGCGCGATCCGGCGGGCGTTCGAGATGCGGCGGACGTCGGTCATCGCTCACCTCCGAGCACGGCCTGCACGTAGCGGTCGGGCGACTCCAGCGACTCCGCTGCGCGGGTCGCGTAGCCGTAGAGCGGGCCGGCGACGACCGTCAGGGCGACGGACCCGAGCACCGCGACGGTCGTCACGCCGACGAGCATGCGCGGCAGGCGCACCTTCTCGGGAGCCTCGCCGACCGCCTCGGTCGCGCCGGTGGTCGGACTGGAGGCAGTGGCCGCGTGCGGTGCGTCGGTGACCGTCACCGAGCCTCCCGGGTGGTACGCCTCGCCCGTCTCCTCGGAGACGGTGAGCGGCGCCGGTTCCGGCGACCGCAGGTGGGCGTGCGGTTCGGCACTCGTCGCGTGCGGGGCGGCGGCCTCGGCCGCCGGCTTCGGCCGCCAGAAGGCGGCGTCCCAGACCCGCATGAGCGCGTACAGGGTGAGCAGCGAGGTGACGACGCCGGCGCCGATGGTGACGTACGCCATCGGGGAACCGTCCTCGGCGGCGGCGCGGAACAGGCCGAGCTTGCCGATGAAGCCGGAGAACGGCGGGATCCCACCCAGGTTGAACGCGGGGATCAGGTACAGGGCGGCCAGCAGCGGAGCGGCCTTCAGCAGTCCGCCGAGCGACCGGGTCGAGGTCGTCCCGCCGACACGCTCCATCAGACCGGACACCAGGAACAGCGTGGTCTGCACGACGATGTGGTGCACCGTGTAGAACACGGCTGCCGCCGTCCCCGCGACGGTGCCGAGTCCGACGCCCATCACCATGAAGCCGATGTGGCTGATCAGCGTGAAGGACAGCAGCCGTTTCACGTCGGTCTGCGACACCGCGCCGAGCACCCCGACCACCATCGTCAGTGCGGCGACGACGAGCAGCACCTCGTTGAGCTGTGGTCGTGGGAAGATCACCGTCTCGAGCCGGATGATCGCGTAGATGCCGACCTTGGTCAGCAGGCCCGCGAAGACCGCGGTGACCGGCGCCGGGGCCGTCGGGTACGAGTCCGGCAGCCAGAACGCCAGTGGGAACACGGCGGCCTTGATGCCGAACCCGATCAGCAGCATCGTGTGCAGGAGCAGCTGGACGTGCTCCGGCAGGTCGGCGACGCGCTCGCTGATCTGGGCGATGTTCACCGTGCCGGTGGCGCCGTAGACCAGCCCGATGGCGGCGAGGAAGATCGCCGACGCGATCAGGCTCGTGACGATGTACGTCGTGCCGGCCCGGACGCGCTGTTCGCTGCCGCCCAGCGTGATGAGCACGTAGCTCGCCACCAGCAGCATCTCGAACGCGACGTACAGGTTGAACAGGTCGCCCGCGATGAACGAGTCGAGCACACCGGCCGCGAGCACGAGGTACGTCGGGTAGAAGATCGTGACCGGGGCGTCCTCGTCGTCGGCGGCCAGGCCCTGTCCGATCGAGAAGAGCAGGACGAGCAGCAGGACGCTCGCGCTGACGGTGAGCAGCAGCGCGCTGAGCCGGTCGACGACGAGCGAGATGCCGTAGGGGGCGTCCCACCCGCCGACCTGCACCACGATCGTGCCGTGCCGGTCGACCAGGACCATGAGCGTGGCGGCGACGGCCAGCGCCACGACGAGCACCACGACGGTGATCGCACGCTGGAGCTTCTGGTGCCGGAGGAGTCCGAGCGCGACCGCGGCACCGAGCAGCGGGACGAGGACGAGGAGCGGGACGAGCCAGGTCATCGGGTCGCCTCCTGTTCTGCGTCGGTGGTGGTCTCCGGGTCCTCGTCGGCCGCCTCGTCGCGGTCGCGGCCGATGGCGGCGTCGGCTTCGTCGACCTCGACCTCGTCGGCGCGGGACAGCTGCCACGACCGGTGGATCAGGGCCAGCAGGAACGCGCTGACGGCGAAGGTGATCACGATCGCGGTCAGGGCGAACGCCTGGGGGAGCGGGTCGGTGATGCCCTCGGCGCTCTTGCCGATCGGCGGATCGCCCGCGGCGCCGGACATCACCAGCAGCAGCAGGTTGAGCGAGTTGCCGAGCAGCAGGAAGCCGAGGAGCATCCGGGTCAGGGAGCGTTCGAGCAGCAGGTAGACGCCGCACGAGAACAACACCGCCATGGCGATCACGAGGACGAGGGTGACGGTCACGTGGCGCTCCCTTCCGGGGTGGGGGCATCGAGGGCATCGCTGACGGACCCCTCGGTGGTGTCGCGGGTCGGGGTCGAGGCGTCCTCGAGGCGCTGCCGGTCGACCTCGGCGCCGAGGCTGCGGAGGACGTCGAGCACCAGGCCGACGACGACCAGGTAGACGCCGATGTCGAAGAACGTGGCGGTGACGAACTCGACGTGCCCGAGGATCGGGACGGTGGCCTCGAAGAACTCGGAGTACAGGGCTTCGCGGCCGAAGAACAGCGGCACGATCGCGGTGATCGCTGCCGTCGCGACACCGAGCCCGAGCAGTCGACCGGCACGCACCGGGGCCGCTGCGCCGAGTTCGGCCGGGCCGCCGGCCAGGTAGCGGGCCGCGAGCGCGATGCCGGCGACCAGGCCACCAGCGAACCCGCCACCGGCCGAGTTGTGCCCGGCGAACAGCAGGTACACCGACAGCACGATCAGGCCGTGGAACAGCAGGCGGACGACCACGTCGAGCAGTGCCGAACGGCCGGTCGGGATCGCGGCGCTCGTCGGCAGCCAGGCGCGGGGCTCGCCGTCGGTGCGCTCGCCGTTCGCGGTCAGGGTCTCCGGCAGGTCCCGCAGCCGGGGCAGGGTGTCCTCGCGCGAGTTCACGAAGATCAGGCTCGCGACGCCGGTGGCCGCGGCGACCACGACCGTGAGCTCACCGAGGGTGTCCCAGCCGCGCAGGTCGACGAGGGCGACGTTCACCACGTTCAGACCGTGCCCGAACGAGCTCGTCAGCGCGGGCAGGTCGGGCCAGAGGGGGCGTGCCGTCCGGGCCGAGGCAGCAACGACGACGACGATCGCCAGCGTCAACCCCGCCAGCCCGGCGAAGAGCGCCCGCACGACCCGGAACCGCGACGGGTTGGTCGTGGCGATGCGCGGGGGCAGCCGTCGGAGCACCAGGACGAAGGCGATCAGGGTGACCGTCTCGACCACGAGCTGCGTCAGGGCGAGGTCGACGGCGCCGTGCAGGACGAACAGCACCGAGAGGCCGTAGCCGGTGACGCCGACCAGCACCGCGGCGGCGAACCGGGTCTTCGCCGTGAGCACCGCGATGCCCGCGATCGACATCACGATCATCACCGGGATCTGGCCCCACGAGTCGGCGAACCGGACGTGGAACTCCCACGGCCCGCCGAGCACCAGGTTGGCGAGCGCCCCGGCGACGAAGACCGACAGGATCACGGTCAGGTAGTAGGGGAGCGAGCCGCGCTGCAGGCTCGCGGTGAGTCCGGTCGCCCCGCGGTCGAGCAGTCGCATGCCGTGCCGGTACGTGCCCGCAGCGCTCGGGAACCCCGCGAGCCGGTGCTGGAGCGCTTCGACCGGACGACGCAGGGCGAACAGTGCGAGGCCGCCGACCAGGGTGATCGCGGACAGGCCGAGCGCAGGTTCGAGGCCGTGCCAGAGCGCGAGGTGCGGGACGTCCTCGCCACCGAGTGCGGCGGTCGTGGCAGCGGGCTCGATGCCGTGCGCGACCACCGGGGTGAGCAGGCCGAGGGCAAGGCCGGCCAGCGCGAGCACCGAGGGCACGACGGCGAGGCCGTGCAGGGCGTGCGGCTCGGTGGTCGCGATGCCGGGCTTGCGGGCGAAGGCGCCCCACAGGAACCGCAGCGAGTAGGCCACGGTGAGCACCGAACCGACGGTCACACCGATCAGGGCGAACCAGGCCCAGCCGGCGTCGGGGCCGTGCAGGGACTCGGTGAACCCGGTCAGCACGGCTTCCTTCGCGACGAACCCGATCGTCGGCGGGATCCCGGCCATCGACAGCAGCGCGAGCACCGCGACGACCGCCAGCCACGGGCGGGCGCGGCCGAGCCCGCTGAGCCGACCGAGGTCACGCGTGCCGGTGACGTGGTCGATCGCGCCGACGACCAGGAAGAGCGTCGACTTGAAGGCGGCGTGGGCCACGAGGAGCGCGACCCCGCCGAGGGCGACCGCGGGGGCACCCCAGCCGGCGGCGAGCACGAGGAACCCGAGCTGGGCCACGGTGCCGTAGGCGAGCAGGAGCTTGAGGTCGGTCTGCCGCAGGGCGCGGTACCCGCCGACGAGCATCCCGGCGACGCCGAGCAGCGTGATCGTCTCGCGCCAGCCGTCGAGCAGCGCGAACGCGGGGGCGAGCCGGGCCACCAGGTAGATGCCGGCCTTCACCATCGCCGCGGCGTGCAGGTACGCGCTGACCGGTGTGGGTGCGGCCATCGCGGCGGGAAGCCAGAAGTGGAACGGCACGATCGCGGACTTCGTGAGCGCCCCGAGCAGCACGAGGACCACCGACACCGAGACGACCGTGCCGCTCGGGGGATCGGCGACGATCGCGGACAGCGAGGTCGTGCCCGCCGTGACCGAGAGCATCACGAGGCCCGCGAGCATCGCCAGGCCACCGGCGGTGGTCACCACGAGCGCCTGCATGGCGGCGGCGCGACTGGCACGCTTCGCGGCGTCGTGCCCGATGAGCAGGTAGGAGAAGACCGTCGTGGCCTCCCACAGGACGAACAGCACGATGACGTCGTCGGCGATCACGAGCCCGTACATCGAGCCGGCGAAGGCGGTCAGGACCCCGGCGAACCGACCGAGCCCGGGTTCGTCCCGCTCGAAGTACGAGGCGCAGTAGACCAGCACCAACGCGCCGACGATCGACACCACGAGGGCGAGCACCCACGACAGGGCGTCCATCCGCAGCGTGACGTCGAGGTCGAGCTGGGGGACCCACTGGTGCCGTTCGACGACGCTGCCGTGCAGGGCGGCGTCGGTCTGGGCGATCGTCAGCACCGCCGCCGCGGCGGGGGCGAGGGCCGCCACGTAGAAGACGCGGCGGCCGAGGACGGGGGTCAGGGCGGGGACGATCAGGGCGACGATCGCGAACGCGACGAGGACGAGGACCATCGGGCACCTCCTCGGGGTCGGGCTGCAGTCCGGCTCACTGGGCTTTCACAGCCTACGGAGGAGGCCATGTGGAGAACCTGTGCGGCCGGACAGCAGTCCGCTCAGGTCCGGCCGTGCGCGCGAGCGGGGATCTGGGTCGCGAGCTTGCCGCCGGAGACGTCGAGCAGGGTGCCGGTGATGTACCCGGAAGCGTCGCTCGCCACGAAGACGAGCAGGTCGGCGACGTCGTCCGCGGTCTCCCACCGGCGGAGCGACAGCGTGTCGAGCAGGCGGTCCTGCGCCTCGGCCGGCATCGTCGCGAAGCCGTTCATCGCTGTCGGCACCATGCCCGGTGCGTAGGCGTTCACGGTGATCCCCCACGGGCCGAGCTCCGACGCCAGGACCCGGGTGAACGAGACGACGGCGGCCTTCGACGCCGCGTAGGCCGCGCTCCCGACGCTGGGCACGATCGCCGCGAACGATGCGGCGTTGATGATCCGCCCGCGCCCGGCGGCCTGCATCACCGGAGCCACGGCCTGGCTCATCAGGAACGTGCCGCCGAGGTTGACGTCCATGCAGCGGCGCCAGGCGTCCCACTCCAGTTCGGCGACCGTGCCCGTGACGTTGATGCCGGCGTTGTTCACCAGCACGTCGATCGTGCCGTGCCGCCGGACGACCTCGTCCACGGCGTCGCGAACCGACTGCGGGTCGGCGACGTTGCACACGACGTGGTCGAGCGGGAAGCCCGGCTCGAAGGCCAGGTCGAGCGCGACGACGCGGCTCCCCTCGCTGACGAAGCGGTCGGCCAGCGTGCGGCCGATCCCGCGCGCTGCGCCGGTCACGACCACCACGCGGTCGGTCAGGTCGAGGTGCATCGTTGCTCCCGTCGTCGGTGCCTTGAATAGGCATACTATTCGAGCATGACGGATCAGCGTGTGCTCTGGGTCACGGGTGGGGGCAGCGGCATGGGGGCCGCGAGCGCCGAGGCAGCGGCGCGGGACGGTTGGACCGTGGTCCTCAGCGGGCGCCGTGCCGACCGGCTCGAGCAGGTCGCACGCACCATCCGCGGCGCCGGGGGAACCGCGGACGTCCTGCCCCTCGACGCGAACGACCCCGATGCCGTCGCAGCCGCGCGGGACACCGTGCTCGGGCGGCACGGGCGGCTCGACGGGCTCGTGCTGGCGGCCGGGCTCAACGCACCGAGGCGTCGGTGGGACGACCAGTCGCTGACCGACTTCCGCGCGATCGTGGACACGAACCTCACCGCCGTCGTCTCGCTGGTGGACGCCGCGCTGCCGGCACTCCGCGCGGCCGGCGGCGTGGTCGTCGTCGTGTCGTCGTACGCCGGGTGGTCCTTCCAGCCGGGGGCGGGTGTCGCGTACTCGGCGAGCAAGTCGGCGCTCGCGTCGGTCGTCCGGACGCTCAACCAGCAGGAGGCCAAGCGCGGCGTGCGTGCCACCCACCTGTGCCCGGGTGACGTCGCGACGGACTTCCTCGACCAGCGGCCGGAGGTCCCCGACGCGGCCGCGCGGCAGCGCATGCTCCGACCGGAGGACATCGGGCGGACGGTCGCCTTCGTGCTCGGGTCGCCGGCGCACGTGCGCATCGACGAGCTCGTGCTGTCGCCGGTCTCGCAGCGGTGACGAGCACCTTCGAACGGGTCCTCGACCAGGTCGGTGCCGCCGTCGTCTCCGGCGCGGTCGCCGTGGGCAGCCGCCGGAGCGTCGACGACCTGGTGACCTGGACGGGCGCCAGTCGCAGCATCGTCCGCGAGGCCGTCCGCGTCCTCGTCGCGCTCGGCCTGCTCAGCGCACGTCGCCGGGTCGGCGTGACCGTCCTCGGTGTGCGGGAGTGGGACGTCCTGGACCCGCGCGTGGTGCGGTGGCGCCTGCGGGGCCCCGACGGTGACCGCGTGGCGGTCGAGCTCCGCGAGCTGCGGGCGGCGGTCGAACCCGCCGCCGCTGCCGCAGCGGCCCGGCGAGCGGCGCTCGACGCGTGCGCGGACCGACGGGAGGCCCTCCGCACCACCGCGGACGAGCTCGCCGCCGCCGCGACCCGCGACGACCGCCTCGACTTCGTGGCCGCGGACGTGCGGTTCCACGCGCTCGTGCTCGACCTGTCCGGCAACGCCCTGTACCGACGCCTGCACCAGGTCGTCGGCCAGGTACTGCGCGAACGCGGGAGCATCCGCCCGGACCGGCACGACGTCGGCCTCCACCTGGCACTCGCCGATGCCGTCCTCGACGGCCGCCCGGACGACGCGGCCTCGACCATGCGGGCGATCGTCGACCGCACGTGAGCGGAGCGCGCCGGACCTGCGAGGATGGACCCCGGCGCGCCCCTCCGGTGCCCGTGGAGGGTGAGTCGTGGACGCAGCACAGGACCTGGTCGTCCAGCTCGTCGGCACCCCGTGGGCGTTCTTCGTGGTCGGCCTCGTGCTCGCCGTGGGCAGCGTCGCGGTCTTCCTGCCCAGCCAGGCACTCGTCGTCGCGATCGGCACGCTCCTGGTGGGCGGTGACGGCGGTCTCCTGCCGGTCCTCTTCCTCGTCGTCGCGGCGTCGATCGGGATGGTCCTCGGCGACCTCGGGCTCTACCACCTGGCGCGGTCGGTCGACCTCGGCTCGAGGTCGTGGTTCGCGCGTCCGAAGGTCCGCGCGGCCCGGGACGCCATCGACGGCCGCTACCGTGCTGCTCCCGGACGCATCGCGGTGCTCGGACGCTTCATCCCGATGGGCCGGTTGACGACGAACCTGGTCGGCGCCGACAGCGGGCTCGACCTCCGGCGGTTCCTGCTCAGCTGCGTGCTCGCCGACGTCGTGTGGGCCGCGTACTGCGTCGGCATCGCCTCGGCCACCGGGCGCTGGAGCCGCGAGCAGCCCTTCCTCGTCACGACCCTCGCGGTCGTGGCGTCGATCCTGCTCGGCCTCGCGATCTCCGCGATCGAGAAGGCCGTGCGACGACGGAGTGAGGCTGCGGCCGCGGCCTGACGAACGTAGGCTGAGCACCCCGTTCGAAGGAGAACCCGTGCTGCTCGACGACCTCGTACCGGACCCCGACGCGCTCGAGCGCATCGCCACCGGCAGCACCTGGGCCGAGGGGCCCTGCTGGATCCCGTCGACGCGCACGCTGCGGTGGTCCGACATCCCCGGCGACCGGATCCTGCAGTGGCACGCGGACTCGGGGGAGACCTCGGTGTACGCGGACGGTGTCGAGTTCACCAACGGCCGCACGCTCGACCGGGACGGCAGCGTCGTGCAGTGCTCGCACGGGCTGCGTCGGGTCGAGCGGGACCGCGACGGCGTCGTCACGCCGATCGTCGACGTGTGGGACGGCGGTCGGTTCAACTCCCCGAACGACGTCGTGGTCGCGCGGGACGGCGGCGTCTGGTTCACCGACCCCGCCTACGGCATCACCCAGCCGCGCGAGGGACACCCGGGCGTGCGTGAGTACGGCGACCACTGGGTGTTCCGGTGCGGCCCGGCGGGCGAGGACCTGCGACCAGTGGCGACCGACCTGGACGAGCCGAACGGCCTGGCCTTCGACCCGGACGAGCGGGTGCTGTACATCGCGAGCTCGTCGGGCGACGAGCCGGTCATCCGCGCCTACGACCGCCGAGGCGACCTGCTGAAGAACGGCCGGGTGTTCGCGCGGCTCGAGCCCGGAGAGGGTGCGCCGGACGGCATCCGGGTCGACGTCCACGGCAACGTCTGGTCGTCCTCGCACCGCGGCGTCGTCGTGTTCGACCCGACGGGTGCCCGGATCGGTGCGGTCGCCGTGCCGGAGGTCACGTCGAACCTGTGCTTCGGCGGCGACGAGGGCACGACCCTCTTCCTGACCGCGACGACGTCCGTGTACCGGATCGCCACGACGACGCGGGACGCTGCCGTATCCTGACTCGGCCATGCAGTGCGACTACTTCGACCGCGGGGTGTGCCGGTCGTGCACGCTCATGGGCCAGCCCTACGCCGACCAGGTCCTCGACAAGGAACTCCGCACGCGCGAGCTCCTGCACGCCGCGGTCGAGGCCGCCGGGGGCCCCGGAGCGGTCTCCTGGTCGCCCGCGATCACGAGCCCGGAGTCGGGGTACCGGAACAAGGCGAAGATGGTCGTGGGTGGGACCGTCCAGCACCCCACCGTCGGCATCCTCGACCACCGGCAGCGCGGGGTGGACCTGCGGCACTGCGGGATCTGCACGCCCGGCATCCGGCACGCGTTGCCCGTGCTGGCCGAGTTCGTCTCGACCGCCGGGCTGATCCCTTACGACGTCGCCGCGCGCCGGGGTGAGCTCAAGTACGTCCTGGTCACCGAGTCGCCCGACGGCGAGCTGATGATCCGGTTCGTGCTGCGTTCCGAGGGGCAGCTCCCGCGGCTCCGCCAACACCTCGACGCCCTGCGTGCCGCACTGCCGAACGCGGTCGTGGTGACCGCCAACCTGCTGCCCGAGCACAAGGCCGTCACCGAGGGCGACCGCGAGATCGTGCTGACCGAGCAGGAGACCCTGCCGATGCGGCTCGGCGGGATCACGATGCACCTGCGGCCGCAGAGCTTCTTCCAGACGAACACCGGCGTCGCGACCGAGCTGTACGCGCAGGCGACGGCCTGGATCGACGAGCTCGACCCGGCATCGATGTGGGACCTGTACTGCGGCGTCGGTGGTTTCGCGCTGCACGCTGCCCGTCCCGGCCGCGTGGTGACCGGCATCGAGACGAGCGCCGAGGCGATCCGCTCCGCGAAGCAGTCCGCTCGTGAGGCCGGCCTCGAAGGCCTCCGGTTCGCCGCCGACGACGCGACCGAGCACGCCCTCCGGGCTCGTCCGGACGCGGTGCCCGAGCTCGTCGTCGTGAACCCTCCGCGTCGCGGGATCGGGGAGCGGTTGTCGACCTGGCTCGAGGAGTCGGACGTCCAGCACGTCGTCTACTCGAGCTGCAACCCGGTGACCCTGGCGAAGGACCTGGCACGCATGCCGTCGTTCCGGCTGCGTCGGGCCAGGGTGCTCGACATATTCCCGCAGACCGGTCACCTCGAGGCCGTGACCCTGCTCACGCGCGCCTGATCCCGACCGCCGATCGGCATTGCCAGGCAATTGCCAAGGACACGTACCCGGGTACGCCTCGATCACCATGGCCATGGGCATCGAGCCGTTCAGGTTCTGGGGCGGGGTACATAGCATGCACGGGTAGAACCGTTTGTCTCGGTTTGATAACGGTCAAGAGTTTCCTATGGTTGCCGACCGAGGTGCCGCCGGCCCGATGACCACTGCCCCCGGTGGCGCACCCCCACAACTGACCGCGATCGGTCGGGGTGGGCAGTGGATCCCGCAACAGATGCGGCTCGTGACCCCGGTGGAGCAATCACATGAAGAAGCTTTCCCGTACCCGCACCATCGTCGGCGGCCTGGCGTTCGCCGGCATCGCCGCGACCGGTGTCGGCCTCGCGGCAGCCCCCGCGAACGCAGCGTCCGGTTCGACCTGGGACCAGCTCGCGCAGTGCGAGTCCGGCGGCAACTGGGCCATCAACACCGGCAACGGCTACTACGGCGGCCTGCAGTTCAACCTCGGTACCTGGCAGGCGAACGGTGGCGCGGGCAACCCCGCCTCCGCCAGCCGCGAGGCCCAGATCGCCGTCGCCGAGCGTGTCCTCGCCTCGCAGGGCTGGGGTGCATGGCCCGCCTGCTCCGCCCAGCTCGGGCTGAGCGGCACCAGCGGTGCAGCCCCCACCGCGGCGGCTCCGGCCCCCGCACCGGCTCCCGCGCCCGCACAGCAGGCCGCCCCGCAGCCCGCTGCCCCGGCACCGGCTCCCGCCGAGCAGGCAGCCCCGCAGCCGACCGCGCCGAGCACGACCGAGTCGACGCCCGCCCCGGCAGCGACGACGCCGAGCAAGCCGGCCCCGGTCAAGACGAGCGGCAAGACGTACACGATCGCCCCGGGTGACACGCTCGACACGATCTCGACGAAGCTCGGGATCGACGGCGGCTGGAAGCAGCTCTGGGCCGCGAACACGTCGACCATCGACGACGCGAACCTGATCTACGCCGGCCAGGAGCTCCAGCTCCCCGCCTGATCTCTCCGCAGACCGAACACGACGACGCCCCACGACCTCGAGTCGTGGGGCGTCGTCGTGCGTGCGGTGCCGGGCTACTGCGGGTTGTCGGCGAGCCAGCCGGCGACGTCGTCGGACCGGAGCGCCTGGGACAGGGACCCGACCGAAAGCTGGTTCAGCGTCACGATCGACTGTCCGTCCGGTGACGTCCCGGAGCCCGCCGTCGGTACCGTGAAGGTCACGAGGTCGTCGGCCCGGACCGCGCGGAGCGACCACCCGAGTTCCGCCATCCGAGCGAAGGTGAACCCCGCGTCGACCGACAGGTGCTCACTGGTCGCGGCGACGAAGTCCTGGATGCGCCCGGGGTCGGTGACCGTGCCGCGGGACAGCAGTCCGTCCACGACGCCGCGCATGAACGCCTGCTGGTTGCGGACCCGGGTGTGGTCGGCGTCGGCGAAGGCGTGACGCTCCCGCACGAAGGCGAGTGCGTCGGCGCCGTCGAGGCGATTCGTCCCCGCCACGAAGTCGTGGTGGGCGGTCGAGAAGGCCTGCGGGGAGGACACGGTCACGCCGCCGAGGGCATCGGTCATGTCCGCGAACCCGGTGAAGTCGATCTCGGCGACGTGGTCGACCCGGACGTCCAGGAGCTGCTCGACGGTCTGCACGGTCAGGGGTACCCCGCCCCAGGCGTACGCGGCGTTCATCTTGGCGCGCCCGTGCCCGGGGACCTCGACCCAGGAGTCCCGCATGATCGACATCAGGTAGACGTGCTGACGATCGGCGGGCACGTGCGCCAGCATCAGGGTGTCCGAACGCCCGCCGGACGTCGAAGGGCCACCATCGGGGTTGCCCTGCGCCCGGGAGTCGGAACCGATGAGCAGGACGTTCTCACCTGACGTCGGCGTCGGTCGGGTGCCGCTCGGAAACGGGTTCGTGATGGTCTCGCGTCCGGCGTCGAAGCTCCGAGCGAGTCCGCCGACGAACACACTCGCCACGACGGCGACGACCAGGGCGACACCGACGAGCGAGCCGAGCGTCGTGATCAGCGCGACCAGGAACGGCCGCCGCCGCCGTCTGCTGCTGGCGGCGTGGTGAGCGTGTGCAGCGGCCGCCCGGGCGGTTCGGCGTTCGGACATGCGGGGCTCCTGTGGTCGGGTCGGCACGCACCGACCACAGGATCTTATCGCATGTGGTATTTCATAACCAGTGTTTCACTCGGGCTGTGGCTTGGCGAGCAGTTCGCCCAGTGCTGTCCGGAGCGCCGGGTCCTCCGGCAGGACCTCGCGCTCGATGTGCCGCGCGGTCTCCCAGGCGGATCGGCCGGCAGTCGTCACGCTCACCACGCGGCGCCGACGATCGGCAGGGTGCGGGGTGCGCTCGACCAGGCCGTCCCGCTCCATCCGCTCGAGCGTGCGGGACATCGTCTGCGGCTGGACCCGGGCGGTGCGGGCGATGGTGTCCGCTCCGGTCGGACCGGTCCGGATGAGGATGTCGATCGCGACGACCGCGGCGTGCGAGAGCCCGATGGCGCGGAGTCGTTCGTCCCAGTCCCGTTCGACGGACCGTGCAGCCGCGGACAGCAGGCGCCCGAGGGGCCACTGCTCGCTCGTGTCCTGCATGCCGTGATTCTATGGTCGTCAGGAGCGCTCGACGGTCAAGTGATCAGCATGCTGACGATCGGTGTACGCTCACCGACGTGTCCCGCTTCCTCCGCATCGTCCTCCCCGCGCTCGTCATCGTGGTCTGGCTCGGCATCGCCTCGGTCGGCGGTCCCTTCTTCGGCAAGATCTCCGAGGTCTCGACCAACGACCAGACCTCGTTCCTGCCCGCCTCGGCCGACGCCACGAAGGTGCAGGAACTGTCCTCCGAGTTCCGCGACGAGTCCGGAGCGCCCGCGATCATCGTCCTCGAGCGCGACGGCGGCCTGACGTCGACCGACCTCGCCGACGCGAAGACACTCGCCACGACGCTGTCCGACCGCGCCGACGTCGATGCCGTCAGCCCCGTGATCCCGAGCGAGGACGGCGACGCGGTCGAGATCGTCGCCACACTCACGCAGGACGCCGAGACCGGGGACGCGGTCGAGGCCATCCGGGCCGACGTCGACGACGCACTGCCGTCCGGTGTCAGCGGCTACGTCACCGGCCCGGCCGGGTTCACCGCGGACCTGACCGAGGCCTTCGCCGGCATCGACGGGCTGCTGCTCGGGGTGGCGCTCGCCGCGGTGTTCGTGATCCTGATCATCGTCTACCGATCACCCCTGCTGCCCGTCCTCGTGCTCGGGACCGCCACGTTCGCCCTGTGCGCCTCGATCCTCGTGGTCTGGTGGCTCGCCAAGGCCGACATCGTGACGGTCAACGGGCAGGTGCAGGGCATCCTGTCGATCCTGGTGATCGGCGCGGCGACGGACTACGCGCTCCTGTACACCTCGCGCTTCCGGGAGGCGCTGCGCGACCACCGCACCGGCTGGGACGCGACGAAGGCCGCCCTGCGGGGGAGCCTCGAGCCGATCCTGGCGTCGGGCGGCACGGTGATCGTCGGGGTGCTCTGCCTGCTGCTCTCCGACCTCAACTCGAACAAGGCGCTCGGCCCCGTCGCGGCCATCGGCATCGCGTTCAGCCTGCTCGCCGCCCTGACGCTCCTGCCCGCGCTGCTGCTCGCGTTCCGCCGCGCGGCGTTCTGGCCGCTGCGTCCCGCGTTCGGCAGCGCCCACCCCGTGCTCACCGGTCCGGACGCCCGCGGCATCTGGGCGCGCGTCGGCCGGCTCGTCGCCCGTCGGTCCCGGGTGGTGTGGATCGTCTGCACGGTCGGCCTGCTCGCGATGGGTGCCGGCCTGTTCGGACTCAAGGCGGACGGGGTGCCGCAGAGCGACCTGATCATCGGGTCGTCGCAGGCCCGTGACGGTCAGGACGTGCTGGCCGACCACTTCCCGGGCGGCTCGGGCAGCCCCGCGCAGGTCATCGGCGCGGAGCGCGACCTCGACCAGCTCGTCGACGCGATCACCGCGGTGGACGGGGTCGACGGTGTCGTCGCCGCAGCGAAGGACAGCCCCGCCGGGACCGTCCCGGTGACCGGGTCCGCCGCCGGCAGCAGCACGCCGACCGTCTCCCGCGGTGACGTCCTGCTCGAGGCGACGCTGTCCGACGCCGCCGACTCGGACGCCGCCGAGCAGACCGTCCGCGACCTCCGCACCGCCGTCGAACGGGTCGACCCGGGAGCGATCGTCGGTGGCGTCACCGCGACGGCGGTCGACACGAACGACACCGGCATCCGTGACCGCACCCTGATCATCCCCGTGGTGCTCGTCGTGATCCTGCTGATCCTGATGCTCCTGCTTCGCAGCATCGTCGCGCCGCTCGTGCTGATCGGCAGCGTGATCGTGTCCTTCGCGGCGGCCCTCGGTGTCGGAGCGCTCGTCTTCGACCACGTGTTCCACTTCCCGGGCGCGGACCCGAGCGTCCCGCTGTACTCGTTCGTGTTCCTGGTGGCACTCGGCGTCGACTACAACATCTTCCTCATGACACGAGTGCGCGAGGAGGCGCTGCGGCACGGTCCACGCGAGGGCGTCCTGCGCGGACTCGGCGTGACCGGCGGGGTGATCACGTCCGCGGGCGTCGTGCTCGCCGCCACGTTCGCCGCCCTCGGCGTGATCCCGATCCTGTTCCTCGTGCAGATCGCGTTCGTCGTCGCGTTCGGCGTCCTGCTCGACACGATCGTGGTCCGCTCGCTGCTCGTCCCGGCGCTGGCCTACGACCTCGGGCACCGTGCCTGGTGGCCGTCGCGCCTCTCGCGCACGAACCCTGACATGTGACACGCTGGGTCCATGCCAGTTCCCTCGACGCAGCCCGCTGCCGAGCGCAAGCTCCTCCGTGACACGGTGCAGGACAAGATCCGCGACGCCATCATGGACGGCACGCTCGAGCCCGGGGAACGGCTCAACGACGACGACCTGATCGCCTGGCTCGGTGTCTCCCGCACCCCGATCCGCGAGGCCCTCGCCGAACTCGCCCGGGCCGGACTCATCGAGATGGCGCCGAACCGCTACACCCGGGTCGCGGCACCGACGAAGGAGGAACTCCTCGACGCGTACCGCACCCTCGGCGTGATCTACGGCGGCGTCGTGCGGCTCGCGGTGCCCCGGTTCACGGACGCGCAGCGCAGGAAGATCGTGAAGATGCTCGACGACGTGCACGCGCGGGTGAGCGCCGACGAGCAGGACCAGGTGGCGCGCGACGGAGCCGGCATCTACGCCATGTGGGCCGACGCCTGCGGCAACCCGTCGCTCGTGCAGCTCTGCAACTCGACGACGGACGGGCTCTCGTTCAAGCTCCGCGTGCCGGAGCTCGCCGAGCTCCTGCCGGCCGACGTGATCCTGCCCGAGCTGACGAAGCTCAAGGACGCCGTGGTCGCGAAGGACCCGATCGCTGCGGAACTCGCCATGGAGGCGATCCACCTGCTCCCGTCGCGCGACTAGCGCGCCGAGCGCGACCAAGGGGCGGACTGGAGGCCCGTGGCGACCCCGCCACGGGCCTCCAGTCCGTCACGGGGTGACGGCGAGTACGGGGTGACCTTCCAGGCGCATCCCATGTCCGTTCCCCGCGCGGCGGTTATGGTTTCCCGGTGAGCAACGAACCCGAGCAGACGACCGAGCCCGCACACCGCGGTGCTGCGACGCCGCGCCACGGGCGCCAGAAGCGACGCGCAGGCGTCGTGTTCCCGGCCGTCGCGGGGGTGCTCACGATGGCCCTCCTGCTGGGCGTCGGGTACGCGGGGTACGCGTACAACCAGCTGTCCGACGGCGTCACGATCGTCAACGCGATCACCGGCAAGAAGGACACGAAGGACGACGTCGACGGCAAGGCGCAGAACATCCTGCTCGTCGGGGACGACCACCGGCCGGAGAACGCCACCCCCGAGCAGATGGCGGAACTCAGCACGACGTCGGACGGCGGTGCGACGAACACCGACACGATGATCGTCCTGCACATCAACGCCGACGGCAGCCAGGCGACGATGATCTCGTTCCCCCGCGACTCGTACGTCGACATCCCGGACGTCGGCAAGGGCAAGCTCAACAGCGCCTTCTACTACGGCACGCTCAACGGCGGTGGCGACACCGGCGGTGCGAAGATGCTCATCAAGACGATCGAGAACCTGAGCGGCCTGCAGATCGACCACTACGTCCGCGTCTCGCTGCTCGGCTTCTACCAGGTCGTCAAGGAACTCGGCCCGGTCGACGTCTGCCTCAACCAGGCCACCAGCGATCCGTACTCCGGCGTCGACCTGCCCGCGGGCAAGTCCTCGCTCAACGCGAAGGAGGCGCTGTCCTTCGTGCGACAGCGCCACGGCCTGCCGAACGGTGACCTGGACCGCAACGTCCGCCAGCAGTACTTCCTGTCGCAGGAGGCCCGGAAGGTCACGTCGGCGGGGACGCTGCTCAACCCGGTGAAGATGGGGAACATCCTCAAGGCCGTCGGCGGATCGATCCAGACCGACACCGACCTCATCGACCTGGCGTCACAGATGCGCAACCTGCGGCCCGGCAACATCCAGTCCGCCACGATCCCGACGCTCGGCACGCCGACGATCTACGTGAACGGGTCCGCCCTGTCGATCGTCGAGGTCGACACCGTCGGCCTGCCCGCGTTCGTGCAGGGCCTGGTCGGCGAACCCGAGGCGTACACGAAGGCCGGCCGCGCACAGCCGGCGAACACCTCGGTCACCGTGCTGAACGGCAGCGGGGTCGAGGGTGCCGCGACGGCTGCGGGGCAGGTCCTGACCGCCCGCGGCTTCCAGGTCGCCCCGGCCGGCTCATCCGCGACGACGAAGACCACCCAGGTGCAGTACCCCGCCGGTCAGGAGTCGCAGGCGAAGGCCATCGCGTCCGTGGTGCCCGGCGCCGTCGCCGTCCGCACCAGTGCGGTCACCGGTGTCACGCTCGTGCTCGGCACCGACGGCAAGACCGCCAAGCCGATCGCGACCGAGCCGAGCGCCGGGGCCTCGACGCCGTCGACCGGCGGTTCGAGCACCGGCTCGAAGCCGACGAAGAAGCCCGCGAAGGAGCCGACGGCCAAGTCGACCGACGTGCACAACTACGGCACCGAGGGCACCTGCATCAACTGATGGGAACCCGCCGGGCAACCGATCGGTAGGTTCTCGGTGTGACCAGCGCCGCACGCCCGATCGTCCTGATGACCTACAACATCAAGAACCCGGACCCCGCGCACGACTGGCCGGCCCGCCTGCCGGTCGTGCTCGACCTGATCCGCCGGCACGACCCCGACCTGCTGTGCGTGCAGGAGGCCTTCGCGCACCAGATGGACGACCTGCGTGCCGGCCTGCCGGACCACGCCGACGTCGGACAGGGGCGCGAGGGCGGTGACGCCGGCGAACACGCCTCCGTCTTCTACCGCCGCGAACGGTTCCGGCCGTCCGACGAGGGGGCGTTCTGGCTGTCGGACACTCCGGACGAGCCCGTCTCGAACACCTGGGGCAGCCTGTACCCGCGGATCGCGAACCACGCCCGGTTCCTCGACGCCGAGGGGCCCACGTTCACGCTGCTCACCACGCACCTGGACCACGAGCCCGGTGCGCACGGTGACGAGGTCCGGGGCCGGAGTGCCGCGCTCATCGCCGAACGACTGGCGGGCACCACCGGCCCGGTCGTGTTCGCGGGGGACTGCAACGAACCCGCGGGGAGCGGGACGGCCTCGCGGGTGTTCGCCGAGGCCGGGTTCGCCGACGCCTGGCTCGCCGCGGGGGACCTCGCCGACCGCACCGCCACGTTCAACGACTGGCAGCCGCCGGTCGACTCGGGCGAGCGGATCGACTGGGTGCTCACCCGCGACGTCAGCGCCGTGGACCGCGTCGTGATCGACCACGACGGCCCCGAGACCTGGTTCGCCAGCGACCACTTCCCGGTGATCGCGACACTGCGGGTCTGAGTCGCTTCAGCAGCTGCGCTGCGCGTGGACGGGCATCGGTGAACCGAGCACCGTGACGGTCGTCTCGTTCGTCAGGGCGGAGACCCCGTTGGCGCCGGCGTCGTCGGAGTGCTCACTCGACTCGTCGTCGTCGTCGTGCCGGTCGGCCCAGCCCTCGCGGAGCAGGAGCTGCCAGGCGCGCGAGTCGTCCGAGCCGTAGGACACCCGCTCCGAGCGGGGAGCATCGGCGATCTCGTCCGCGATGTCGTCGCCCACCCGGACACCGCCGGGGCCGGTCAGCTCGATCTGTCGGCCGAGCACGCTGCGGACCGAGTCGCGCAGCACCCGGATCTCGACGGCGTTGCCGGCCGCCGCGTCGGTCGTCAGGGCTGCGACGCGGATGGCACCGCCCCAGGTGTAGGTGGTGCCTGCGGGGAAGCACGCCCCGCCGTCGCCCTCGGCCGTCTGCGTGCGGGACGGTGTGCCGAGCAGACGGTTCAGGACGCTCACGGTCAGCCCGGAGTCGCGCATCGAGGACTCGACCACGGTGTCGTCGCCGTCCCGGAGCACCAGGGCCTCGGCGTCGAGCTCGATCGAGTCGACCCGTCGGAGTTCCGCCTTCGTGACGTGCACCGGAGCGGCGTCGTGCGAGGTCTCGGCGGCCACGGCCACGTCTGCCCCGAGCCCGGCGGTGCCGTCGAACGCGAGCGCACCGGCCGAGAATGCCAGCACGGCGGCGCCGAGCGCCAGCAGGGTCCGAGGAGTCACCGTTCGACGGTAGGGCCTCGATCGGAACAGAACGACAGGTGTTACCGAATCGGAGCCTGCCCGTCACCGGACCGTGACAAACGAGGATCACGCACCTGCGGCCCTGGAGCGGTGCGGTCGACGGGCGCAGGCCGCTCCGCGCAACGGGGGACAGCCTCCTGGACGGCCCGCAGCGACCCCCTGCGTACCGTCGGCGGCATGACGGACCAGCAGAACGACCAGACCGGGCCTGACCAGTACGTGATGCAGGACCCCACGAAGATGTACGCCGACAAGAAGCCCGACGAGCAGTACCTCGAGGGTGCCGGCACCGACGCGGAGATGGCGCAGAACGTCCCCGCCGACCACGGTGAGGACACCTACCGCGGCTCCGGTCGTCTGACCGGCCGCAAGGCGCTCGTCACCGGTGGCGACTCCGGCATCGGTGCCGCCGTCGCCATCGCCTACGCCCGCGAGGGTGCGGACGTCGCGATCTCGTACCTGCCCGAGGAGCAGGAGGACGCCGACCGCATCGTCGGGCTCATCGAGGCCGCCGGACGCAAGGCCGTCGCACTGCCGGGCGACATCACCTCGCTCGAGGTCTGCGAGCAGCTCGTCGCCGACGCGGTCGAGCATCTCGGTGGCCTCGACATCCTGGTGAACAACGCCGGCAAGCAGCAGAACGTCGACGACATCACCAAGATCTCCGACGAGGAGTTCGACGAGACCTTCAAGACGAACGCCTACGCGACGTTCCGGATCACGAAGGCCGCCGTGCCGCACCTGCAGCCCGGCTCCACGATCATCAACACGACGTCGATCCAGGCGTACGCCCCGTCGCCGCACCTGGTGCACTACGCGGCCACGAAGGCGACCGTGAACAACATGGCGAAGGGCCTGGCCGCGCAGCTCGCGCCGAAGGGGATCCGCGTCAACGCGGTCGCCCCTGGCCCGATCTGGACGCCGCTGCAGCCGGCCGGCGGTCAGCCGCCGGAGGCGCTGCCGAGCGCGGGCGAGCAGACCTACCTGGGCCGCTGGGGCCAGCCGGCCGAGCTCGCGCCGGCCTACGTGTTCCTGGCGAGCGGTGAGTCGTCGTACGTCGTGGGCGAGACGCTGCACGTCGACGGTGGGATGCCGACGCCGTAGGGCGCTGTTCCTGACGGGGCTCTGACGGGAGGCGCGGTGCCGGTGGGTACCGCGCCTCCCGTCGTCCGTGTGGCCGGGCCTACGGCGCCTGGTCGCGTCAGCAGCTGACGGAGCGCGCCATCCGCTCGAGGAGCTCGCGCGCCGACATCGCGGCGGCCAGCTCGACCTCGACGGGGTTGATGCCGATCGCCTGCTCGAACGCGCGACGGCGGGCCTGGTCGGCGATCGGCACCTCGGGGCGCTGGGGCAGCACGGCGATGGCCCGGGCCGCGGCCTCGAACGCACCGGCGGGCCGTCCGAGCTGCTCCCACATGGCCCGGACGTCGTGCGCCACCTGCTCGGGGTCGCCGCCGAACTCGAAGCCGGTCGAGGCCATGGTCGCGAGTCCCTGGGCAGTGGGGTCGTTCGGGGTCATGCCCGCATGGTCGCACGGACGGCCGCGAACCGGCTCGACGTCGGGGTCTGTCCCCCCTTGTGCCGACACCCGTACCGGGGATTCTGGTGTCCCCCGTTCTGCGTTTGGATGGAGGTACCCCGGATCCGGGGTGACACGGACAGGACGTCCGGGGACGACGGAGGGCACGATGCTCGAACACACCAGCGCCGACACGCAGGCCGCTGCGGCCGCGGCGGCCACGCTGCACCTGCGGATCACGATCGTGGGTGCCACCGTCGACCTGCTCCGGGACGTCCCCTTCCACGAAGCCCGGCCCGTGCAGGTCGCCGAGCGGATGGGCATCAGCGTCGCCGAGCTGGAGCAGCACTTCCCGTCGTGGGACGGCCTGGTCCTCGCCGCACTGGACCGCTGGAACGGTGCCCGGATGGACGAGGTCACGCACGAGGTCGGTGACGGCTCGACCGTGGATCTGCTCCGCGCCATCGTCGCCTCGAACGCCGAGGACCCGGCCCTGATGCGCCTGCTCGTCGCCCTGCTGTCCGTCGCGGGCAACCCGGCGCACCCGATGGCGACCTACCTGCGGTCGCGGTACCAGCTCTTCTTCGCGCAGATCAAGCGCGGCCTGGAGCACGACGTCGCCATCGGCCGTGCCCCGCACACGATGGACCCCCGCCGCGGTGCCGAGCAGCTCATCGCCCTGTACGAGGGGCTGCAGCTCCAGGCCCTGCTGCGCGCCGAGCTCGACCTGGTGGCGGCGTTCGACCGCGCGGTCGCCCGGCTCGAGCGCGGCTGGATGGAGCGGTACGAGCCGCAGGCCGCACGCCGTCTGGCGATGTGGGACGACGACGACTCGGGCAGCTGGGAGATCTGACCGGCGGTTCGTCCGCGGAGCGCGATCCTTGCGCCGTCGTGCAGCGCCCCGCGGGTACTCCGGGAGTCGCAACCTGACGGAAGGAACCGACATGGCAGCACCGAACCCCATCCAGGTCCAGAAGTACCTGAGCGGCATCGACTACCCGGCGTCCAAGGACGACGTGGTCTCGACGGCCGAGCAGGAGGGCGCCCCGGACGACGTCCTCGAGGCGCTCCGCGCGATCCCGGACGGCGAGTACGACGCCCCGACCGCGGTGTCGAGCGCGGTGTCCGACGCCGGCTGAGCGCGGCGGACCCACTCGGTGAGCCGAAGAGGTCGGGTGCGTGCATCGCACCCGACCTCTTCTGCTCACGAAGCGTCTTCCGGGGCGGTGCCGGCCGCGCCGCTCACGAAGCGCCGTTCGAGCGCGACCCGCGGGGTACCGAACCGTCGCCGGGGTCGTACCCGGTGTCACGGATGACACGCAGCGCCGTGGTGTCGTTGTGGACCGAGTGCACGACGACCCGACGCGTCCGGCGGAGCGCTCGACGGGCACCGGGCGTCGCGAAGAGCCCACCGAGCACCAGGCCCGCGCCGATCCCGAGTGCCACGGACACCGCTGCCACGAAGTCGAGCGCGGCGCTCGACGACCCGGACATGAAGTTCAGCAGGGCGTTCGACACGGCGACACCGGGCAGCAGCGCCCCGCAGAACGCCGGCACCGCGATCGCCGCCACGGCCGTGCGCATCCGGACGGCCGCGTAGGTCGAGAGCACCCCGAGCAGCACCGCCGCCAGGAACGTCGCCCCGAGGAGCGGCAGCCCGGCGTGCCGCAGCGCCCACAGCGCGGCACCGGCGGCGACCGAGAACACCACGGCGACCGGGATCACGCGGGCGCTGGCCTGCTGCACGAAGCAGTTCGCGCCCGCCGACACCACGGTCAGCGACAGCGACGCCCAGAGCGGCAGGGTCTGCGTCACGATGCCGGACGGGTCGACCTCGATCCGCAGCCAGTGCGTCATCGCGATCCCGGCCGGTACCCCGACCACGATCGCCGCGATGACCAGCCCGATGTAGAACGCCCGGGCCACGGCCATCGCCCGGAACCCCGAGATGGCGTCCTGCGCCCAGGTCACCAGGGACGGGTGCGGCAGCAGGAGCACCACGAGTGCCGCCACCATCGTCGCCGCACCGTTCGCGTTCAGCACCCCGGCCCAGATGGCCAGCGTGCCGATCGCCGACGCCACCGCGCCCTGCGCCCCGGACACGAAGAACTGCGGGTACCCCCGGTCGGTCAGCCAGCGCCCGGAGACGATGATCCCGAGCATCAGCACGAACGCCCCGAGTCCGGCCCGCCACCCGCCGCCGGCCTGCACGGCGATCGAGATGCCGAGGATCGACAGGCCGACGTCGGACAGCCACATCGGCCACCGCGGCGGGAGTCGCAGCACGGCGACCAGGGCGCTCACCGCCGAGGTCATGTCGCGGTCGTCGTGGATCAGGTCGTCGACGATCTGGTTCGCCCGCGCGAGCTTGTCGAGGTCGGAGCCGTCCGATCGCACGGTACGGACCTTGACGAGCGGCGGGACGTCGGCCGGGGCGTACTGGATCGTCACCGAGCTGCCGGAGAAGTCGAGGTCGAGCGGCGCGAGGTTCCACTTCGTCGAGACCGCGACGACGGCCGTCTCGACGCTGCGGGTGTCGGCACCGGAGGCGAGCATGACCTCGGCCAGGTCGAGGCAGAAGTCGACGATCTGGGTCGCCGTGTACTGGTCGCGCCCCTTGGCGTCGGGCTCGACGTGCTCGTAGATCGTCCCGCGCAGACGGGCTCGTGCGTCGCGCAGGTCGTGCTGCGCGAGGCTGCGGCGTCGTGGCCGGGGTGGGCGGCCCGGCTTGTGCGGGCCCGGGGGGTGCTGCTCGGCCATCACGCCATGGTGCCAGTAGACGGCGGCCGAGTCCGGACGTCCGCTGGACGCCTTCGGATCAGCCCCGGCGGCGCGTGCTCAGACGACCGAGGGCGAACGCCGCGACGACCGCGCCCACCAGCACGAGGACCGGTCCGGCGGTCAGCTGCCACGGTCGGCCATTGGCGACGAACGCGTAGTCGGACAGCGGGGCGTACGCGAACCACCCGAAGGACGACGGCGGAGTCGTCAGCACGAACACGATCCCGACGACGACGGCCAGCAGGCCGAGCCAGAGGGCGACGAGGGTCGGGGTGGCGAGGAAGCGGGGCACGGCACCCAGCGTAGGTGGACGACGGACGGGAGGCCCGTGGCGGGGTCGCCACGGGCCTCCCGTCCGTCAGGTGGTGACGCTCCTGCGTCCCGCGCCTACTGCGCTGCGTTCGCTACTGCTCGAAGGTCGCGTGCAGCGTGATCTCGACGCCGGTCAGCGCCTTGCTGACGGGGCAGGTCGCCTTGGCGTCCTCGGCGGCCTTGAGGAAGGCGGCCTCGTCGATGCCGGAGACCTCGCCGCTGACGGTCAGGACGATGCCGGTGAGACGGAAGCCGCCGGCCGGGTCCGGACCGAGCGAGACGTCGGCCTTGACGTCGAGGGCCTCGACCGTGCCGCCGGCCTCGCCGAGGACCGCGGAGAACTGCATGGCGTAGCAGGCCGAGTGGGCGGCGGCGATGAGCTCCTCGGGGCTCGTGGTGCCCCCGGCGTCCTCGGCGGTGCGCTTCGGGAACGAGACGTCGTACGTGCCGACCTTCGAGCTCGAGAGTTCGACCTGGCCGGAACCGTCCTCGAGGCCGCCGTTCCAGGCGGTGCGTGCGGTGCGAGTGGGCATGCCCGCTCCTTTCGTGTGGGGGAGCGGCCCCGAACGGGACCACCACTCTGAGTCAATCGGAGAACGAGCGTTCTCGCAACGGGCTCACGGCGAAGACGCAGGTCTGCCCTACGATCTGGCACATGGGGGACAGCGACAAGACAGGCTTCCGCGAGTCCGTACTCGAGCAGGGGCCGGCCGACGTGACGAACCCGGTGGTCGCCTGGCTCCGGTTCTGGACGCAGGGGTGGCGGTTCCACGGGCGGGCGAGTCGCTCGGAGTTCTGGTGGGTGATCGCCCTCGAGCTCGCGCTGGTCGGCGTCGCGCTCTGGGTCGTCGGCGCGCACGGGACCGGAGGGCGGTGGGAGATGTACGTCGACCCGTTCGGCGTCGTCCCGTCACCGCGGGTCTCGTTCCACCTGATCGACCGCGGGCAGGGGGCGTGGTTCGGCTGGGGCAGCGGTGGGCGGGACGTCTGGCCGGACGCGTGGGACCTGGCGATCCTCGTGCCGACGATCCTGACCATCGTGCCCCGGTGGTCGCTGCTCGTGCGGCGACTGCACGACCGGGACCACAGCGGGCTGTGGATCCTGCTCCTCGTGTTCACCGGACCGCTCGGTGCGGTCGTGCTGGGTGTCATGGTGGCGCGGTCGTCGCGCCCTGGTGGGGCACGGTTCGACCGCGGACTGTTCGCGGGAGGGCGTGGTCCCGAGGCAACTGGACGACACATGTCGTCCTCGACGACAGGTGTAGCGTGAAGGGCGATCAAAGGAGAACCCCATGCGCGCCGTCGTGTTCGAGCAGTACCAGACCTTCCCGTCCCTGACCGAGGTCCCGAAGCCCGCACCCGGGCCCGGTGAGGTCCTGCTCAAGGTCGCCGGCGCCGGTGCCTGCCACTCGGACGTCGCCGTGTACCGCGAGTTCCAGCAGGGGCAGCCGGGAGCCCAGGCGCCCGCGTTCGTGCTCGGCCACGAGAACTCCGGCTGGGTCGAGGCCGTCGGTGACGGGGTCACCGGCTTCGCCGAGGGCGACGCCTACCTGGTCTACGGGCCGGTGGGCTGCGGGCACTGCTCGTACTGCTCGAAGGGACAGGACACCTACTGCGAGAACGCCGCGACGAACCCGTACATGGGGATCGGCCTCGGGCGCGACGGCGGCATGGCGGAGTACGTGAGCGTCCCGGCGCGGAACCTCGTGCCGCTCGGCGACGCCGACCCGGTCGCCGCCGCACCGCTGAGCGACGCCGCGCTCACGCCGTACCACGCGATCAAGAACTCCCTGCCGAACCTGGCTGGTGGCGGTCGCTTTGCGCTCGTCGTCGGGCTCGGTGGCCTCGGGCAGATCGCCGTGCAGATCCTCACGGCGCTCACCGGTGCCACGGTCATCGCGACCGACATGAAGCAGGACGCGATGGACCGCGCCGCAGCCCGGGGCGCGATCACCGTCCCCGGCGGCCCGGACCAGGCGGAGCGCATCCGCGAGATCACCGGCGGACGTGGCGTCGACGCGGCCTTCGACTTCGTCGGTGCCACCCCCACGATCAAGGTCGCGCAGGCCTCGATGGCGGTCGGCGGGCGGTTCACCGTCGTCGGGATCGCCGGCGGCACCACCGAGTGGAACTTCTTCGCGACGCCGTACGAGTCGACGATCACGAACACCTACTGGGGCACCATCGAGGACCTGCACGAGGTCGTCGCGATGTACCGCGCCGGGCAGATCGTCCCCGACGTCGAGCGCTACGCGCTGTCCGACGCGCTCGAGGCGTACCGGAAGCTCGAGGCCGGGGAGCTCTCGGGTCGCGCGGTGGTCGTCCCGACGCTCTAGCGTCCCGCGGCGTACCCCTGCGCGCCGCGGGGGTTCGCGGCAGCGCCGAGGATCCCGGTGTCCGGGTCGCGGGTGACGCACGACAGCCGGCCCAGGCTCCAGTCACCGCCGCGGGTCACGACGTGTCCGCGGGCCTCGAGCGCCGCGATGACCTCCTCACCCAGGCGGTCCTCGACGACCAGTCCGGCGGGCTCCCACGTGCGCGGCCAGAACGACCCCGGGAAGGACGTGGTGTGCAGCGCCGGTGCGTCGATGGCCTGCTGCGGGGAGTAGCCGCCGACGATCCAGCGCAGCAGGAACAGCAGCTGCCACTGGTCCTGCTGGTCACCGCCGGGGGAACCGAGCGCGGCGACCGGCTGCCCGTCGCGGAGCACCAGGGTCGGGGTCAGCGTCGTGCGGGGGCGCTCGCCGGGCCGCAGGGTCGAGGCCGTGCCCGGTTCGAGCCACGTCATCTGCAGGCGGGTGCCGAGGCAGAACCCGAGTTCGGGGATCGTCGGCGACGACTGCAGCCACCCGCCGGACGGGGTCGCGCTGACGATGTTGCCCCAGCGGTCCACGACGTCGATGTGGCACGTGTCGCCGCGGGTCTCGCCGTCGGGGGTGACGAACGGGTCGCCGCGGTCCTCGAGCGGAGCGGCGGGCGGGACCTCGGTGTCGGCTTCTGCCTCGCGGGCGACCTGCACGGTCGGTTCGCCCACCCCGACCGACCCGGCGGAGTCGTACGAGGTGCGGATCGGCGGCAGCGCGTGCTCGGCCCCGGCGATCGTGCCGGGTCGGAGCTCCGCCGAGGCCCGCTCGCCGATCAGTGCGCGGCGCTCGTCGGCGTAGGCGTCGGAGAGCAGGACGTCCATCGGGACCTCGCCGTCGCCGTAGAACGCCTCGCGGTCGGCGAGGGCGAGCTTCTGCGCCTCGACGATCGTGTGCGCGCCGAGCTCGGTCGACGGGTCGAGCAGGGCGTCGTCGAGCGGTTCGAGCAGCCGCAGTGTCTGGAGCAGCGCCGGACCCTGGCCCCACGGTCCGGTCTTGGCGATCGTGCAGCCGCGGAACTCGGCGGTCGTCGCGGGCTCGTACGACGCCCGGAACGCCGCCAGGTCGGACGCCCGGATGACCCCGGCGTGGTCGGTGCCCGACGCGTGCCGGTGCGGTTCGCGGACGAACCGGTCGATCGCCTCGGCGACGGACCCCTCCGCCCACTCGGACCGGGCCGCATCGATGCGGCCGGTCCGGCTGCCGGCACCGGCACCGGCCTCGACCAGCCGGTCGAGCACTGCAGCGAGTGCCTCGTTGCGCACCAGGTCCCCGGGGACCGGCACCGTGCCTCCCGGCATCCACTGTGTGGCGGAGGTGGGCCAGTGCTGCTCGAACAGGCCGCGCACGGCGGTGATCGTCCGGACCACCGCAGGTGCGACCGGGTGTCCGTCGCGGGCGTACCCGATCGCGGGGGCGAGGACGTCGGCCAGCTCCCACGTGCCGTGGTCGCGGAGCAGGAGCAGCCAGGCGTCGACCGCGCCGGGGACGGTCGCGGCCAGCGCGCCGGAGCCGGGGACCAGGTCGAGGCCCTCGGCGCGGTAGTGCTCCAGGGTCGCGCCCTCGGGGGCGGGGCCCTGACCGACCAGCACCGTCGGCACGGGGTTGGCTGCCGTCGCGAAGACCGCCGTCAGGTCGCCCCCGGGGCCGTTCAGGTGGGGCTCCACGACCTGCAGGACGAAGGCCCCGGCGACGGCCGCGTCGAAGGCGTTGCCGCCGCGCTCGAGCACCGACTGGGCGGTCGCCGTCGCGATCCAGTGCGTCGAGGCCGCCATCCCGAACGTGCCCCGCAGGTCCGGACGGGTGGTCTGCGCAGCGGGAGGGACGAAGGCGGGGTTCGGCGTCGACATGGTCCCATCCTGTCCCGCGGCGATCGGCTCAGTGCTGTACACCCCCCGTCCAAGGGGTTGTGCACCCCGCGCAGAAAAGCGAACATCGTTCGGCGACTCGTGCAGGGCGAGCGCCGAACGACCGCGCGCTCGCACGGTCGGTTCCAGGGCAGGGGATCCATGACCACCACTCCGTCGACCGTCGCACGTGCGCGCCGACTCCCACGCATCGCCGGCGCCGTGACGGCACTGGCCCTGGCGGCGGGGGCGCTCGTGGCGACAGCCGAACCGGCAGCGGCCTCTGCGGTCTGGGTCGGCTCGGCCCCGGCCGGCACCAAGATCCTGCCCGGCGACCAGGTCACGTCGCCGAACGGCCAATTCAAGCTCATCATGCAAGGCGACGGCAACCTGGTCGAGTACGGCATCGGCAACCGTGTGCTGTGGGCGTCGAACACCGCCGGCAACTCCGGCGCGATCGCCGTGGTCGGCAAGAACCGCGCCCTCGACATCACCAAGAACGGCAAGCGTGTGGCCCGCTGGGCCTCGGCCGGCACCGTGAACTCGACCGCGCTGAAGGTGCGCGCCGACGGCACGATGGCGCTGCTCGCAGGCAAGACCGTCGTCGTGAGCTGGAACGGCTACCAGGACCGCGTCCCGTCGGGGAACACCATCCTGGGCGGCACCGTGCTGCGATCCGACACCTCGAACACGCGCATCCTCAACATGCGCACCGACGGCAACCTGGTGCAGAAGGTCAGCGGCCGCGTGGTCTGGCAGTCGCGCACCGGCGGACACCCGGGCGCCTGGGCCGAGCTGCAGGCCAAGGGCAACTTCGTCATCTGGACCCGAGACGCCTCACGCAAGAAGGTCGCGCTCTGGAGCTCGCGCACCAGCACCGCCGGGTCGGGCAACCTGCTCGTCCAGGTCGACGGCAACGTCGTGCTCTACGGCGCGAAGGACACCCGGGTCTGGTCGAGCCGACCGGTCACCGGCCTGGCCTGGCCCGTCAACGGCACGAAGATCACCGGCCGGTACGGCGACGACCGCGGCGCCGGGCACGTGCCGCGCTACCACCAGGGCACCGACGCCCCGGTGCCGGTGGGGACGGCCGTGTACGGCTCCGGGACCGGGACGGTCACCAAGACCATCGCGAACGACGCGGCCTACGGCAACTACATCGTCGTCACGTACGGCATGACGGCGGTGCTGACGGCGCACCTCAGCAAGATCGAGGTGAAGCAGGGGCAGATCGTGAAGCTCGGCACCGAGATCGCGAAGTCCGGCAACACCGGGCAGTCGACGGGGCCGCACGTGCACGTCGAGACGCGGCGGAACGGCACCCTCGTCGACCCGCTGAAGAACATGCACTTCCGCTGAGGCGGGGCGCGACGCGGGGCGCGGGCGGGGCGCGGGGTTCGTCGCACGTCGCGTGTGTCGCGCGCGACCCCGCCCCGCGCATCGGGTGAGCAGAAAAGGTCGGGTGGCTTGAGGCCACTCGACCTTTTCTGCTCACTCGTTGGCCGCCCCGCACCGTGCGAGGGCGGCGTCATCATCCCGCTTCGTCTCTGTCGCTTGCGTTGAGGAATCAAGGGCAGTAGACAGTGCAATACCGGGCATCGTCGTCGGGTCGACTCGGAGCACCGTCGGACGGCACTCCGAGATCGCCGACGGCACCGCTTGGGTGTTCTTCAAGCAGTTCGAGCAGAACGACCAGTTCCCCGGCGCGATCTCGCAGGTCCGTCGGCTCGACCTCGCTGCCGATGCCCAGCGTGAAGCGATCGCCTTGGTCGCCGAGGTCGATCAGGACGACGTCACCGTGGTCATCCGTGCCGAGCTCGAACCAGCCCTGGCGTGCTCGCTCGAAGAGGCGACCGCGCTGCGCGCCGAGGCCGAGGTGAAGGAGGCCCGCGCGCTCTCGCTCCGCAGGGCCATCGCTGTCTCGCTGAAGGACGACGGCCTCACCCTGCGGGACATCGCGGTCGTCCTCGGTGTCTCGTGCCAGCGGGTGCACCAGCTCGTGCACGAGGGTGAGCCGGCGGCGCTCGCTGCGTCGTAGCCCCCGGCGCGGATAGCCTGGGCGGGATGAGGAAGCGCGGCGGAACGGTGCTCGTGTTGGTGGCGATCGGGGCCCTGGCGGGCGTGCTGTCCGGGCTGTTCGGCGTCGGCGGTGGGGTCATCGTGGTGCCGGCGCTCATGGCCTTCGCACAGATGGACCAGCGTCGGGCCTCGGCCACCTCGCTCGTGGCCATCGCCCCCGCGGCCGTCGTCGGCGCGGTCACCTACGCCGTGCAGGGCGAGGTGCACTGGCTCGCGGCCCTGACCCTGGCGGTCGGCAGCGTCATCGGCGCCCCGATCGGTGCCCGGCTCCTCCGTGCCCTGCCGCTCCGCGCGCTGCCGTGGATCTTCGTCGGGTTCATCGCCGTCGTGCTCGTGTCGCTGTTCACCACGGTGCCGACCCGCGGTGGCGAGGTGCACTTCGGCGTCGTCGAGGCGATCGTCCTGCTGCTGCTCGGGCTGCTGTCGGGCGTGTTGTCCGGGCTCGTCGGCGTCGGCGGCGGGGTCGTCATCGTGCCGGGGCTCGAGGTCGTGCTGGGTGCCGGCGACCTGCTGGCGAAGGGCACGTCGCTGCTCACGATGGTGCCGACGTCGGTGTCCGGGACGGTCGCGAACCTCCGGCGCCGCGCGGTCGACCTGCGGGTCGGGCTGACGGTCGGCATCACCGCTGCCGTGTGCTCGCCGGGTGGTGCCGTGCTGGCGCGCCTGGTGGATCCGCAGGTGGGCACCTGGTTGTTCGCGGCGTTCCTGGTGGTCGTCGCGGTCATCGTGCTCAGCCGCGGGCGTCGGACGGCACCACAGAACGACGCGAGCGACGGGGAGGTCGCGTGACGGGCCTCCAGGCAGGGCGCGACGCGGAAGCCGTGCTGGCGGCATTCGCCCGCACCACCGGCGACGTCGCCGCGGCCCGCCGGGTCGCGCGGCAGTTCCACGACCTCGACGAGGGGGAGCGCTCGGCGCTGCTCTGGAGCGAGGACGACGGCGCGAAGCTCGTCGCCGTCCTGCTGCTCGTGCAGGCGATGCGGGCGCAGCCGGACCCGGAGCTCACCGACGAGTACCTGTCCGCGGCGAAGGCCGAGCGGCTCGAAGACCCGGTGCTCGTCGACCTGGCCGCCGAGGAACTCGTCGGCGCCCCGTTGGTGGGCGCCTCGACCGGTCCGCTGTTCGCGCTGGCGAAGTCCGACGTCGCGATGGTCCGCCGGATCGCGGTCGTGGCGACCCTGGCGTTCGCGAAGCAGGGCGACGCCGAGGTGCCGCTCGGGATCGCCGGGCGCCTGGTTCGGGAGCGCAGCGAGACGGTGCAGTCGGCGCTCGGTCTCGTCCTGCGCGAGACGGGGAAGCGGGCGTCCGAGCCGGCACTCGTGGCATTCCTCGAGCAGAGCGGCCGGTTCCTCAGCCCGGCCGCCCGCCGGACGGCCACCGAGCACCTGCCGCCATGGGAGCGTGACCGGCTGCGGGGCTGACCGAGCGGCGCTGTGCTGTGAACCGACTGTGCAGTCTGCCGAACCGACCAAATGGTCGGTTACGGTCGACCGATGACCACGACCAGCACCACCCCGACCCACCGCGCCTCCGTCCGTGAGTGGGCGTCCCTCGGCGTCCTCACCCTGGCCGTGGTGCTCCTGGCGATCGACGGCACCGTGCTGGCCCTGGCGGTGCCGTCCCTGACCGCCGACCTCGACCCGACCGCGACCCAGGTGCTCTGGATCGGCGACGTCTACTCGTTCGCACTCGCCGGGTTGCTCGTCACGATGGGCAACGTCGCCGATCGGATCGGTCGGAAGCGCCTGCTGCTCCTCGGCTCCGTCGCGTTCGGACTGGCATCGGCCGCTGCGGCCTTCGCCTCGAGCCCGGAGCTGCTCATCGCCGCACGGGCACTCCTCGGCGTCGCCGGCGCCACCCTGATGCCCTCGACGCTGTCGCTGGTGCGCACGGTCTTCCGCGACCCGCGGCAGCGCACCACCGCCATCGCGGTGTGGTCCGCGGGCGCGACCGGTGGTGCCGCGGCCGGACCACTCGTCGGCGGGGCGCTGCTGGAACACTTCTGGTGGGGATCGGTGTTCCTCATTAACATCCCCGTCATCGCGGTGATCGTCGTCGCCGGGGCGTTCCTGCTGCCGGAGTCCCGCGGCGGCGCCCGGACCCCGATCGACCTGCTCTCCGCGGTGCTCTCGGTGCTCGCGATCGTGCCGCTGGTCTACGCCGTGAAGCACGTCGCCGGGCACGGGTTCGACTGGACGGTGCCGGCGACCGCGTTGCTCGGGCTCGCGTCGGGCTGGTGGTTCGTCCGGCGGCAGAAACGCCTGACCACGCCGCTCATCGACCTGCAGCTGTTCCGGATCCCGGCGTTCTCCGGTGCGGTGGTCGCGAACTCGCTGTCCGTCTTCGCGCTGAGCGGTCTGCTGTTCTTCTTCTCGCAGTACCTGCAGCTGGTGCGCGGGTTCACCCCGCTGCTCGCCGGAGCCGCGGAGCTGCCGGCCACCCTGGCGTCCATCGCGGTCATCGCCGTGATCGGCCTGCTCTCCCGTCGCGTCGGCCCCGGTCGCTCCATCGGCCTCGGGCTGGCGGTCGCCGCGGTCGGCATGGCCGGACTCGCCTTCGCCGAGGGGCTGCCGACGTACTGGGGGATCGCCATCGCGCTCGCCGTGGTCGGCCTCGGCGTCGGGGTGTCGATGACGCTGGCGACGGACGCGGTCGTCGCCGCGGCTCCGCGGGAGCGTGCGGGCGCCGCCTCGGCGATCTCGGAGACCGGGTACGAGCTCGGCGTCGCGCTCGGCATCGCGGTGCTCGGGTCGCTGCAGACCGCGTTCTACCGGTCGAACCTCGACCTCACGGGCGACAGCCTGGGTGCGGGGGTCGCGGACCGGGTCCGGGAGTCGCTGGCGTCGGCGAGCCAGGTACTGCAACCGGGGTCGCCGGTGCTCGAGCACGCCCGTGAGGCGTTCACCGGTGGCATGCAACTCGCCTCCGTCTGCGCCGCGGTGCTGCTCGCGGTCGCCGCCGTGGTCGCGCTCCGGGTCATCCCGAACCGGCAGGATGGACCGCATGACCACTGACCGCAGCACGGGCCCCGGCACCGGCACCGACGGCTCCCGCGACCGCGAGCGCACGCGGCAGGCCGTGCTCGAGTCCGCACGCCGATTGCTCGCCGAGCGCGGTACGCGGGTGAGCGTCGCCGAGATCGCGACCGAAGCCGGCGTCTCGAAGAGCGGGCTGCTGCACCACTTCCCGTCGAAGGACGAACTCCTGCTCGCGGTCGTCGAGCACGGGTTGGCCGCGTTCACGGACGAGGTCATGCAGCACGTGGACCTCGCCGAGAACCGACCGGGCAAGGTCCTGCGCGCCTACGTCCGGACGCTCTGCGGCGGCAGCGAGCAGGCGATGGACCTGTTCGCACCGTCGTCGCACTGGCCCGGTCTGATGGCCGTCCCGGGGATCGCCGCGGCCGTCGCCGCCGACGCCGAGCACTGGCGGACGCTGTTCGCACGCGACGGCCTGCCCGAGGACCGCGCACTGGTGGTCCGGCACGCGGCCGAGGGCCTCGCGGCCGCGGTCGGCATGCCGCCCTACCTGGACGAGCGGGAGCTCGCGGTCGCGCGCGACGCCTTGCTCGCCCTGGCAGAACCCGCCTGAGGCGACGGCCGGGAGGCCCGGTGCGAGTCCGCCCCGCCGCTGGCCGCCCGCGCGCACCGGCCCCACCGCTGGCCCGGTCCGACGCCTAGGCTGCGGGCATGCACACCGAGGTGCCCCGGATCGACGCCGGACTCGTCGAACGACTCGTCGCGGAGCAGTTCCCCGACTGGGCCGACCTGCCCGTGCACGAGGTCGACCACCAGGGCTGGGACAACCGCACCTACCGGCTCGGGGACGCCCTGTCGGTGCGACTGCCGAGCGCGGCCGGCTACGTGCCCGCGGTCGAGAAGGAGCAGGACGTCCTGCCGTACCTCGCCCGGCGGCTGGACGTCGCCGTCCCAGAGCCCGTGGCGCTCGGGGAACCGGGCCAGGGGTACCCGTTCCCGTGGTCGGTGCGGCGGTGGCTCGACGGGGTTCCCGCCGTGCAGGTCGACGACCTCGACCACGAGCGCTTCGCGGCGGAGGTCGGTGCCGTGCTCCGGCAGCTCCGGAGCGTCCCGGCGACGGGCGGCCCCACCGCCGGCGCGCACTCGTTCCACCGCGGTGAGCACCCGTCCGTGTACGACGCCGAGGTGCGGACGGCGCTCGACACGCTCGGCGGCGGCGGCGGCGGCAGCGGCAGCGGCAGCGGCAGCGGCAGGACCGGCGGCACCGTCGTCGACCGCGGCGCGTGCGAAGCGGTCTGGGCCGAGGCCCTCGCCAGCCGGTGGGACGCGCCGGCCGTCTGGTTCCACGGAGACGTCGCCCCGGGCAACCTGCTGGTCGACGACACCGGGCGGCTGTGCGCGGTGATCGACTTCGGCACGTGCGGCGTGGGGGACCCGGCGTGCGACCTCGTGCTCGCGTGGACGATGCTGGACGGCCCGGCACGACGGGTGTTCCGGCAGGCCGTCGACCTGGACGACGACACGTGGGCGCGTGCACGGGGATGGGCGCTGTGGAAGGCGCTCATCATGCTCGCCGGCAGTGCCGGACCGGGTGGTCGCGACGAGCACGAGCGGGTCCTCGCGGCCGTGCTCGCCTGAGGTCGCGACCACCGCTGCCCACCCGCGCCGACGTGCGCGAGGGGGACGCGGGGCTGGGAGCGTCCACGGGGCGGGCGCGTACCGAGGAGGGGAACGCGAGTCGTGCCTCCAGGCAGGCTCGAAGCGACCACGAGAGGAACGCAACGTGCGCGCACTGACCTACCAGGGCACCGAGAAGGTGTCCGTCGAGACCGTCCCCGACCCGACCATCCAGGAGCCGACCGACGCGATCGTGCGGATCACCTCCACGGCGATCTGCGGCTCCGACCTGCACCTGTACCGCGTGCTCGGCCCGTACATCGACCGCGGCGACGTCCTCGGCCACGAGCCGATGGGCATCGTGGAAGAGGTCGGATCCGGCGTCACGAACCTGAAGGTCGGCGACCGGGTCGTCATCCCCTTCAACATCTCCTGCGGCCACTGCTGGATGTGCCAGCACGGCCTGCAGTCGCAGTGCGAGACCACCCAGGTGACCGAGTACGGCACCGGTGCCTCGCTGTTCGGCTACACCAAGATGTACGGCCAGGTCCCCGGTGGCCAGGCCGAGTACCTGCGCGTGCCGCACGCCGACTACGGCCCCATCGTCGTGCCGGACGACGGCACCCCCGACGACCGCTGGCTGTTCCTGAGCGACATCCTGCCGACCGCGTGGCAGGCCGTGCAGTACGCCCAGGTGCCCGAGGGCGGCACGCTCGCCGTGCTCGGCCTCGGCCCGGTCGGCCAGTTCGCCGCCCGCATCGGCAAGCACCTCGGCTACCGCGTGCTCGCCGTCGACCCCGAGCAGGTCCGCCGTGACCTCGGGGCGAAGCACGGCGCCGAGGTGTTCGACCTGACGAAGGACCTGGTGCCCGAGCTCGTCGACCTGACCGACGGCCGCGGCCCCGACGGGGTCGTCGACGCCGTCGGCATGGAGGCCCACGGCAACCCGATGGCGGGCTTCGCCCAGCGCGCCGCCGGCCTGCTGCCCGACAAGCTCGCGCAGAAGGCGATCGAGACCGCCGGCGTCGACCGGCTGGCCGCCGTGCACGCGGCGATCGACCTGGTCCGCCGCGGGGGCACCGTCTCGCTGAGTGGTGTCTACGGCGGCATGGCCGACCCGATGCCGATGATGACGCTGTTCGACAAGCAGATCACCATCCGCGAGGGCCAGTGCAACGTGAAGCGCTGGATCGACGACATCATGCCGCTCGTCTCCGACCCGTCGGACCCGCTCGGCACGCTCGACCTGACCACCCACCGCGTCTCGCTCGAGGATGCCCCGCACATGTACGAGGTCTTCCAGAAGAAGCAGGACGACTGTGTCAAGGTCGTGCTCGACCCCGCGATGGCCGCAGCCTGATGCGCATCGTCGTCGTCGGTGCGACCGGCAACGTGGGGACGGCGGTGCTCCGTCGGCTCGCGGCCGTGCGCGCCGACGGCGACGGGGCCACCGGCCGTGACGGCGCCAGCGGTGACACCGGCCGTCACGCCGCCGGTGACGCCGCCGGTGACGGCGTCGGCGTCCAGATCGTCGGTGTCGCCCGGCGGCTGCCGGACCTGCGCGCGGAGCCGTACGCCGCCGCCGTCTGGCACGCCGTCGACGTCGGTGCCGCGGACGCCGTGGACCAGCTCGCCGCCGTGTTCCAGGGCGCCGACGCCGTCATCCACCTGGCGTGGGCGCTCCAGCCGACGCACGACATCCCCGCGCAGCACCGCACGAACGTGACCGGGACGGCGAACGTCCTGGCGGCCGTCGCGCGGGCCGAGGTGCCCCAGGTCGTCGTCGCGTCCTCGGTCGGTGCCTACCGCGGGGTGGACGTCGACGGCAAGCGCATCCCCGTGGACGAGAGCTGGCCGACGGACGGCATCCCGACGGCGACGTACTCGATCCACAAGGCGGCCAACGAGGCCGCGATGGACGCGTTCGAGGCCGACCACCCCTCCGTGACCGTCACGCGGCTGCGCCCGGGACTGATCTTCCAGCGGGACGCCGCCGCCGAGATCCGGGGGCTGTTCCTCGGACACCTCGTGCCGATGTCGATCGTGCGGTGGATCCGCTGGCTCGTGCTGCCGCTGCCGTACCCGTTCGTGTTCCAGGCCGTGCACGCCGACGACGTTGCCGACGCCTACTGGCGCGCGGTCGACCGACGGGCAGCGGGGGCGTTCAACATCGCGGCCTCGCCCGTGCTCAACCCGCCGCGACTGGCTCGGGCCTTCGGCATGCTCGGTGCCGTCCGGATCCCGCTGCGGCTGCTGCGCGGGATCGTGACGGTGACGTGGCGGCTGCGGTTGCAGCCGACGGACGCCGGGTGGATCGACATCGCGGCCGGCGTGCCGATAATGCGGACCGACCGTGCCCGGTCGGTGCTCGGTTGGGAGGCCCGACACACCTCCGAAGAAGCGTTGCGTGCACTCGTGGCCGGGTTCGCGGACGGTGGGAACGTTCCGGGGTCGGGGCCGCTGCGCGGCTGAGCGGGCTGGGGG
>NZ_QKTC01000024.1:0-46816 GCF_003234435.1 Curtobacterium sp. MCLR17_044 | reverse complement strand
TCATGTTACGGAGAATGCCGAGAACGACAATAGGCGTATCGTCGGCCACGTCAGAGGTGTATAAGAGCCAGGGATGGTGGGGAGTCGCCGGCGACGGCGGTCACGGAGGGCCAGCAGCGCCTGCGCGGCGGCAGCGATGCCGAGGGCGATCGGCAGCCAGGCCTTCCAGAGCAGCAGGTCGGCTGATCGCGAGTCCGCTGCGGCCACCGAGGCGGCCGAACGCTCGACTCGGGCATCGGGGACGGACCAGACGGTGCGGTCCAGGGTCGTGGTGCGCGCGGACGGGAGGCCCCCACCGCTCAGCGTCAGCACCTCGCGTTCGTCGCGGGTCGCGTCCAGGACCCCACCGCGGACGGTCCACAGGGTCACCGTGTCGCGCACGGCCCAGCGCGCCGCGAAGGGGCCGGGGTTCGTCGACGGGGAGACCCCGACGGGCAGGCGACCGAACAGGGTGACGAGGTCGTCGAGCGTCAGCGTCGACGGACGGTCGGCACCGCTCCCCTGCTCACTGGTTCCGTCCTGCACGACGCGCCACCGGTCGGCGGCCACGCCCGCGCGGGTGACGCGGCGGTGGGCCGACGTCGGCAGGGTGAGTCGGGCCTCCTGGCCGGTTCCGGTGCCGGCCACGCGGAGGACGCCGGACGCACCGTCGACGCTGGCGGAGACGGAGCTGGCGTCGCCGCTGACCGCGGTGGTGCGGGGCAGGTCGACCCCGCCCGTCGGCACGGCGATCGCGAGTGCCGCTGCCGCCACGGCGAGTGCGCCGGCGACGACGGCGCGCACCCGGGGCACGCGGTCCGGCGACGGACGCCAGGCGCGCGGCCAGAGCGTCAGGGCCAGCACCGGGACGACGTAGAGGACCCAGCCGAGCACCTCGATGACCCGCGGGTCCGGCGGGATGCCGAGCACGCCGGTGACCAGGGCCCCCTGCACCGAACCGTTCGGCGCGAGCCACGACAGGTCGACGGTGCGCTGCTGGCCGATGACGATCCAGCCGGCCTCGTGCGCGCGGCGGAGGACGGTCAACACCAGGCCGCCCGCGACGAAGACCAGGAAGACCCCGGTGCCGGTGAAGAACCGCGACAGGTTGAGGCGGACGCCACCGGTGTAGATGCCGAACCCGACGACGACCGCGGCCGCGATGCCGATCACAGCACCGAGGGCGGCGAGGCCGGTGTCCGACGACGCCTGGAACGTGGCGAGGAGGAACACCGAGGTCTCGAAGCCCTCCTTCAGGACGGCGAGGAACGCCATGCCGGCGAGAGCCCAGGCGGTGCCGCGGCCGAGGGCAGCGGTCGCACTGGCCTCGAGGTCGGCGGTCAGGGTGCGCGCGTGCGTGCGCATCCAGACGATCATGCCCGTGACGAAGACGACGGCGACGATGCCGATGACCGCCTCCATGCCCTCCTGCTGGGCCTGCGGCAGCGCCTGCTCGACGGCCTGCAGCCCGAAGCCGACGGCGATGCTGAGCAGCACCGCGAGCCCGACGCCCGACCACATCAGGGCGAGCGGGACGCGGTTGCGACGCAGGAACGCGGCGATGATGCCGACGATGAGCGTGGCTTCGAGGCCTTCACGGAGACCGATGACGAGAGTGGCGAGCATGACGAAGGTGAGGCTAACCTAACCGCCGAACGGCCCGCCAGTCGTGCGACGTGATGTTTGATGGTTCTCATGAACCTGCTGTCCGTCGACGGCCTGGCGTCGGTCACGAACGTGCTCGACCTCGCCGGGGTCTTCGCGTCCGCCCTGCTCGGCGGCTCCATCGCCCGCGCGATGGACTTCGACCTGTTCGGCTTCCTGGTCGTCGGGTTCGTCTCCGGCCTCGGCGGCGGGATGCTCCGCGACACCCTGCTGCAGAACGGACCACCCGTCGCGCTCGTCGACCCGCTGTACGTGCCGGTCGCCGTCGCCGGGGCGCTCATCGCGTTCCTCGTGTCGTTCTCCGAGCTCACCTGGGACCGGCTGTTCACCGTGCTCGATGCCGCCGTGATCGGGTTCTGGGCCGTGGTCGGCGTGCAGCGCACCTACGACGCCGGGCTCGACTGGCCCGCCGCGATCATCATGGGGACCATCACCGCGGTCGGCGGCGGGGCCATGCGTGACCTGCTGCTGCGGCGGGTGCCGGCGGTGTTCGGCGGGAACGCGCTGTACGCCACCGTGGCCGTCGCCGCGTCGGCCGTGATGGTGATCGCCTCGGCGCTCGGGTCACCGTCGCTCGGCATCCTGCTCGCGATCACCCTGTCGCTCGGGCTGCGCTGGGGAGCGGTCCGGCGGGGCTGGGGGCTGCCGAACGGCCGTGACTGGCAGCCGAAGTCGACCCTCGGTTCGCTGCTCCGGCGGGGTCGGAGCCTGCGGCCGGACGCGCTCCGGTTGCTCCGGCGCCCGGGCCGTCGGACCGGTGCCGGCAGTGTCCGAGAAGAGCACGAGGACTGAGGGGCTGTCCTCCGCGGCCCCGCGACGCTACGATCAGTACCGCCGGGTATCGTCCTGGCAGTTCTGCCGGGGATGGTCCCGGTGAACGCTGTCCGCACAGCACCGACGCGACCCGAACGCGCCGGTTCCGAGCAGACGTGGGGATGGGGGCTTCGCTGATGCCGCGCGGGATCAGACGCGCGGCGCGGCAGGTCTCCACCACGATGCTCTCCCCGACGACCACCACCACAGGTCGGAGCAGCAACCGATGAGCGACGACGCTTCCCCCACCCAGCGCATCCCGCGCGCCGAGGTCCGGGAACGCCTGCTCGCCGCCGGAGCCGCGGTCTTCGCCGAACAGGGTGTGTACGGCGCACGGCTCGACGACGTCGCCGCGCGCGCGGGGTTCAGCAAGGGTGCGGTCTACTCGAACTTCTCGTCCAAGGAAGACCTGCTCGCCCAGGTCATGCAGCGGTCCACGAACGTCGTGCTCGGCTCACTGCAGGAACTCGTGCACGCGGACATCGCCGCCGTCGACGTCGGGGACGTCCTGCGCGCCGCGTTCGGGCAGAACGACCAGAGCGAGCAGTTCGCGCTGCTCTCGGCGTTCCGCGGGTACGCGGTGCGGCACCCGGAGCTGCTGCCCGAGTTCATCCGGCAGCGCCGGATCCTGCAGGACGGGGTGCTCGAGCTGGTGCGGCTGTGGCTCGGTGCCCACCCCGAGGTCGAGGTGGGCATGACCCCGGAGGAGTTCGCGACCGTGCTCATCGGGGCGAACGTCGGCCTGGTGTTCGACGCGCCGGCGCTGCCCGGGGTCGATCCGGGCGAGCTCGTCGCGACCCTGGTCGAGGCGGTCATCCGCCGGCGCTGACGCGCGGTGCCCCGCGGCGCGGGCGGCGGTTTGCGGGCGCCGCGGGCGGCGGGCGGCGGCGAGGCGCGGCGCGGCGGTCGGGGCTTCGCACCGTGCGAGGTTCGCCACCCCGTGCCCGCTCGACCGCCCCGTGCCCGCCTACAGCCCCGCACCGAGCCACCAACCACGCACCACCCGACCAACCCCGCACGGTGCACCACCCTCCGACCCGACGCCCAACGGAGCCCGCACCGTGCGAGGTTCGCCACCCCGTGCCCGCTCGACCGCCCCGTGCCCGCCTACAGCCCCGCACCGAGCCACCAACCACGCACCACCCGACCAACCCCGCACCGTGCAGCACCCGCCGAGCCATCGCCCGACGGAACCCGCACCGTGCGGGGTTCACGACCCCGTGCCCGCTCGACCGCCCGGTGCCCGCCTACAGCCCCGCACCGAACCACCAACCACGCACCACCCGACGAACCCTGCACCGTGCAGCACCCGCCAGCCGGCACGCGCCCGCGTCAGGCCGTGCGGCGATCGCGACGGCGGGGCTTCGGCCCGTCGTGGGACCAGGCGGACGACGGCAACAGGCTCGGCGGCAGCAGGCGCGACCGGACGACGCGCACCGTGGGGACCGAGGCGTCGAGCGCCTCCCGAGCGTCGCGGACGTGACGCTCCAACGCCGGAGTGTCCACCGATGCGGCCCCGTCGGCGGCGAAGCGCTCACGATCGACCGCGTCGACCGCGGCCTCCAGGTGCGGTACGACCGACTCCGGCAGCCCGGGACGCAGGCGTCCGAGCACGGCTCGGGCTGTCCGGGCCACGGCGGCGGCGTCACCCGGCGGCGCGAGGCCCGGGGCGTACCCGTGGTCGGCGACGTCGTCGAGCAACTCGCGCCACGCCTGCACGGCGGGTGAGCGCCCGGCAGCGATCGCCGACAGCCTCGATCGGCGGCGAACCGCACGCACGAGGCCCGGGGCGACGAGGACCGCGAGCACGAGCAGCAGGCCCACGAGCAGCCCGACCGGTCCTCCGCCGCCGCCGGTGCTGGACGCACCCGTGGCACCCGGAACCGGGGACGCCGACGGGGTCGGTGACGCTGATTCGTCCGCCGGGGTGGTCTGCTCGGGCGCCGGCAGCGGGGTCTCCGGTGCCACTGCGGTCGGCGAGGCCGAGGGCTCCTCGGACGGCGCAGCTTCGTCGGAGTCGGGCGTCGGCTCGAAGGCGACCCATCCTGCGCCCTGGATGTACAGCTCGGGCCAGGAGTGCAGCTGCCGGTTCGACACCGCGTACTCGCCGTCGGGCTGCGGCGACCCGGCACGGTACCCGACCGCGATGCGCGAGGGGATGCCGAGCGTGCGGGCCATCACGGCCATCGCGGACGAGAAGTGCACGCAGTACCCGTCGCGGACCTTCAGGAACGTCGAGACGACGTCCATGCTGTCGCCGTCGTAGCCCTGCTCGACGGGAGCGGTCTCGGAGTAGGTGAACAGGTCGCTGCGGAACCACTGCTCGAGGGCCCGCGCCCGCCCGTAGTCGTCGGTCGCGGCGGCGGCGACGCGGGTCGCGGTGGTCGAGATGTTGGCGGGCAGGTCGTCGGGCAGGGCGAGGTCGGTGCGGAGCTGCTGGCGGCTGGGCTCCCGGAAGCCACGGCCGTCGGATCGCGCGAGCACCCCCGAGGCGGCGACCGCATCGAGGTAGTCGTTGGCGAACGTCGAGGCCCCGTAGACCTCGTACATCGCGCCGCGGGCGGTTGCGGCTCCGGTCGACCGGACGGTGCTCGAGTTCCCCATCCACCGCCACTGCGACAGGTCGAGGTTGGTGGACTGCGACTCGATCGACACCGCACCCGACGGCACCGGCAGGTAGGTGCTGGACAGCCCGGTGATCCGGACCGTCACGTCGCCGCGGCTCGCCAGGCGCGGGTTGACGCCCTCGGCCCACTGCTGCTCGTCGGCCGTGTCGGCCTCGGCCGCGTTCGTCACGGTCGGCACCCAGTCCCCCGTGCCGAACTCGTCGAGGTCGGCGAGCTTCAGGTACTCGGGCTGCCCGTCGGACGAGCGGTACCGGAACACCTCGAGCTCGCTCGGACGGCGCAGGTCGTTGCCGAGTTCGAGCAGGGTGCCGGGCCGTCCGGGCTGGATCGGCGACTGGATCGCACCGGTCACGCCGGACAACCAGCTGGCGTTGAGCGGCACGATCGTCGGCAGCCCGATGGCCACGACGAGCCCGATCGCCCCGACGACCGCGGCTGGCAGTGCACGCTGCACCGGACGCACGGACAGCCAGAGCAGCGCGAGGAACGCCACCGCCGTGGTGATGACGAGCGGGGTGCCGGCGGGCTGCCCGGTGATGACACCCGGCACGATCAGGATGACGAGGGCCGGAGCCGCGGCGAGCGACGGGATCCGCGCGATGGCGGCGAGGAACAGCGAGACCGCCGCCACCCAGCCGATCGACGCGGTGACGACGAGCCGGATCGCGTCGGTCTGCGGCAGTGGTGCGGGGTTCAGGCGGATCGCGGCGAGCGTCTCCCCGAGGGCCCCGTCGGCGTCGAGCCACCCGAGCGGTTGGATGTCGTTGACCAGGGCGGCGGCGCACGAGCAGGCGATGACCGTGCCGACCAGGACGACGAAGCGGATGCCGGGCGTCTGGCGGCGCACGGCGAGCATCACGGCGACGAGCACGGCGACGACGACGACACCCGATGCCCACCAGGCGATGCCCTGCACGAGCGGCCGGATGGCGAGGGCAGCGAGGAGCACGGGCACCGGCGCGAGGGCCACGACCCAGGCGCTCGGGACGTCACGCAGGTCGTCGTCGCGGTCGAGGATCTCGCGCACGTCGGCACGGCCACGCGCCGGCGCGCTCACCCCGGTCACCGGGCGGCCCCGGACGGCGTCGCGCCGACGACCGGTACCACGAGGGTCCGCCAGCCGCCGCGGTCGAGGATGCCCCGCACGGCCGGGTCCGGCGGCACGATCGTCGCCAGGATGCCGCGGCTCGACCCGCTGGTCGCGCTGACGAGCTCGGCGGCTTCCTCCGCGGTGCAGGTGCCCGTCACGACGGCGGTCATGCCGTGCACGTCGCGGCCACGGACCTCGGGCAGGACGTCGGTGACTTCGCGGGCGTCGGAGCGGAGCCGGACGTCGGCGAGCCCGACGAGCACGTCGGTGAGCCCACCGACGTCGCCCGCGTGCCGGGTCGCGCCTTCGGGACCGTCGAACACGAGCACGACACGGGAGGTCCGGGCGGCGAGCGCCCGGGCGACACTGGCTGCCACCACGACGGCGTGCTCGAAGGCCTGGTCGCCGCCCAGGTCGGAGAGCTCGGCGAGGTCCTCGCGACCGAGCCGCTGGTAGGACTCGCGCCGGACGTCGAGGGCGATCACGGCCTCGGGCGGCTGGGCCTGGGTGGTCTGGCGGACGTGGAGTTCACCGCGCCGTGCGCTCTGGGCCCAGTGCACCCGGCGGATCGGGTCACCCGGTCGGTACGGGCGGAGTTCGCTGTCGTCGGCCGAGCCACCCTGTCCGACCCGGCCCTCGTCGGCCGAGACCGCACCGGCGAGCGCCCCGGCGTCGATCGCCCCGAGGGGTGCCGAGGCCGGGACGACGACGACCTCCTCAGCCGGGACGACGGGACGGTCGATGCGGAGCAGGCCGAACGGGTCCTCGACCCGGATCGTCACGGGTCCGACCAGCGAGCGGCCGCGGTGCATCGCGAGCGCCTCGACGTCGAGCACGGCCGGTGGCAGGTTCGGCCCGACCTCGGCGTAGGTCTCCGCCTCGGCCAGGCTGGCGAAGGCGTCCTCGAGCTGTTCGCGCACGAGCAGCGTCGCCCGCGGGCCGATCCGCAGGCTGGTGCTGCCGAGGGTGATGCGTTCCCGGTAGACCTCACCCACCTGGACGATCGCCCGTGCGGTGCTGCGGCTGCCGCGGAGCGGGGTGGCGACGACGAACGCCATCACGATGCCGAGCACGACCAGGACGAGCAGCAGCAGGCCGGCCGTGACGGCGACGCTCGTGGTGCCGACCAGACCGCCGCCGACCAGGCCGATGCCGACGGCGATGACCGTCCAGCCCCGGATCGTCGGGCGCGGGAACGGGGTGCGGCGTGCCAGTGACAGCCCGCGGCGGCCGAACCGTGCCGCCGTGGACCGTGCGGCACCGACGCGTCGCAGCAGCGACCGCGGTGCCGATGGACCGGCCATCAGGAGCGGACGGGGGTGGCCGTGAACGGGATGGCGGTGTCGGAGACGATGCGGACGACGATCTCGCGCACGGTGTCCTCGCCGGTGCCGCCGAGCCCACGGGCGACCGGCACGAGCCGGTGCGCGAGCACGATCGGGGCGAGCGTCGCGACGTCGTCGGGGGTGACGAACGGGCGGCCGAGCAGGGCTGCGTGCGCACGGGCTGCCTGCGCCAGGTGCAGCGTCGCGCGGGGGCTCGCACCGAGCACGAGGTCGGGGTGAGTGCGCGTCGACCGGACGATCGCGATGATGTACGCCTCGACGTCGGGGGCGATGTGCACCCCGGCGACGGTCTCGATGATCGCCCGCAGCGTGGTGACGTCGACGATCGGCCGCAGGCGCGACAGCGGGTCGCTGCCGCCGCGGTTCGCGAGCATCTGCCGTTCGGCGTCGACGCTCGGGTAGCCCATCGCGATGCGGGCCATGAAGCGGTCGCGCTGCGCCTCGGGCAGCGGGTACGTGCCCTCCATGTCGATCGGGTTCTGCGTCGCGACGATCATGAACGGCCGGTCGAGCGGACGCGTCACACCGTCGACGGTGACCTGCGACTCCGCCATCGCCTCGAGCAGGGCCGACTGGGTCTTCGGGCTGGTGCGGTTGATCTCGTCGCCGATGACCACGTTCGCGAACACCGGGCCGGGCGAGAACCGGAAGGTGCCGGACGACTGGTCGAAGATGTTCACGCCCGTGACGTCGGACGGCAGCATGTCCGAGGTGAACTGGATGCGGTTCACGGACCCGCCGACCGAGGCGCCGAGCGCCTTGGCGAGCACGGTCTTGCCGACACCGGGGACGTCCTCGACGAGCAGGTGCCCCTCGGCGAGCATCACCGTCAGGGCCGTGCGGATGGCTTCCGCCTTGCCGTCGATCACCGTGGCGACGGAGGCCACGATGTCGTCGCCCACCGCCCGCACGTGTTCGAGCGGGAAGGCGGGGTGGGTCGGCTCCGGCACGCAGGGCTCCATCGTCGGGGACAGGTGTCGTGCATGCTACATCGGGCCGGTGACAGCACCCGGTACGGGTGCACGGACTGGTCGTTCCGCGCACCGGTGGCCGATCCGCGTGTGGTGTGGCCGGGAGGCACGGCGCACCACACGCCGATCCGTCACCCGGTGCGCGGAACGGTTCACGGGCCTCCAGGCAGTGTGCGGGTCGGCTGACGGACGGTCAGGACCGGGGCGCCAGCGCCGCGTCCGCGGCGCGCAGCACGCGCGCGGCGACCGCGACCCCTTCTTCGCGCCCGAGCTCGGTGTCCTCGTGCTCGATGTTCACCCACATGTCCGGGTCGATCGCACGCAGGGCCTCGAGGAACGTCGTCCAGTACGCCTCGTCGTGGCCCTTGCCGAGCGCGACGAAGTCCCACGCCGACGGCTTCGGCCACTCGTTCGCCCACTCGTCGCCGCCGAGGTTCGTCCGTGATTCGTCCGGCGACAACCGGCGGAACGAGTTGTCGAGCACCCCGTTGATCGCGGCGTGCGGGTTGATCCGGACGTCCTTCGCGGCGGCGTGGAACACGAGCGGGCCGAGGTCGTGGGCGACCGCCACCGGGTCCATCTGCTGCCAGAACAGGTGCGAGGCGTCGAGCTCCACCCCCACGTTGGTCAGCCCGCCGCGCTCGACGAGCTCCCGGATCGACGCCGGGTTGAACACGAGGTTCTGCGGGTGCAGCTCGAGTGCGACCTTGACGCCGTGCTCCCGGGCCAGGGCGTCGATCTCCTGCCAGAACGGCACCGCGACGCTCCACTGGTGCTCGAGGACGTCGAGCGCAGCCGAGCTCCAGGCGTTCACGATCCAGTTCGGCCGCGTCCCGCCCGGCTCCCCCGCCGGCAGTCCGGACATCGTGACGACGCGGTCCTGCCCGAGGCGGGCCGCGAGGCGGATGCTCCGCCGGACGTCCTCGGCGTGCGCGGGACCGATCGCCGGGTCGGGGTGCAGCGGATTGCCGTTGCAGTTGAGCCCGGCGATCTCGACGCCGGTCCCCGCGAACTGCGCGAGGAACGCGTCCCGCGCACCGTCGTCCTGCAGGATCGCGTCGATGTCGGGCACGTGCACCGGGGGCAGGAACCCGCCGGTGTTCAGCTCGATGCCGGCGAGCCCGTTGTCCGCGATGACCCGGAGTGCGTCGGCGAGGGGCCGGTCGTGCAGGATCGCGTTGTAGAGACCGAGCTTCATGCGCGGACACCACCCTGCGTGGTCGGGACGACGGCGTCGGCAACGTCGACGGACGTGCCCCCGGCCGCGGCGGACCGTGCCACCGCGTCGAGGACCTCCATGTTGTGCACGCCGTCGTCGAACGTGGCGTTCGCGGGCAGGGCGTCGGGCGCGGCGCCGGACAGCCCCGCGATCTCGTCGAGAAACGCCCGGGCCTGGTACTCGAACATCTGGTTCTGCCCCCAGCCGACGCCCGGGGCGTCCATCGCCATGCCACCGGCGACGTAGGGGTGGTCCGGGCCGAGCACGACCTGACGGTACCCACCCAGACGCGAACCGTCGGACTGCAGCGCGAGGCCGATCTCGGAGGCGCGCTCCTGGTCCCAGCGGGCGGCGCCGCGCTCGCAGAACACCTCGATGACGAGGCCGTTCGGGTGCCCGGCCGCGACGCGGGAGGCCTCGAGCGACCCGACGACCGTGCCGTCGCCGAACCGTGCGCTGAACGTGGCGTAGTCGTCGTTGCCGACGGCCGCGGTCTCTCCGGTGAGCGGGACGGCCTGCCCCCGCAGGGCGTGTCCGGCGGCCACGGGGCGCTCGGTGATCGACGTGGTGAACGTCCCACCGCTGACGCTCCGGACCGGGCCGGCCAGGAACTCGGCGACGTAGGACAGGTGCGAGCCGACGTCGGCGAGCGCACCGGACCCGGGCTCCCCCGCGAAGCGCCACGAGAACGGGACGTCGGGCGAGGCGCCGTAGTCGGTCCAGTACCGGCCGGAGACGTGCAGGACCCGGCCGAGCGTGCCGTCCTCGACGAGCTCCTTGATGGCCGCGAGGCCGGGAGCCCGGCGGTAGGTGAACCCGATGCGGCCGAGCACTCCGCGCTGCTCGGCCTCGGCAGCGGCGGACGCCATCGCGCGGGCATCGTCGAGCGAGTCGGACAGTGGCTTCTCGCAGAGCACGTGCTTGCCGGCGGCGAGCAGCCCCGCGACGATCTCGCGGTGCAGGGTGTTCGCGACGACGACGCTCACCACGTCGATGTCGTCCGCTGCCGCGATGGCCCGCCAGTCGGTGTCGTGCCGCTCGTAGCCGAAGCGCCGTGCGGCCTCGGCGGCGAGGGGCTCGTAGACGTCGCCGACCGAGACGAGCCGGACCGGCGGCAGCGTCGAGGTGAAGAGGGAGGGTGCGTTCCGCCACGCAGCCATGTGGGCCTTGCCCGCCATGCCCGCGCCGATGACGGCGACGCCGATGCTGTCGCTCATGTTCTCTCCTTCGAGAAGGTCGCTGGATCCCGATTCTGGAACGTTCCAGAACGTGTCGGTAGACTGTAGCCGCACCAGCCCATGTCCTGTCAAGCACCATGCCGGAAAGGCTCAGCGTGACCCCTCGCCCGCCGACGATCATCGACGTCGCCGCTCGCGCAGGCGTCTCGAAGTCCCTGGTGTCGATGGTGCTGCGCGACGATCCCGGGGTCTCCCCCGCCCGCCGCTCCGCGGTGCTCGCCGCCGTCGCGGAGCTCGGCTACCGCCCGAACCGCGCCGCCGCCATCCTCGCCGGCACCCGGACCCGCACCGTGGGCGTCATCGTCGACGACTTCCGGAACCCCTGGTACGTCCCGATGCTCGACGGCATCCGCGAGGCCCTCGCCCCGCACGGCCTCCGCCTCACCCTCGCCGACACCCGCGCCAACGCCCACCTCGACTCATCCCCGTTCGACGACCTGGTCTCCCTGCGGGTCGACGGCGTGGTGCTCGCCGCCGAGGGCTTCCCCGACGTCGTCATCCCCGCCGACACCCCGGTCGTGGTCGCCGGCGCGCGCGAGGACGTCCCCGGCGGACTCGACGTGGTCGCCTCCGACGAAGCCGCCGGCGGACGGTTGGCAGCGGATCACCTGATCGGCCTGGGTCACCGCCGCATCGCCCACGTCACCGGCTCGGGAGGCCCGGCTGCGCTCCGCCGCGACGCCACCGTTGCGCAGCTGCTCGCATCCGGCATCGAACCCCTGGTCTACGGCTCCGGGCCGACCTCGGAGACGACCGGCTACGAGGGCATGCGGCTCGCCCTCCGGGAGCATCCCGACCTGACCGCGGTGTTCGCCGCGAACGACGTCATGGCGATGGGCGCGATCGCCGCCGTGCAGGAAGCCGGACTCCGCGTGCCGCAGGACGTCTCGGTGATCGGCAACGACGAGACCCCGCTCGCCGCGTCACCCCTGCTGCGCCTGACGACGGTCGACCCGCACAACGACGAGGTCGGGCGCCTGGCGGCTGCGCGGCTTGTCGAGCGGATCGGCGCCGCAGCGGGGACGCCGACGGATCCCATCCGGACGCTCGTGCCGCCGACGCTCGTCGTGCGGTCGACGACGGGGCCGCCGCGCGCCTGAGTGGTGACCGCCCTGGGGCCGACGCCGGCGGGGCGGAGCTGCGCCGGGCCTCCAGGCCGGGTGCGAGGTGACCCGAGGTCAGACGCGCGCACCCTCGAGCCGGTCGACGGACTCAGCCAGGTCGGCGAGCTCGGGGACCTCGTGCGCCTCGGCGAGGGCGCCCTCGAGCGCCTCGGCGTGGATCGGTGTCGCACGCTCGAGCAGGACCTGCCCGGCGTGCGTGAGCTCCGTGTAGAGCCCGCGACGGTCGTCGGCGCACAGGACACGGGTCAGCAGGGCACGCTCCTCGAGCCGGTTCACCAGTCGAGTGGTCGCACTCGGGCTGAGGGCGGCCGCGCGGGCGAGCTGCTGCATGCGCATGTGGAAGCCGTCCTGGCGGCGCAGGGCATCGAGCACCGTGAACTCGACGACGGACAGGTCGACCTGCCGGAGGGCCCGCTCCAGGCGCGTCTCGATGAGGCCGTGCAGCGCCGCCAGGGTGCGCCAGCCGTGGGCACGGACGGCGGTGGAGGTGTCATCGACGGACATCGGGGCTCCTTCGGTCGGTGCAGACGGCGACAGTTGCTTGCGCGGATACCCCGCGTGTGCAACTATCGATATCCCGCGTCTGCAACAACCAGCGTACGCGGCACAGCTGCACAACGGAAGGACATCCATGCCCGCGGGACTCATCGCCCTCGCACTCGGCGGATTCGGCATCGGCCTGACCGAGTTCGTCATCACCGGCCTGCTGCCCGAGGTTGCGGCCGACTACGGCGTCACCGAGACCACCGCCGGCTGGCTCGTCACCGGGTACGCCCTGGCGGTCATCGTCGGGGCCCTCGGGCTCACCGCCGCGACCACCCGACTCCCCCGCAAGCCCGTCCTGCTCGGGCTGCTCGTGCTGTTCATCGTCGGCAACACCCTGTCCGCGATCGCCCCGACCTACGGCGCGATGATGACCGGCCGCGTCATCGCCGCCCTGTGCCACGGAGCGTTCTTCGGCATCGGCTCGGTCGTCGCCGCGAACATGGTCGAGCGATCCAAGCGCGCCTCGGCCGTCGCGCTGATGTTCACCGGGCTCACCGCGTCGAACGTGCTCGGCGTGCCGTTCGGCACCTTCCTCGGCCAGGCCGCCGGCTGGCGTGCGACGTTCTGGGCGATCGCGGCCATCGGCGTCGTCGCCCTGATCGGCGTGCTCGTCCTCGTCCCCGCAGTCCGCTCCACCGAGGTTCCGTCCCTCGCCCGCGAGCTCGGCGCCTTCCGGTCCGGGCAGGTCTGGCTGTCGCTCGGCATGACCGTGCTCGGCTACGGCGGGATGTTCGGCGCCTTCACCTACATCGCGTACACGCTGACCTCGGTGTCCGGCTTCCCGTCGTCGGCGGTGCCGTGGCTGCTCATCGTGTTCGGCATCGGGCTGTTCGTCGGCAACTTCGCCGGCGGCAAGCTCGCGGCCCGCTCGATCGACCGCACGCTGCTCGTGGTGCTCGTCGTGCTGACCGTGGTGCTCGCGGTGTTCGCCCTCGTCGCGACCTCGCCGGTGCTCACCGTGATCGCCCTCGTGCTGATGGGGGCATTCGGGTTCGCGACCGTCCCGGCCCTGCAGACGCGGGTGATGCAGTACGCCGACCATGCGCCGACCCTGGCGAGCGGGGCGAACATCGCCGCGTTCAACCTCGGCAACGCACTCGGCGCTTGGATCGGTGGCCTGACCATCGCCGGCGGGCTCGGGTACACGTCGCCGATCTGGGCGGGCTCGGGGATCACCCTGGCGGCCGTGGCACTCACGCTCGTCGCGATGGGCGCGGTGCGTCGGGGGCGTGCGGGAGTGCGGACCACGACGACGGGGAGCATCGTGACCGTCTGACGCGGGCGCTTCGGGCCTGAGAACGACGAAACCCCGGTCCGATCGGACCGGGGTTCATCGGCGTGCGGAGACGGAGGGATTTGAACCCTCGGTCCCCTCAAAGGGGACTCCACCTTAGCAGGGTGGTGCACTCGGCCGGACTATGCGACGTCTCCAAGCACTCTCGCGAGCGCTGCGACCACCATACAGGAGGACCGCGCCACTCTCGACCCGACGCACACCCGCGCGTGGCACGACCCGTCACACTCGGTCCCCCGAAGTGGGGACACGTGGGGGTTGTCGGGGCGTACCCCACTGCATACCATCATCGGGACGCGGCAATCACGTTCCGGGGCTCGTCCCCGTCGTCGCGACACAGCACCCGACGTCGTTCCCCGTGCGGGCCCGGCGCGCCCGATCGCGTGGCGCCCGGCGGGGAGCGACTTCCCCTGGGGGCGCGGCCCACCACCGCGCCCCCGTTTCTGCGTTCGGGGGCGGGTGCACTGCTGACGTTCGGGCGCGCGCACGGCAACGGCGGGCCCACGAAAGCGACACTGCGCCACCGAGCTCGGCCGTCACAGGTGCCAGGGCGACAGAGTGCCGCGGATGTTCGGCGGCAGACTGTCGCTTTCGCGGAAGGGGCAGGGGCGGGAGGCGGCAAGCAAGCGACCGTCCGCCCGCGCCTCAGTACCCGAACGCCTTGGAGCAGGTCTGCTGGTCGGCGGACTGGCCCTCGAGCCCGTCGATGGTCTCGGGCGTCGCCGAGGGGGTGCGCGGCGCAGCGGACGACGGCGCTGCCGGTGTCGCGGGGGTCGCGGGCTCCGGCGCAGCGGCCTGCGACGACGGTGCAGCGGTCGGCTGCGTCGGGTTCGGCTGCGTCGGGTTCGTCTCGGACCCGATGCCCGTGCTGTCCGCCCCGAGGGAGAACGACTGATCGGCCTTGATCTTCGCGAACAGCCGGTCGGCCAGGTACGTCGTCGGCTCGACCTTGCCCTCGTAGACACCGGTGCCGCCCGTGGTGCCCGGGTACTGCACGAAGTTCACCTGCGCCAGCGGCAGGTCGCGCAGCGCCAGGCCCATCTGCACCATCGTCCCGATGTCGTTCAGGCTCTGGGAGAGCTGCATGTTGGACGCCGCGGCCCGGGCCAGCTTGTACAGGCGGGCCGGAGAACCGAGGGTGTCGTTCGACTTCACGGTGCGGAGCAGCGACGACAGGAACACCTGCTGGCTCGAGATCCGACCGAGGTCCGATCCGTCGCCGACCCCGTGCCGGGTGCGCAGGAACGCCAGGGCCTCGTCGCCCTGCAGGGTCGAGGTGCCGGCCGGCAGGTTCAGCCCGGTGTACGAGTCGGTGATCGGCTGGGCGACGCAGACCGGCACGCCGCCGATCGCGTTCGACATCTCGATGACGCCCTTGAAGGACACCGCGGCCGAGTACTGGATGTCGAGGCCGGTCAGCCCGGCAACGGTCTGGGTGACGCAGTTCAGGCCGCCCTCGCCGAACGAGGTGTTGATCGGCTGCGCCGCCATCGCCGGAGCCGTGCCCGTGCCGTCGGTCTTCTTGCAGGCCGGGATCGGCGTGACGAGGTCGCGCGGGATGCTCACCGCGGTCGCGTTGGTGTGGTCGGCCGAGACGTGCAGCAGGATGTTGACGTCGTTGAGGGTCGCATCGCGCTCCCCGAAGGCTGCGCTCTGCTCGGGGTCGTTGTCGGTGCCGACCACGAGCATGTTGAACCCGCCCTTGAAGGCGCTGATCGGCTTCGCGCCGCCCTTCGCCTGCGGTGCGGGCTGGCCCTGGATCTCGACGCCGTCACCGAGGTCGTCCGTGACCTGCTTCGCCGCGATCGCCGTGACCGAGACCGAACTCACCAGGGCCACTGCGACGACGGCGGAGACCGTCTTGGCAGCGGTCGCGAAGGGGCTCGAGCGCCGCAGACGTCCGTGCCGTGCGATCCCGGACGCTCGGTTCAAGCGGTGGGATCGATCGCGGACGTCGTTCACGGGCACTCCTGTCGTCGGTGGACACGCCGGGGACGGCAACCGGTCAAGGCTGCCACGACGTTGCCTGACGATCCAGTGCGAGGGACACCGGTGACACTCGCTGCTCAGTGCCGCGACCTGCGGATCTACGGCGGTCGGCGCGGACCTGAGCGGATGCGCAGCCGAGGTCGGTTCAGGCCGACACGACCACCCGGAAGCGGTCGGGCAGGGCGATCAGGGCGGACGACAGGTCGAGGAGCGCCGCGGCACAGTCGTCGAGGGCGTCTCGCTCCGCAGCGGCCACGGCCCGCTCGACGAACTCGACCCGTCGTCGCCGGTCGACCACGGCATCGATCCCGTTCGCCAGGGCGACGTCGTCGGTGAAGAACATGTCGAGCACGATGCGCTGCGACAGCAACCAGTCGCCGCTGACCGACGACCCGCGGCGCCGCAGGTACCAGGCGCCGAGCTCGACGAAGGCACCGGCTTCGGTCCAGCACTCCCGCAGCCACACCTTGTCGAACCGGTCGTGGTACCTGACGGAGTTCGACGGCGGATCGACGAGCAGGGCCTGGGCGATCCGCATCCGCTCGATCATCTGGTCGACCGACCACTGCGAGATCACGACACCGACGTACCGCTGCACGCTGGCCAGCTGCAGGGACTCGAGGGTCACGAGGGCTTCGCGCACCGGTGTGCGCGACACCCGCATGTCCGATGCCAGGGTGTCGAGCCGCAGCCGCTGCCCGCGGCGGTACTCCCCCCGCAGGACGTTGTCGAGCAGTCGCAGGAACACCGCGTCGCGCAGCAGGCTGCGGCGCAGGCCGTGGGGATCGAGTCCGCCGGCGCCGGCTCGGATTGGGGTGTGCTCCATCAGCCCAGGCTCACGCACGGACGGCACCCCCGAGGCGAGGGCGGTCGCTGCCGTGGATCGTGGTCGCCGGTGTCGCGCTGTGGAGGAGTGCCATGCAGGCACAGTGACAGCGCTGCGACGGCGGCGCTAAACACTCTGAATACAGAATGTCAAGCCGCCGCCACAGGGCTCACTTCCGGTCTGACTTCGCGTCCCCGGTGAGCACCGAGAGCGGTTGGGTGACGTCCTCGAGCCCCTTCCGCGCCGCGTCGACCCCGAACACCAGCGCCACGACCCCACCGGCGATCATCACCGCGGATCCGAGCAGGTACCCCCAGAACAGCGGCTCCCGCGACGAGCCGTCACCGATGAGTGCACCGTAGATCAGCGGGGCGACGGCACCGAAGATCTGCGCCAACGCGAAGAAGTACGAGATGGCTTGCGACCGCAGCTCGAGCGGGAAGATCTCCGACACGGTCAGGTAGGCGCTCGATGCCCCCGCCGAGGCGAAGAAGAACGACACGCACCAGAAGGCGACCTGCACCGTCGCCGAGATCGCGTCGGCCTGGAAGAGGAACGCCGAGGTGGCGAGGACGAGACCCGAGACCAGGTACGTCGAGAAGATCATCTGCCGACGACCCCAGGTGTCGAAGAACCGCCCGAGGATGATCGGGCCGAGCAGGTTGCCGATCGCGAACGGGAAGAAGTACACCGATGTCTCGGCCGTCTTCAGCCCGAAGAAGTTCGTGAGCACCAGGGCGTACGTGAAGAAGATCGCGTTGTAGAGGAACGCCTGGGTGATCATCATCGTCGCGCCGACGAGGGTCCGGGTCGGGTACTGCCGGAACAGCACCTTCACGATCGTCCGGAACTTGACGTTGTCGGTCGGGGTGACGGTCATCGCCTTGGACTGGTCGACGTCCGGCAGGCGGTGCCCGGTGGACTTCTCCACCGACTCCTCGATCCGTGTGACCGTCGCCTCGGCTTCCTCCTCGCGTCCGTGCGTCATGAGCCACCGCGGACTCTCCGGGATGTGCCGGCGCAGGAAGATGATCGCGATGCCCAGCACCGGGCCGAGGAAGAAGCCGATGCGCCAGCCGATGTTCTCGGCGAAGTTGGCCGTGTCGAGCAGGTAGATGTTGGCGAACGCGCCGAGCGCGGCACCACCCCAGTACGTGCCGTTGATGGCGATGTCGACGTGCCCGCGGTACTTCGCCGGGATGAGCTCGTCGATCGCCGAGTTGATCGCCGCGTACTCGCCGCCGATGCCGAGCCCCGCGACGAACCGGAACGCCGCGAGGAACCAGAAGTCCTGGGCGAGCCCAGCGATGCCGGAGCCGATCAGGTAGATCGCCAGCGTGAGGATGAAGAGCTTCCGTCGCCCCAACCGGTCGGACATCCGACCGAACACGATCGCGCCGACGACCTGCCCGATGAGGTAGATCGTCCCGAGTGAGGTGACCTGCTGCGTCGACAGGTTCAGGTCCGCCTGGAAACCCGCGTTCGAGACGATCTGGATCTCGAGACCGTCGAGGATCCAGGACACGCCGAGTCCGACGACGACGCTCCAGTGGAACCGGGTCCACGGCAAGCGGTCCATCCTGGCGGGCACCAGGCTCTTGATGGTTGCGTTCGCGCTGCTCACGAAATGGGACCGTACGCCGAGATCGCCGATGTGGTTCAGATGCCGAACGAGCAACCGGGGGCGGAGCCGGATCCCCCTACTTCGAATCCGGCTCCGTCGCCGGGATCTCAATGATCGCAAGTGCGATGGAAACCCACAAGCGGACGGGAGGCACGGTGCGGGCCCGCCACGCGCCTCCAGTCCGACCCTGGTCGCCGTCGCCTACGCGGCGTAGCGTCGGAGAGGTGACCCGACCTGACATCCGCACGGTCGGCGAGCTCCGCACCTCTGGTCACGTCCAGAAGACGGTCCGCGCCGAGATCCGCGACAACCTGCTCACCGCCCTGCGCCAGGGCACCGATCCGTGGCCCGGCCTGCACGGCTTCGAGACCACCGTCATCCCCCAGCTCGAACGCGCCCTGATCGCCGGCCACGACGTCGTCCTGCTCGGCGAGCGCGGCCAGGGCAAGACCCGGCTGCTCCGCACCCTGCAGAGCCTGCTCGACGAGTGGACGCCGGTCATCACCGGCTCCGAGCTCGGCGAGCACCCGTACGAACCGATCACCACCGCGAGCATCCGGCGCGCCGACGACCTCGGCGACGCCCTGCCGATCAGCTGGCGACACCGCGACGACCGCTACGTCGAGAAGCTCGCGACGCCGGACACGAGCGTCGCCGACCTGATCGGCGACGTCGACCCGATGAAGGTCGCCGAGGGCCGCAGCCTGGGCGACCCGGAGACCATCCACTTCGGACTCGTCCCCCGCGGGCACCGTGGCATCGTCGCGATCAACGAGCTGCCCGACCTGGCCGAACGCATCCAGGTCGCGATGCTCAACGTGATGGAGGAGCGCGACGTCCAGATCCGCGGCTACGTGCTGCGGCTGCCGCTCGACGTGCTCGTCGTGGCGAGCGCGAACCCCGAGGACTACACGAACCGCGGCCGGATCATCACGCCGCTGAAGGACCGCTTCGGCGCCGAGATCCGCACGCACTACCCGATCGAGCTCGACGACGAGATCGCCGTCATCCGGCAGGAGGCCCAGCTGACGGCCGAGGTCCCCGACGCCCTGATCGAGATCCTCGCCCGGTTCACCCGCGCACTGCGTGGTTCGAGCGCCGTCGACCAGCGCAGCGGTGTGAGCGCCCGGTTCGCGATCGCCGGTGCCGAGACGGTGTCCGCCGCCGCGGTGCACCGCGCAGCGCGCCAGGGCGAGGACGAGGCGGTCGCCCGGCCGATCGACCTCGAGACCGCGGTGGACGTCCTCGGCGGCAAGATCGAGTTCGAGAACGGCGAAGAAGACCGGGCCGACGAGGTCCTCGAGCACCTGCTCCGCACCGCGACCGCCGAGACCGTGCGCTCCCGCTTCAAGGGTCTCGACTTCGCGGTGCTCGTGGACGCGCTCGACGGCGGCACGATGGTGACCACGGGCGAGCAGGTCAGCGCCCGGGCGTTCCTCGAAGGCCTGCCGTCGATCGGCGAGTCCGACCTGTACGACCAGGTGTGCGACCGGATGGGTGCCACGAACGACGGCGAACGCGCCGGCGCGATCGAGCTCGCCCTCGAGGGCCTGTTCCTCGCCCGGCGCATCAGCAAGGAGTCCGGCGGGGGCGAAGCCGTCTATGGCTAGGCAGAACCGGCGCCTGACGCGCGACACCCGGTACGGCCGGTACACCGACGGACCCGACCCGCTCGCCGCCCCGGTCGACCTGGCCGAGGCGCTCGACGCCATCGGGCAGGACGTGATGGGCGGCACGTCGCCCGAGCGCGCGATGCGGGAGTTCCTGCGGCGCGGGGGCCGGACGCAGCGCGGTCTCGACGACCTGGCCCGACGGGTGGCCGAGCGCCGCCGTGAGCTGACGAGCAAGAACAACCTCGACGGCACCCTGCAGCAGGTGCGCGAGCTCCTCGACCAGGCGCTGCTCGCCGAGCGGGGGGAGCTCGCCCGCAACGTCGACCTCGACGACGGCGACCGGGCCCTGGCCGAACTGCAGCTCGACAGCCTGTCGACCTCCCCCGCCGCCGCCGTGCAGGAACTCGGCGACTACGACTGGACGAGCCCGACCGCGCGGCAGAAGTACGACGAGATCAAGGACCTGCTCGGCCGCGAGGTGCTCGACCAGCGCTTCGCCGGCATGAAACAGGCACTCGAGGGTGCCACCGACCAGGACCGGGCCGCGGTCAGCGCGATGATGCAGGACCTCAACGCCCTGCTCGAGGCGCATGCCCGCGGCGAGGACACCCAGCAGCAGTTCGACGACTTCATGGACCAGCACGGCGAGTACTTCCCGTCGAACCCGGCGAACGTCGACGAGCTGCTCGACGACCTGGCAGCCCGCGCGGCCGCGGCGCAGCGCATGCGCAACTCGATGACCCAGGAGCAGCGGGACGAACTCGACGCCCTCGCCCAGCAGGCGTTCGGCTCCCCCGACCTGATGGGGCAGCTGTCCCAGCTCGACCGTACCCTGCGCGCACTGCGTCCCGGCGAGGACTGGGGCGGATCCGAACGCATGGAGGGTGAACAGGGGCTCGGGCTGGGCGACGGCACCGGGGTGTTCCAGGACATCGCGGACCTCGACGCCCTCGCCGACCAGCTCGACCAGTCCGGACCGGGCTCGGAGCTCGACGACCTGGACCTCGACGCGCTGTCCCGGCAGCTCGGCGACGAGGCTGCGGTCGACGCGAAGACCCTGCAGCGCCTCGAGCAGGCGCTCCGGAACTCCGGGGCGATGCGCCGCGGTGCCGACGGGCAGCTCCGGCTCACCCCGAAGGCGATGCGGCAGCTCGGCAAGAGCCTGCTCAAGGACGTCGCCCAGCGGATGTCCGGTCGCCAGGGCGCACGGGACCTCCGTCGCTCGGGCGCCGCGGGCGAGCCCTCGGGGGCGTCGCGGCAGTGGGCGTTCGGCGACACCGAGCCGTGGGACATCCCCCGCACGATCACGAACGCCGTCGTGCGGACGGCGGCGAGCGGACGACAGGGAGCCGGCGTGCGCCTGAGCATCGAGGACGTCGAGGTGCAGGAGACCGAGGCCCGCACCCAGGCCTGCGTCGCGCTGCTCGTCGACACGTCGTTCTCGATGGCGATGGAGGACCGCTGGGTGCCGATGAAGCGCACCGCCCTGGCGCTGCACACCCTGGTGTCGACCCGGTTCCGCGGCGACGACCTGCAGCTCATCGCCTTCGGTCGCGAGGCCGAGGTGATGGACGTCGAACAGCTCGTCGGTCTCGACGCGATGTGGGACAAGGGCACGAACCTGCACCATGCCCTGCTCCTCGCCAACCGGCACTTCCGCAAGCACCCCACGGCCCAACCGGTGCTCCTCATCGTCACCGACGGCGAGCCGACGTCGCACCTCGAGCCGAACGGGCAGGTCTGGTTCGACTACCCGCCCGACCCGGTGACGATCGCGCTGACCGTACGGGAGCTCGAGAACGCCGGACGCCTCGGCGCCCAGACGACGTTCTTCCGGCTCGGCGAGGACCCGGGGCTCGCCCGGTTCATCGACGCGATGGCGAAGCGGGTGGACGGCAGCGTCGTGGCACCGGAGAACGACGACCTCGGGGTCGCCGTGGTCGGTTCGTACCTCGGCTCGCGTCGCGGGGCCGGCGGCGCGCTCTTCCGCGACGACTGGGGGCTCTGAAGCCCACACGAGACGGACGGGAGGCCCGTGGCGAGACCGCCACGGGCCTCCCGTCCGTCCCTGGGTGCGTCTAGAACAGCGGCCAGGGCACCGCGGGGCCGTGACCGGGCGGCGGCGGGAAGATCCCGACGGCGCGCAGGGCCGCGCAGCGCGCCCGGAGCGTGTCGATCTCCTCGTCCGTCAGGTGCTCGGCGAGCACGTCGCCGAGACCGCCGCGCAGGGCTTCGGACACCCGGTCGAGGCCCTCGAGCTCGTCCGGCCCGAGCGGCTCCCCGATCCAGCCCCACAGGACCGTCCGGAGCTTGTGCTCGACGTGGAAGGTGAGCCCGTGGTCCACGCCGAAGCGGTGGCCGTCGGGCATCGCGAGCACGTGCCCGCCCTTGCGGTCGGCGTTGTTCACGACGACGTCGAAGACCGCCATCCGGCGCAGGGCCTCGGAGTCCTCGTGCACGAGCGTCACGGGCTGGTCGTGTTCGTCGATGGCCTCGAGCACGGGCAGCCAGGGCGAACCCGCTGCCTCGGCGAGCTCCGGCGCCACCAGGTCGACGGCGTCCTGCTCGGGATCGACGTCCTGCCAGCGCTGCACCATGCCGGGCCCGAACGGACCGTCACCCATCCACGTGGGTGGGACGACACCCCAGCCGAACGCCTCGGAGACCAGGTGCGCGGCGATCTCGCGGCCGGCGAGCGTGCCGTCCGGGAAGTCCCACAGCGGGCGCTCGCCCTCGACGGGCTTGTAGACGACGGTCGCGCCGTCGAGTTCGGCGAGGAAGGTGGCGTTGGACGCCTCGCGGATGCGCGCCCGGACGGACAGCGAGCCGTCGCTCATGCGTCGCCGGGCGGACGACCGGCGGCGACGACCTCGCGCGTGCGCTCGACGAAGGCCCGGGCGGTGCCGACCGGGATCTTCACCTGGAACAGCTCGGCGGGCTCGGGGATCTCGACGACGGCCTCGATCTCGATGCCGTCCTCGCTCTCCTCGGACACGATCTCGACCTCGTCGTCGATCGGGTACGCCTCGATGACGACCTGCGCGGTGGACGGGTCGAAGCCCAGGCTCAGGGCCCCGGCGCGGAACTCGGCCTCGACGGGCTGGTCGAGCGGCTCCGGGTCGCGGAGTTCGACGGGCACCGACGGCGGCACACTGAAGCGGTTGTCGTCGACGGTCGCCACCTCGTCGAGGAGCTCGTCGATCTTGTCGGCGAGCACGGCGGTCTGCTCCTTCTCGAGCGCGACGCTGGTGACGCGCCGACCGGAGCGGGCCTGGATGTAGAAGGCGCGCTCACCCGGACGGCCGATGGTGCCGACGACGAGGCGGTCCGGCCAGTCGAAGCCGTGGACGATGGTGGGCATACCCGCATTGTAGGAGCGCTCGGCTCCGGCCGTTCAGGGTCCGGCAGGACCCGCGGGCGCGTCGGGCGCCGGACGCCCGGTGCCGGTGTGCGCATCGGGTGCCGGGTTGCCCGCGCCGCCGCCGACCGCGGCGTCCCCGCTGGGTGCCGGGGCGGTGCGCAGCCAGGACAGGTCACCGGACTCGGTGTTCGTCGCGACGACCTCCGGGCGGTGCTCGCCGTAGCGTACGACGGACACCGAGGCCGGGCCGACGCCGATGCGCTGGAACAGGTCCAGGTGCATGCCGAAGGCGTCGGCGAGGACGCTCTTGATGATGTCGCCGTGGCTCACCGCGACCCAGACGGCGCCGGGTCCGTGCTCCGCCTCGACCTCGGCGTCGATGCGCCGGACGGCTGCGACGGCCCGGGACTGCATCGTCTGCATGGACTCACCGCCGGGGAACACGACGGCGCTCGGGTTCGCCTGCACCGTGCGCCAGAGGGGCTCCTTCGCCAGGTCGGCGAGCTTCCGGCCCTGCCACTGCCCGTAGTCGGCCTCGGTGATCGCCCGCTCGATCAGCGAGGCGGGTGGCCCGGCCGGCCGGTCGGTCTGTCGGTCCAGGATCGCGCGGGCGGTCTGCCGGCAGCGCTCGAGCGGACTCGACACCACGGCGACGACGGGCACCGCGGCGATGCGCTCCGCGGTCCGCTCGGCCTGGGTGCGGCCGACGGCGTCGAGTCGCACGCCGGCGGTGCGTCCGGCCAGGACGCCGGTGGCGTTCGCAGTGGTGCGTCCGTGACGGACGAGGAGGACGGTCGCCATGCGCCCGATCCTAAGCGCGGGACGCGGTCGCCCTTGACGGGCCGTCCGGGGACCGATCAGATGGGGGCATGGCCGGGCGGCATCGACTCGCACTCTTCGCCACGTCGACGGTGACCGGGTTCGGGATCGCGACGTGGATCACCCGGACGCCCGCGATCCGCGATGAGCTCGGAGCCTCGATCGAGGCGATGGGCCTCGTCCTGCTCGGACTGTCGATCGGGTCGATGATCGGGATCCTCGGCGCCGGGGCGCTGGTGCGACGGACCGGCAACCGCCCGCTGATCTTGCTCGGGGGCGCGCTGCCCGTCGTCGGCATGGTGCTCGTCGCGCTGCTCGCCCCGGCGCAGGTCGCCGCCGGGGTCTGGGCTGGGCTGTTCCTGATCGGCTTCGGGGCGGGCGTCGCCGAGATCGGGCTGAACGTCGAGGCCGCCGCGGTCGAACGGCAGATCGGGCGACCGGTCGTGCCGGTGCTGCACGCGTGCTTCAGCCTCGGCAGCGTGGTGGGTGGGGTCGTCGGCATCGCCATGACGGCTGCGGGGACCCCGGTCCGGGTGCACCTGCTCGTCGGCGCCGCGGTGATGGCCACGCTGGCGGTGTTCGGGGCGCTGAACCTGCGGCCGGTGCCTCGTGAGACACCGACCGATGCGCCTGCCGTTGCCCGCGGCACCCGTCGGGGAGCCCGCCGCTCCGTCCTCACCGTGCAGCTCGCCATGATCGCCGTGATCACGCTGGCGATGGCCTTCGCCGAGGGTGCAGCGAGCGACTGGCTCCCGCTGCTGATGACCACCGACCACGACGCCCCCGAGTCCGTCGGGTCCCTCGTGTTCACCGGGTTCGCCCTCGCCATGCTCATCGGTCGTGCGGCCGGCACCCCGCTCGTCGCCCGGTTCGGACGCGCCCCGGTCGTCCGGGTCTGTGCCGCGGTCGGTGCGGTGGGGGTCCTGCTCGTCGTGCTGTCACCGAGTCCGGTCGTCACCGCGGCCGCCGCCGGCGTCTGGGGTCTGGGCATCGCGCTCGGGTTCCCGCTGTCGATCTCCGCCGCGGGCGACCACCCCACCGACGGCGACCGCCGGGTGTCGGTGGTGGCCACCGCCGGGTACATCGCTTTCCTGGTGGGGCCGCCGCTGCTCGGGTTCGTCGGGGAGCACCTCGGTCTGCAGACGGCGATGCTCGTGCCGCTCGTCCTGCTGGTCGCGGCGTTCCTGGTCGCCCCGGCGACGCGGGGACAGGACACCGGGCGGACGATCGAGCCGTCGGAACCGGCGCGACGGCCGTCCGGTCGGTAGCGTCTCCGGCATGCCGTTCTTCCGCGACGCCCCGCGCCCGACCACCCCAGCCGCTCCGTCCAGGGTCCAGGCCGCGTGGTCCGACTCCGCCGGGCACTTCGCGACCCGGTGCCTGCAGCTCATCATCGTCGTGGTGGTCGTCGCCGGCGTCGTCTGGGCGAGCAACATCCTGAGCGTCGTCACGATCCCCGTGCTCCTCGCGCTCATCATCGCGTCGGCCATGCACCCCGTGGTGTCGTGGCTCCGCAAGCACCGGGTGCCGTCGGTGCTGGCCACCCTCGCGGTGCTCATCGGCGTCCTCGCGATCCTGGGGCTGATCGGCTGGCTCATCGTCGTCGCCGTCGAGAACCAGTGGGCGCAGCTGCAGAAGTCGGCAGTCGACGGGTTCCAGCAACTGCAGGAGTTCGCGAAGAACCTGCCGTTCTCGATCTCGGACAAGCAGATCGACGACGCGGTCGCGTCGGCGTCCGACTTCGTCACGAGCGCGCAGTTCGGCTCCGGTGCCCTCGCCGGAGCCTCGGCCACCGCGAACTTCCTGACCGGGCTCGTCCTGATGATCGTCGTGCTGTTCTTCTTCCTGAAGGACGGCCCGAGCATCTGGGAATTCCTGCTCCGCCCCTTCACCGGTGAGCGCTACGCCCGAGCACGTCGCGTCGGCGACCGGGTCGTCTCGACCCTCGGCGGGTACGTCCGCGGCACCGCCACGGTCGCGGCGGTCGACGCGATCGGCATCGGAGTCGGCATCGCCATCGTCGGCGTGCCCCTCGCCCTGCCGCTGGCCGTCATCGTCTTCATCACCGCGTTCATCCCGATCGTCGGTGCCACCGCCGCCGGCATCCTCGCCGCCCTGGTCGCGCTCGTGGCCCTCGGTCCGGTGCAGGCACTCATCGTGATCGGCATCGTGGTGCTGGTGAACCAGCTCGAGGGCAACCTGCTGCAGCCCGTCCTGATGGGGCGCACCCTCAAGCTGCACGGCCTCGTCATCCTGATCGGGCTGACCGCCGGCACCGTCCTCGCCGGCATCACCGGCGCGATCATCTCGGTGCCGCTGATCGCCGCCGCCTGGGGCGCGATCCTGGTGTGGGACGGTCCGAACACCCCGGCCCGTCCGTGGCGGAAGAAGCGCAACGAGGACGTCACCGCGCACGAGTTGCCGCAGGGCTGATCCGCAGCACCGATCCGTGAGGCGCGTTGCGGACATCCGCTTCGCTCAGCGGCCTTCCACCCAGCAGGATGGAGGAGTGCTCGTCTCCATCGTCTACATGAGCCGTGCCGTCGTCCCCTTCGACGACCAGGCCATGGCGGTGCTGCTCGCGGAGTCCCGGCTGCGCAACGAAGCGCTCGGGGTCTCCGGGCTCCTGCTCGCGAAGGGCGGCCGGTTCATGCAGCTGCTCGAGGGGCCGGCGTGGAGCGTGCAGGACCGGTACGACGTGATCGCGAAGGACCGACGGCACGGCGAGGTCAAGTCGCTGGTGCGCGAGGACATCGAGCGCCGACGGTTCGACGGCTGGTCGATGGCCTACCGCGCGCTCGACGACTCGGACATCCGGTCCGAGGAGGGCTTCAGTCCCTTCCTGTCGGGCACGATGGACTTCCCGCGCTCGTTCGACCGGACGAGTGCTGCCTGGCTGCTGAAGTGGTTCCGCGACCGCGAGCTGCACGACCTCTGAACCGACCCAGGACCCCGTCGCCGGATCAGCGTTCGGTGAACTCGTCCTCGACGACGCCGAGCAGCCGGTCGCGGTGCTTCGGGTCCGCCGTCGCCGCGATCACCACGCGCCACATCGTCGCCACGGCCGGCATCAGGTCGGTGCGCCGCGTCCGGACGTCGGACACGAGCTGCACGCCCGTGAAGTAGGGCACCACCGTCGACCCGAGCTGCTCCGCGGTCAGGTCCGTCCGGAGTTCCCCGCTCGCGACCGCCAACCGGAACACGTCGACGATCCCGCCGATCCACTGCTCGTAGAAGCTCAGCGTCGCGGTCTGGAACTCGCCGCGCTCCAGCGACAGCCGGATCCCGGCCCGCACGATCGGGTCGGTCCGGAGCAGGTCGGCGATGCCGTGCGACGCCCCGATCAGCGCGGCGACCGGCGAGCTGTCGGTGTGGCTGACGACGTCGAAGGTGCGGGCGTTCTGCTCGCCGATGACGCCGAGCGCTAGGGCGAGCTTCGTCGGGAAGTGGAAGTGCAGCGTTCCCTGCGAGACGCCCGCCGCGCGGGCGATGCCCGCGATCGTCGCGCCGGCGAAGCCGACGCGGTCGAACTCCTCCGCCGCGGCCACCAGGATCTGCTCACGTCGTTCCACGGGACCAGTCTCACAGTCTGGAGGCACGGGGCGGGCCCGCACCGTGCCTCCAGACCGAGGAGTGGTGCGGCCCAGGCCGCGTGCCGGCAGTCCGAGGGGTGGTGCGTCTCAGGCCGCGTGCCGGCCGAGCGTGATGCGCTCCTCGGGCAGGTCCTGCAGGTCGCGCCCACGGAACCAGCGGAGCAGCCAGTCGGCGGGCGTGCCCGCCACCCCGGTCGGCAGACCGGTGCGGTCGCTGAGGAAGGTACTGAACCCGGGCTCGTCACGGAGCTCGTCCCCGGTCGGGCTGCCGAACGCCATCGCCCAGCCGTCGAACCGACGCGTGCTGATGGACTCACGCGACAGCGACTTCACGCCGGTGTGCCGCGGGTCGCGCTCGATCGCGGCGAAGCGGTCCTCGACGCTCCAGACCGGACCCTCGAGCACCTGCATGAAACGGCCGCCCTTGGCGAGCAGGAGCCCGGAGACGCCGAGCGCGTGGTTGCGGAGCCGCGCCTCACGCAGCATGGCGACCAGCTGGTCGTCGGTCAGGTCGTCGACGGCGACGGACATGTAGACGAGGGAGGTGAGGGAAGTCATCCCCTGCAGTCTGGGTCGTGGTCGGCGGCACGGTCAACGCGTCGTCCGCACACCGCACCGGACGGTGCGGCATGCGGACGACGGGCGGGGTGTCGGGTTTCGCGTTTCGGGTTTCGGGTTTCGGGTTTCGGGTTTCGGGTTTCGGGTGTCGATCAGGTGAGGGCGAGCAGGTTGTTGACCTGTTCGTTGACCCCGGTCAGCGTCGAGATCGGCTTGCCGTTCGCGTAGACGTCGTCGAAGGCGGGCTGCAGCAGGGCCTGCACGTCGGCGGGGTTCTTCGTGACCGGGAACAGGAACGTGGTGTCCTCCTCGACCTGCCGGGTGAACGCCGAGACGTCGAGCCCGCGCTTCCGGAACGACGCCACGGCAGCCTCGGTGCCAGCGGGACGAGCGGGGAACACGATCCCGCTCTCACCGACGATCCGCTGGGCCTCGTCGCTGCCCAGGAACGCCACCCACTTCGCCGCGGCCTCGGGGTCCTTCGCCTGCTTCGTGATCGAGTCGCCGAGCCCGTTGAACATCGACGCACGGTGACCCGACGGGCCGATCGGGGTCGGGGCGACCGCGACGTCGAGGTCCTCCATGCCGAGGTACGAACCGATCATCCACGAGCCGTTGAACGACAGCGCGCACTTGCCGGCGCCGAGCTGGACCTCGGGCCCGGTCGTGGTGGAGAACACCCCGTACTTCGCCATGTAGCCCTTCTCGGCCAGCCGGTAGTACCAGGCGAGGGTGTCCTGCACGACCCGCTCGTCGTAGCGGAACCTGTCGCCCCACGGGTTCTCGTTCGTGTAGAACCAGTCGACCGATCCGGTGAACGGTGACCACTGGGTCTGGCCGAAGCCGTCACCGCCCGAGCCGTTCGACGAGATCCCGTAGACGGCGACGTCGTCCTTGTCGAAGCCGTCCTCGTCGCCGCGTCGGCCCTTCGAGTCGACGGTCAGCCGCGCGAGCATCCGTTCGAACGTGCCGCCGTCCTCCGGGTTCCACTCGAGCGACCCGAGTTCCTCGGCGGAGACCCCGGCCTTCGCCATCGCCTTCCGGTCGTAGAACATCGCGACGGTGTCCCAGTCCTTCGGCGAGCCGTAGCGGTGGCCGTCCTGGCCCTTCCACAGTTCGGCGAGCCCGGACTGGTAGTCGTCGTCCCGGATGCCCTTCGTGGCGTCGAGTTCGTCGAGCTTGTAGAGCACGTCGAGGTCGGCGTACTGCGGGAACTTCGTCAGGTGGTCGGTGAAGACGTCGGGCGCGGTGCCGGCGATGAAGCCCGCGGTGAGCTTGGTCCAGTAGTCGTTCCACCCGAGCTGGGTGATCTTCACGGTGATGTCCGGGTTCGCGCGGTGGAACGCGTCGGCGACGGCCTGGTACGCGGGCTGCTGGTTGGCGTCCCAGAGCCAGTAGCTCACGGTGCGCGCACCCGACCGGTTCGTCGTGCGGCGACCGGGCGACGAGCAGGCGGCGAGCGCGCCGAGGGCCAGGGCGGAGGCACCGCCAGCGAAGAGCGTGCGGCGGGTCAGTTGGTTCGTCATGGTGTTCGTCCTGTCCGACAGCCGGGTCACTTGATCCCGGAGAAGCCGATGGAGTTGACGATCCGCTTGGCGAAGACGCCGAACAGCAGGATCATCGGGAGCGCCGCCACCAGGGTCGCGGCCATGAGCCCGGCCCAGTCGGTGCCGGACTGCGGGGTCTGCGACTTGAAGACGCCGAGCGCGACGGTCAGCACCCGCGAGCTGTCGGTGTACGACACCATGAGGGGCCAGAAGTAGTCGTTCCAGCTCGTGATGTACGTCAGCACGGCGAGGGTGGCGATCGGGGCCGCCGCCATCGGGATGACGAGCCGGAAGAACACGCGGACCTTCCCGGCGCCGTCGATGAGCGCCGCCTCTTCGACCTCCTTCGAGATGCCGAGGAAGAACTGCCGCAGGAAGAACACCGCGAACGGGGTCATGAACATCGTCGGCAGGGCGATGCCGAGCAGGTTGTCGACGAGCCCGAGCTGCTTGATGAGGGTGAAGTTCGGCAGCAGCGTGAAGATCGCGGGGACCATCAGCCCGGCCAGGAACACCCCGAACACCTTGTCGCGACCGGGCCAGCGCAGCCGGGCGAATGCGTAGGCGGCCGCTGCCGAGAAGAACACCTGGCCGACGGTGACGAGCGTCGACACCAGGATCGAGTTGAGCAGGTACCGCCAGAAGTTCAGCGCGGCGCCGGAGCCGCCCTGCGCCAACGCCTCTTCGGTGGACTGCAGGCCGAAGACCCGCTCGAACCCGCCCAGGCTGAACCCGACGGGCAGCAGCGAGGTGGGGTCGGAGTTGATCGCGGTGTTCGACGACAGCGCGGTGCGCAGGATCCAGTAGAACGGGAACAGGGTGACGACGATGACGAGGATCATCGCGACCCAGGCGAGCACCCGGCCGAGCGACGGGCGACGACGGTGGCCGGCGCCCATCCGCGGCGGACGGGACGTGGTGACGGAACGGGTGAGTGTCGTGGTCATGGCGCTTCCGTTCAGTCCAGGTCGGACTCACCCGAGCGGGTGAGGCGGTACTGGATGATCGTGATGATGCTGAGGACGATGAGGAGCGCGACCGAGACCGCGGACGCGTAGCCGAACTGGAACCGGCCGAACGCCAGGTTGTAGATGTAGTTCTGCACGACGTTCGTGGCGTTCGCGGGGCCGCCCTGCGTGGTGACGGCGACGGTGTCGAACACCTGGAACGACCCGATCACGGTGATGATCAGCACCAGGGACAGGATCGGGCGGAGCAGCGGCACCGTGATGCGCCAGAACATCTTCCACTCGCTCGCACCGTCGATGCGTCCGGCCTCGTACACGGTCTCGGGCAGCGACTGCAGGCCGGCGAAGATGAGCAGTGCCGTGTAGCCGACGTGCCGCCAGACGTTGATGAGCGCGATCGAGGGGATGCCCCAGACGTCGCTCTGCAGGAACGGGATGCGGTCGAGCCCGAGTGCGGCGAGCATCTCGTTGCCGATGCCGAGCTGGGTGTCGAGGATCCAGAGCCAGACCAGGGCGGCGACGACGTTCGACACCAGGTACGGCGCGAGCACGATGCCGCGCACGAAGGTCGACTTGGTCAGGCGGTGCATCATCACGGCGATGAACAGCGCGACGACGGTCTGGATGACGATGTTGATGAGCACGTACTCGACGGTCACCACCATCGAGTGCCAGAAGATCGAGTCCTGCACCAGGCGGGCGTAGTTCTGCAGGCCGGTGAACTCGGGCTCGGTGAGCAGGTTGTACGAGGTGAAGCTCAGGTAGATGCCCCGCACGGTCGGCCAGGCGAGGAACACCGCGAACCCGACGGCTGCCGGGGCGATGAAGACGAGCGCGAGCCACAGGTCGTTCCTGGGGCGGCGCCGTGGTGCGGTGGTGCGGGCACGGGCGAGGTCGGCGGACCGACTCCTCCGTCTCGTGCTGGCGGTCGTCAAGGGTGACGACACAGGGCTCTCGGTTGCCATCGCGACTCCTTCGTCTGCGGTGGACTGACGTGCAGCAGTCCGTGAGCCGGGAATCTACACGTGGGGACCACTGCTGGCAAGAGGCTCTTTCCGGGCTGTCGACGGGGGTTGTCACGTGTAGACAGGGTGTGTCAGGATGGCGCTCGATCGCATCGGAGCGACCCGCTCGGCGACGCATCCCACACCCCTGGAAAGGTCACTGATGATCTCTGTCGGAATGGTCGGCGCGGGCCAGTTCGCCCCCCAGTTCGCCAAGCTGTTCAAGCTCCACCCCGACGTGGACCGGGTCTACGTCACGGACCTCGTCGACGAGCGCGCGTCCGAACTCGTCGAGACGCAGCACCTCGACGGCACGTTCCCGGACTTCGACGCGGTCCTCGCCTCGGACGTCGACGCCGTCGCGATCTTCACGCAGCGCTGGACCCACGGGCCGCTCGTGGTCAAGGCCCTGCGCGCCGGCAAGCACGTGTACTCCGCCGTGCCGATGGCGATCTCCGTCGACGAGATCAGCGACATCATCCAGGCGGTCCGCGAGACCGGCCTGACCTACATGATGGGCGAGACGAGCTACTACAACCCCGCGACGGTGTTCGCCCGCAAGCAGGTCGCCGCCGGCGCCTTCGGCCGGGTGTTCTACGCCGAGGGCGACTACGTGCACGACATGGACCTCGGCTTCTACGCCGCGTACCAGTACAGCGGCGGCGACGAGTGGAAGCGCACCGCCAGCTACCCGCCCATGCTCTACCCGACGCACTCGGTCGGCGGGGTCCTCGGTGCGATCCCCGGGCACGCGGTCAGCGTCAGCTGCATCGGCGTCAAGGACGACCGCGGCGACGGCGTCTTCGACAAGGACGTCAGCCAGTTCGACAACGACTTCTCGAACGCCACTGCCCTGTTCGAGCTCGACAACGGCGGGGTCATGCGCATCAACGAGATGCGTCGCGTCGGCTACCCGTCGCACATCCGTGAGTCGCGCTTCCGCTACTTCGGCACCGAGGCCAGCTTCGAGCAGCTCGCGAAGACCAGCGTCTGGCAGGACAAGGAGGACTCGTACGACATCAGCGACAAGATCGACACCCAGGCGACGATGTCCCTCGACGACCCGCGCCTGGCTGACGTCGACCCGTCCCTGCGCGACGCGTTCGTCTCCGGCTACGCCGAGGTGCACGACACCGACCGTCTGCCCGCCGAGTACGACGGTGTGCCGACCGGGCACGAGGGCAGCCACCAGTTCCTCGCCGACGACTTCGTCCGTGCCGTCGTCGACCGGACCCTGCCGCCGGTGAACGCCTGGACCGCCGCGCGCTTCACCCTGCCGGGCATCATCGCCCACCGGTCCGCGCTGCAGGGCGGCGCCCGTCTCGAGGTGCCGGACTTCGGTGACGCCCCGGAGACGACGAGCGCTGCGACGGCGAACGCACCGACGTCAGCAGCCAGCACGTCGTCGGCTACGATCGCGTCCGAGTAACACGTGTCGTTCGGGTGCCGGTCCGTCGTGGGCCGGCACCCGAACGACGCTCCCGGACCCGACGAAGGTGGCACCCGTGACCGTCCCGACGAACCCCAGGGCGGTCACCCGTGCGGACGTCGCCCGCTACGCCGGGGTCAGCACCTCCGTCGTCAGCTACGTCGTGCACGACGGACCGCGCCCCGTCGCGGCCGCCACCGCCGCACGCGTGCGCGAGGCCATCCGCGTCCTCGGCTACCGCCCGAACGCGAGCGCCCAGGCCCTGCGCACCGGCTCGTCGAAGATGCTCGGCCTGATCGTGCCCGAGCTCGACAACCCGTTCTGGTCCGAGCTCGCCGTCGCCGTCACCCACGCCGCCGCCGCACGCGGCTACGACGTCCTGCTCGCCAACAGCGACGGTGATGCCGCCCAGGAGCGCGAGCGGCTCCGCAGCCTGTCCGCGCGCCAGGTCGACGGCATCATCGTGACGAGCATCATGACCCACCCGGACCTGTCGACCGTCACCGACCCCGGCCTGCCGATGGTCCTGCTCAACACGTTCTTCGAGGTCCCCGAGTACGCCAGCATCGGTGTCGACGCCCTGCGTGGCGCTCTCGACGGCACGCAGCACCTGGTCGAGCACGGCTACCGCTCGATCGGCCTCGTGATGGGGCACACCGGCTCGATGGAGCTCCGCGAGCAGGGCTGGATGCGGGCCCTGCGCCAGGCCGGCCTGCCCGACGGCCCCATCGTCCGCACCGACTTCACCCGGCGCGGAGGCTACGAGGCCGGCCTCCGCATGTTCGCCGACGAGACCGGCCCCCGAGCCGTCTTCGTCAGCTCCGACATGCAGGCGATCGGCGTGATGCGCGCACTGTGGGAACTCGGTCTGCGCGTCCCCGAGGACGTCGCGATCGTGTCGTTCGACGGCGCGGCCGAGGCGGACTACACGAACCCGCAGCTCACCACGGTCCGGCAGCCGATCGAGACGATGGCGGTCGCCGCGGTCGACCGCGTGCTCGGCCTCGACGCCGACAACCAGTGGCACCGCGACCTGGTGCCCGCCGATTTGGTCCTCGGCGCGAGTTGCGGGTGCGACGTGCGTCGCTGACGTACCCACCGACAGCCTGGAGGCGCGGGACGGGGCCGCCACGGGCCTCCTGTCCGTCAGCCGGTCGCGTTCAGGACGCGGGCTCCATGACGGCGCGGAGGCGCGCGGTCGGGATGCGCTCCTGCGCATCCACGGTCACGGCGGCAGCCTCGACCGCCTCGCCGGTCTCCGCGTCGACGAAGCGCAGGTCCGACGCCCGCTCGGACGGGCGGTGCCGGTCGGCCCAGCCGCCGAGGGCGAGCAGCACGAGCGACAGGTCGCGGCCGGCGTCGGTCAGGACGTACTCCTCGCGGGCACGTGCCCCCTCGGGCTTGTAGGTCGTGCGCTCGAGCACACCCCCGTCGACGAGTGAGGCCAGGCGTGCGGTCAGGACCTCGCGCGGGATGCCGAGGCTCTGCTGGAACTGGCTGAAGCGGGTCGAGCCACCGACGGCGTCGCGGACGATCATGAGCGTCCACTTCTCGCCGAGGACGTCGAGGGAGCGTGCGATGGGGCAGCGCTCGTCGCCGCCGAGGATGCCGAGCATGTGTTCATCCTAGCTGGGTTCGATTTCCGGACACAACGTGCTAGGTTCGATTTTCGTACTCAACTTCCCTTCTCAGGAGCACTCATGACCGACCTCACCAACGCCGTCGTCCTCGTCACCGGAGCGAACGGCGGCCTCGGCGCCGAGTTCGTCCGCCAGGCCCTGGAGCGTGGCGCCACCAAGGTCTACGCGACCGCCCGCAACCCCCGCAGCTGGGACGACGAGCGCATCGTCCCGCTCGCCCTCGACGTCACGAGCCAGGAGAGCGTCGACGCCGCGGCCCCCACCGCAGCCGACGTGACCGTCGTCGTGAACAACGCCGGGATCGCCGGCTCCGACCCGCTCGTCGACGTCTCCGTCGAAGAGGTCGAGCGCATCTTCGCCACCAACGTCTTCGGTGCACTCCGCGTCGCCAAGGCCTTCGCCCCCTCGATCGCCAACGGTGCGCTGATCGACGTGCACTCCGCCCTGAGCTGGGTCGCCCTCGCCGGCGCGTACTCGGCGTCGAAGGCCGCGTTCTGGTCGATCACGAACTCCCTGCGTCTCGAGCTCGCACCCCAGGGCACCCAGGTCGTCGGCGCCCACCTCGGCTACACCGACACCGGCATGATCGCCGACCTCGACGTCGAGAAGTCCGACCCCGCCGACATCGTCCGGTCGATCTGGGACGCGGTCGAGGCCGGCGAGCACGAGGTCCTCGCCGACCAGGTCAGCCGCGACGTCCGTGCCGGCCTGAGCGCCCCGCTCACCGCGCTCTACCCGATGCTCGCCAGCGCCTGAGGCCGGTTCTCGTCGGGACGGTGACGGTTCTGGTTCACGAACACCCGGGTTCGTGAACCAGAACCGTCACCCGCCCCGATCGCGTCAGCCGCCCGCGCCGCGGTCGGTGATCCGACGGTTCGTGGCGGTGATGGCGGCGCGCTCGTCGTCGGTCAAGCCGCCGGCGCGCAGGATCCGGCTCAGCACCTCGCTCTTCCGCTCGATGTAGTCGTCGATGTCCTCGGCCTCGGTGGCTGCCCGGCGTTTCACGGCGGCGTACTCGTCGCGCAGCGCCGGGTCCGCCCGCAGCACGTCGCGGACGGCCAGGTGGTTCCGCAGCGCGAGCGACCCGGTCGTGACGACGTAGGTGTTCGTCGGGGCGAACCGCTCCGGTGCCCGGAACGCCTGCCTGTCCGGGACGCCGAGTTCACCGCGCGGCTCGAAGCCGATCGTCGCCATCGCCGCCACTGCAGCCGGGATGTCGGCAGCGTCCACCACGATGTCGACATCGAGCACGGGCTTCGCTGCCAAGCCGGGCACGGACGTGCTGCCCACGTGCTCGATGCTCCGGAACGGCACGTCGGCGCCGTCGAGCGCGGCGGCGTACGCGTCGTGGAGCTGCCGGAACCGCTCGGGCCAGGACGACCGGTACTCGACGACCTCGATCACGGCGTCGGCGCGAGGAGCTGGAACATGACGTGGTCGCGCCAGACCCCGTTGATCTTGATGTACTCCGGCGCGAAGCCGTACCGGGTGAAGCCCGCCGACTCGAGCGCGCGCTGCGAGCCGACGTTCTCGGGCAGGGTCTCGGCCTGCACGCGGTGCAGACGGAGCACGTCGAACGCGTGATCGGCCGCCGCGCGGACAGCGCGGGACGCATGACCCTGGCGCGTGCGGTCAGCGCGGATCCAGTACCCCATCGCGCACGACTGCAGGGCGCCGCGGACGACGCCGCTCAGCGTGATGCGGCCGAGGAGTTCCCCGTCGGTCGACTCGATGACGAACGGCACGGCGTTGCCGGCGCGCTGCGTGGCGAGGGCCTGCGTGATGACGTCCCGCTGGCCGGACTCCGTGTAGTACGACGGCGCTCGCGCCGGTTCCCACGGTCGCAGGTGGTCGGCGTTCTCGCTGATGACCGCAGCCAGGACGGCCGCGTCGTCGAGGCGGAGTGGGCGCAACCGTGTGTCCATCGCGGAGGGTGTGGGATTCGAACCCACGAGACATCTCTGCCCACCTGTTTTCAAGACAGGCTCCATCGGCCGCTCGGACAACCCTCCAGCGACGCGACCACGTGGCGAGACGTGATCGCGTCCCGGGAAGTCTACCCGGGCCTCCAGGCAGGGGTGCGCGCGAGCGCGGACTAACGGGGCAGGGAGTCGAGCGCCGCTGCCAGGCCGTCGTCGGTGATGCCGCCGGTGAGCTCGTTGCCGGCGTCGACGACGTCGTCGGGGGCCTGCCCCATGACGACGCCGCGACCGGAGGTCGAGGCCCAGCGGAGCATGTCGATGTCGTTGCGGCCGTCGCCCGCGGCGAAGACGCGGGAACGCGGGATGTCGAGCCACTCGCGGACGCGCTCCATCGCGGTGGCCTTCGTCACGCCCTCCGGAGCGATGTCGAGCCACGACGTCCAGCCGACGGAGTACGAGACCTTGTGCAGCCCCATCTGCTCGACGATCTGCAGGAAGTCCTCGGTGTCGTGGCCGGGCGAGATGACGACGACGCGGGTGGCCTCGACGCCGAGCAGCTGCTCGAACGGCACGTGCTCGCCCTCGACGGTCATCGTGTCGTCGGGGAAGTTGCCGGACAGCAGGAAGTGACCGGTCTCGTCCTCGACGCCGAACGCGGCGTTCTCGAGCGCGCCGTGGATGGTCTGCAGCACCTCGGACGGGTCGAACCGCTCGACGTGTTCGCGCACGTAGGAGCCGTCGGCGCGGCGGGCCAGGATGAGCGCACCGTTCGCGCAGACCAGGTACTTCGGCCGGATGCCGAGGGTCTCGAGCAGGGGCACGGTCATGCCCTCGCTGCGGCCGGTCGAGAGCATGACCTCGTGCCCGGCGGCCTCGGCGTCACGGACTGCCGCCACGACGGCCTCGGTGATGACACCGTCCTCGCGCATGGTGGTGCCGTCGATGTCGAGCGCGACCAGCCAGCGCTTGGTGCGGGCGGGCGCGTCGGTGCCCGCGCCCTGCTCGGTGCCGTCCACGAACCGTCCCTGGGTGCTCATCGGGGCTCGATCACCTCGACGCCACCGAGGTAGGGGCGCAGGACCTCCGGCACGACGACGGAACCGTCGGCCTGCTGGTGCGTCTCGAGGATCGCGACGATCCAGCGGGTGGTGGCGAGGGTGCCGTTCAGGGTGGCGACCGGGGCGGTCTTGCCGCTCTCGGTGCGGTAGCGGATGTCGAGGCGGCGGGCCTGGTACGTCGTGCAGTTCGACGTCGAGGTGAGCTCGCGGAACGTGCCCTGCGTCGGGACCCAGGCCTCGATGTCGTACTTCTTCGCCGCGCTCGTGCCGAGGTCACCGCCGGCGACGTCGATCACGCGGTAGTGCAGCCCGAGGTCCTGCAGCATCTGCTCCTGGTACCCGACGAGCTTCTCGTGCTCGGCCTCGGCCTCGTCGGGGTGCACGTAGGTGAACATCTCGAGCTTGTTGAACTGGTGCACGCGGAGGATGCCGCGGTTGTCCTTGCCCGCCGACCCGGCCTCACGCCGGTAGCAGGTCGACCAGCCGGCGTAGCGGTGCGCGGTCTTCTCGATGTCGAGGATCTCGTCGGCGTGGAAGCCGGCCAGGGCGACCTCGCTCGTGCCGGTCAGGTACAGGTCGTCGGCTTCGAGCCGGTAGACCTCGGCCGCGTGCTCACCGAGGAACCCGGTGCCGGCCATCGTCTCGGGGCGGACGAGCGTCGGGGTGATGAGCGGCTCGAAGCCGGCGGCGATCGCACGGTCGAGGCCGAGCGACATCAGCGCGATCTCGAGCCGGGCGCCCATGCCGCGCAGGAAGTAGAAGCGCGAGCCGGAGACCTTCACGCCGCGGGGGATGTCGATGATGCCGAGGTGCTCGCCGAGGTCGGCGTGGTCCTTCGGCTCGAAGTCGAACTCGGGCTTGGTGCCGACGGTGCGGAGCGTGACGAAGTCGTCCTCGCCGCCCTCGGGCACACCGGGGAGCACGACGTTGGGGATGCCGCGGACGACGGTGTTGAAGGTGTCCTCGGCCGCGGTGACGGTGGCCTGCGCCTCCTTCACCTTCGCGGCGAGGGCCTGGGCCTGCTGCACGAGCGCGGCCTTCTCGTCCTTCGGGGCCTTGGCGACGGTCTTGCCGAACGCGTTCTGCTCGGCGCGGAGCGACTCGAACGAGGTGATCGCACTGCGGCGGGCGGAATCGGCGGCGACGGCTTCGTCGACGACGGCCACTGAGGCACCACGCGCCTGCTGTGAAGCCTTGATGACGTCCGGGTTGTCGCGAAGCAGCTGTGGATCGATCACCGCCCCATCCTAGACGGGGCAACCGCACGCAGCCTCGATCGGTAGCGTGGACGCATGTCGACCCCTTCGGAGACCGCGCCCGCGGACCAGGACGCCCTCCCCACCGAGCAGCGGACGGCCGCGGTGGTCTACAACCCGGTCAAGGTCCACCTGCCGACCCTCAAGCGCACGGTGCAGGAACACCAGCAGCAGGCCGGCTGGGCCGAGACCCTGTGGTTCGAGACCTCCGAAGAAGACCCGGGCGGCGGCATGGCCCGCGCAGCGATCGAGGCCGGTGCCGACGTCGTCGCTGCGGCCGGCGGGGACGGCACGGTCCGTGCGGTCGCCGAGGTCGTGCACGAGTCCGGTTCGACGCTGGCGCTGCTGCCGAGCGGCACCGGCAACCTGCTCGCGCGCAACATGAAGCTGCCCCTCGACGACCTGGCCGCGAGCGTCCGGACGATCTTCCACGGCGACGACCGCAAGATCGACTTCGGCATGCTCAAGGTCGAGCGACCCGGCGGCGAGCGCGAACGCTTCGGCTTCCTGGTGATGGCGGGCCTCGGGCTCGACGCCCGGATGCTCGTGAACACCCGCCCCGAGCTGAAGAAGAAGGTCGGCTGGCTCGCCTACGTCGACTCGCTGTTCCGTTCGGTGCGCGACGCCAACGCGTTCGAGTTCCGCTACCAGCTGGACGACGACGGCAACCACTCGCTCCGAGCGCACTCGCTCATCGTCGGCAACTGCGGCATGCTGCAGGCCGGCGCGATCCTGCTCCCGGACGCCGAGATCGACGACGGCGTGTTCGACATCGCCGTGATGCGTCCTCGCGGGTTCTTCGGCTGGGTGCGGATCGGTGCCCGGGTGTTCTGGGAGAACGGGATCCTGCGGGCGTTCCGCCGGTCGAACCTGGGCAAGACCGCGGTCGGCAAGAAGATCGTCTCGAAGTCGCGCGAGGAACGACCCCTGCGCTACCTGCGCGGGCAGGAGTTCACGGCGCGGCTCGAGCGGCCCGACGAGTTCGAGATCGACGGCGACCCGGTGGGCGAGGTCATCGCCTTCCGTTCGCGCATCGACCCGATGGGGCTCTCCGTGCGCGTGCCGGACCCGGCGGACGACCGCCACGGCTCGCGCCAGGTGCCCTGAGCCGGGGCAGTTCCGGCGCTACCGCGCCCCGGGCTCGCCCGACACGATCGCGCGCAACCAGTCCCGCGCCTCGACGAACGCGGCGTCCGAGTAGCGCGCGGGCACCTCGGGGCGGGCACCGTCGGCACGCGGGTACGACCCGAGGAACGTCACGCGCGGGCTGAACCGACGCAGGCCGAGCAGTGCGTCCGCGACCCGCTCGTCGCGCACGTGCCCGTCGAGGTCGATGACGAACCGGTAGCGGCCGAGCTCGTCACCGATCGGGCGTGACGACAGCAGCCCCATGTTGATGCCCCGCGTCGCGAACTGCTCGAGCATGTCGACCAGGGCGCCGGGGTGGTCGGCGGGCAGCTCGACGATGACGCTGGTCTTGTCGGCGCCGGTCGGCTCGGGCAGGGCGAGGGTCTTCGACACGAGCACGAACCGGGTGACCGCCGAGGCGTTGTCCCCGATGGACGACGCGAGCACGACGACGTCGTGGTGGTCGGTGATGCCGGGCGGCGCGACGGCGGCGTCGGCGGTGGGGTTCTCCTCGAGCAGGGCGAGGGCCGCTGCGACGTTCGACGACGCCGGGATGTGGCCGTGGCCGGGCAGGTTCGCCTCGAGCCAGTTGTGCGTCTGCGCGTAGGCGACCGGGTGCGCGTTCACGGTGCGGACGTCGGCCAGCGTCGTGCCGGGTCGGGCGACGAGCACGAAGTCGACGGGGACCAGGTACTCCCCCACGATCCGCACGCCGGGGATCCGGGCCAGGGCGTCCTGCGTGGCGCTGACTCCGCCGTCGACGCTGTTCTCGATCGCGATGACGGCCCCGATCGAGCGGCCGGACATGACGTCGTCCAGGGCCTCACCGACGTTGTTGACACTCCGCCAGGGCTTGCCGGCGGCGGCCTCGACGAGCTTCAGGGCCGCCTCGGTGAAGGTGCCGGCGGGTCCGAGGTAGGAGTACGTGTCGGACGGCGCGGCGGGGTGGGTCATGCGGCGAGCCTATTGCAGGGACGCGGAGGCCAGGCGGCCTCAGTCCGTCGCCGCACCCGTCAGCCGCTGCTCGCAGATCGCGGTGTCGTCGTCCTCGCGCGGGTAGGTCAGCGCCGCGAACCGCCCCTCGGGGTCGAGGCGCGTCAGGAGCGACGCCGCGATGCCGTCGAGCTGCGCGACCTGCTCGTCGGAGAGCGCGTCGATCACCACCCGGCGGGCGGTGCGGACGTGGTCCGGAGCGGCGTCGACGATGGTGGCGTAGCCGGCGTCGGTCAGCCGGACGTCGGTGGCACGGCGGTCGGAGGTCGACGGGCAGCGGGTCACGAGCCCGCGCTTCTCGAGGCGGGACACCACGTGCGACAGCCGCGGCAACGAGGCGTTCGTGGCCGAGGCGAGCGCCGACATCCGCAGGGTCCGGGTGTCGGTCTCGGAGAGCATCGCGATGACCATGTAGTCGAAGTGCGTCAGGTCGGCGTCACGCTGCAGCTGCTGGTCGAGCGCGGCCGGCAGGAGTTCCATGACCGCGACGAGCTTCATCCACGCGCGCAGCTGCTCGCGGGTGAGCCACGGGGTCTCGTCGGTCATGACCTGATCATACCGAAAGGTTGTCTCTTTAACCAGTGATGCGCACGGCGGACGATCCGGACGAACCCGCCGAACCAGACGGCCCGCCAGCGCGACGCGACCGCACCACCCCGATGACGAGCACGACCACCACGACGACGAGCAGCGCCCCCTCGACGAGCAGCAGCCGCGTGCCGTAGTCGAACGGCAGCACGGTGGGGTTCTTCTGCCCGTGGTCCTTCGCCGCGATCTCCGGCAGGACCACCAGGGCGAGCACGCTGCCGAGCACGATCGCCGCCTGCACGACGACGAGCACCCAGGCCCGCAGCGAGCGTCCGGCCCGACGCAGCAGCAGCCCGGCACCGACCACGAACGGCGACAGGACCGCGTCGTGCAGCACCACCGCCGCGAGCAGCCAGACCCCGAGCCCGCCGATGCGGTTCGGCTTGACGGACGTCACGAGCACGTACGCCCCGAAGGCGATGACCAGCACACCGATCACCACGAGCACGATCCGCGCGGCCTTCACCGGAGCACCTCGATCTTCTCGATCCACTTGGTCTGCAGCACACCGGGCCGCCCGGGAGCGATGATCCGCGCCGGGAACCCGTGGTCCAGGTCGAGCGTCGCACCGTTCAGCTCGAGGGCGACGAGCGTCGTCGGATCCTCGGCGTACTCCGGTCCCATGTCCATGATCCGGTAGCCGCCGTGCCGCTCCAGGCTCGTCACGCGCACGTGCGACCCCTGCGGCGCCTGCACGGCGTCGAGCAGGTCGCGCATCCGCACGCCCTTCCAGGTCGCCATCTGACTCCACCCCTCGACGCACGAGATCGGCAGGTCGACCTGCGCGGTGCCGAGCGCGACGAGTTCCGCCCGGACGAACGTCCGGCTCACGTCGTGGCCGACGACGGTGAGCGTCCAGTCGGCGGCGGTCGCGGTGGCGAGGACGCCGGCCGCCCGCGCGGTCCGGTTCACCGGCAGCCCGTTCGCGCCGATGCCGCGACCGCGGGCGCCGAACACGTTGAACGGTTCCGCGAGCTTCAAGGACTGCCCCGCCGTGAGCGCGACGACACCGACGGTCGCCGCCGTCACGCCGGCGAAGAACCCGCGTCGGGCGATGCGCTGGCGTCGTCCGCCGGCGGCTTCCGGCGTCGGCCTGGAGGCCCGGCTCGCCTCCGGCGCGTCGGCCGTCGGCGGGGCGGGACTCGGCTCCTCGGACACCTCGCGGGTCTCCGGGGCCGTGTCCGGTCCGGTGGGACGGGGCTCGGCGCCGCCGGGGGCGGCGTCGACGCCGTCGATCCAGCGGAACACGCGGCCCAGCAGGCCGGGGGCGGTGGACCCGGCGGTCTCGGCGACCGCAGCGTGCGGGGCGGACGCACCACGGGCCTCCAGGCCAGGAGGAAGCAGCTCACTGCCGGACGCGGGGTCCGCGATGAACCGGCCGTGCGCGTCGTAGGAGTCGCGCTTCCGCCAGTAGCGCGCGATGACCGGCAGCTTGGCGGCGATGTGGATGGCCAGCGAGCCGATGATCACGTAGGCCAGGGCGTTGTGCACCTGGCGGAACGGGAACGGCCACGGGTACCACTGGTACGTGTTGAGCAGGCCGGTGACGACCTGGATGATCGACGCGGACACGAGCACCGCGATCGACAGCCGTTCGAGCAGGTGCAGCACGCCGCGCACCGGCGGAACCTGCACCAGGGCGGGCATGACGGTGTTGAGCTTCGCGAGCAGCAGCGGGATGATCGCGATGCCGGTCGTGATGTGCAGGCCCTGCGTGAACTGGTACAGCTGTGTCGGACGGGTCGGGAACCGCATCCAGCCGAGCGGTTCCTGCAGCAGGTGGCTGTAGATCCCGGTACCGAAGCAGATCAGGAACGCGATGCCGAGCAGGCGCCCGAGCACCACGGCCGAGCGGGCGTTGCGGTTGGGGGACGCCAGAGCTGCTCGTCCGTCGTGCAGCAGGCGCTGGAGGCCGGATAGCCTCGACGGACCATGAGCGACCGACTGCGTGCCTTCCGACCGTCCCTGGCCGACGGCACCGCCGCCCGGATCGGCACGGTGCTGGCCGTCGTGGGAGTACTCGCCCTGTCGGGCGTCATCGCCGTCGGCGTCACGCATCTGGGGTTCCTCCGATCGGGCCATCGTTCTGCATTCGTTGCGTGGACGCTGATCGCTTGGACCGTCTTCGTGATCGCCGTGCTCGCGGTGCGTTTCGTGCCCGTCCGGTGGATGACCACCGTGGTCATCGGCGGAGCGGTGGTGATCGGCATCGCCGCGCTGGTCGGCCCGCCGAACACGAGCACCGACTCCGCTCGGTACGCGTGGGACGGCATCGTCCAGCATGCCGGTGTCTCACCGTACGCGCACACCCCCCAGTCCGCGGCACTGTCCGGTCTCCGACCCGACTGGTTGTTCCCCGACAAGGTGGACGGCACGTGCGATCCGCTGAAGCCCCGGTTCCGCGGGCTCGGCGACGGCGCGGACGGGCACTGCACCGCGATCAACCGGCCGGACGTCACGACGATCTACCCGCCGATGGCGCAGCTGTGGTTCGCCGCGGTGCGGTTCTTCGTGCCGGCGACCGCGCAGTACCTGCCGTTCCAGGTCGCCGGACTGCTCGTGTCGCTCGGTGTGACCGTCGGGCTCGTCCTGGTGCTCCGCCGGATCGGCCGTCCGACCTGGTGGGCGGCGCTCTGGGCCTGGTCGCCGCTCGTCGCGTCCGAGGCGGTCACCAACTCGCACGTCGACGTCGTCGGTGCCGCACTCGCCACGGCCGGTGTCGTGCTCGTCGCGTTCGGCCGGCCGATCTGGGGCGGGATCGCGCTCGGGGCCGCGACCGCGACGAAGCTCATCCCGGCCATCGTGTACCCGCCGTTGCTCGGCCGCGGTCGGGCGTGGTGGGCGATCCCCATCGGCATCGCCGTGTTCGGATTGCTCTACGTGCCCTACGTGCTGACGACCGGGCTCGACGTGCTCGGGTACCTGCCCGGCTACCTGAGCGAGGAGGGCTACGAGGACGGCTCCCGCTTCGCGCTGGTGTCGCTCGTGGTCAAGGGCGACGCGGCGACCCTGGTGGTGGGGCTCCTGGTGCTGCTGGCGGCGTTCGTGGCGTGGCGGTTGTCCGACCCGGCGCGGCCGTGGTCCGGCGAGGTCCTGATGATCGGCGTGACGTTCCTCGCCGTGACGCCGCGCTACCCCTGGTACGCGCTGCTGCTCATCCCGTTCGTGGTGCTGTCCGGGCGGTGGGAGTGGTTGTCGATCGGCCTCGCCATCGCCCTGCGCGGGGTGTGGCCGTCGGCGGACGCCTACCGGTGGTGGTTGCTCGCGGCCGTGGCGGTCATCGTGGTCGTCACGCTGCTGCGCACGGAGCGGTCGCAGTGGCGACGGTGGTGGGAGCGGCTGACGTTCCGGCGCGTGGAACACGTACGCTGACGACCATGGCACCCGCGATCCTGCTCGGCACGACCGGCTCCGTGGACCCGGCTCCCGCCGGGCTCGTCGACCGCTTCGGGCGTCGCGCCGTCGACCTGCGGGTGTCGCTGACCGAGCGCTGCAACCTCCGCTGCACGTACTGCATGCCCGCGGCCGGGCTGCCGTTCGCCCCCGACGAGACCCTGATGACGGCGACCGAGATCGAGCGGCTGGTCCGGATCGGCTCGTCGCGGTTCGGCGTCCGCAAGGTCCGGTTCACCGGCGGGGAGCCGATGCTCCGGCACGACCTGGTCGACGTGATCGCCCGGTGCGCCGCGCTGCCCGACGCCCCGGAGCTGTCGCTCACCACGAACGCGATCGGCCTCGCGCACCGCGCCCAGGGCCTGTACGACGCCGGGCTGCGGCGCGTGAACGTGTCGCTCGACACCGTCGACCCCGACGTCTTCACCACCGTGACCCGCCGCCCGTTCCTCGACAAGGTGATCGCCGGGCTGTCGGCCGCGCACGACGCCGGACTCGACATCAAGGTGAACGCGGTGCTGCTGCGCGGCATCAACGACGAGGCAGCCCCGGAACTCCTCCGCTGGTGCCTGGAGCGTGGCTACGAGCTGCGGTTCATCGAGCAGATGCCCCTCGACCCCGACCACGCCTGGGACCGCACCGAGATGATCACCGCCGCCGAGACCCGCGCGCTGCTGGCGACGTCGTTCGTGCTCACGCCGGACGACGCCCCGCGCGACGGCGCCCCGGCCGAGCGGTACCGCGTGCACGACGTCGTCACCGGCGAGCCCCTCGGCACCGTCGGGATCATCGCGAGCATCACCGAGTCGTTCTGCGCGGACTGCACCCGCACGCGGCTGACCGCCGACGGGCACGTGCGCAGCTGCCTGTTCTCCGACGAGGAGACCGACGTGCTCGGGCCGATGCGCTCCGGGGCGGACGACGACCAGGTCGCCGAGCTCTGGCGGCTCGCGATGTGGGCGAAGCCGCGCGACCACGGTGACGACAGCGACGAGCTCGTGCACCCGACGCGCGGCATGAGCGCGATCGGCGGCTGAGGCATGACCACGATCCGGTTCTTCGCCGCTGCCCGCGCTGCCGTGGGTGTCGACTCGCTGACCACGTCGGGCCCCACCATCGAGGCCGCCCTCGGCGCGATCGACGTCGTGGACCCTGCGCGATGGAGTGCGCTGCAGGAGCGCTGTTCGTACCTGGTCGACGGAGTGACGACGCGTGACCGGGCGACCTCGCTCGACGGGGTCGAGGTCGTCGACGTCATGCCGCCCTTCGCCGGGGGCTGAGTTCGGCGGCTGAGTTCGGCGGCTGAGCGGCGCGCCCGTTCCCTCCCAGAACGCCCGCGATACCTGGTGCTTCCGGGCATACCTGGTGCGAACTTCCGACCAGGTACGCCCGATTCGATCGGGTACGCCCGGAACGACCCGGTACGCCCGACTCGACCCCGTGCCGCGCGCCGCGCGCCCGTTCCTTCCCAGAACACCCGCGATGCCTTGTGTTTCCGGGCATACCTGGTGCGAACTTCCGACCAGGTACGCCCGATTCGACCAGGTACGCCCGGAACGACCTGGCGCAGCCAGCCCAGCCCGACCCCCGCGCCC
>NZ_QKTC01000023.1:0-52391 GCF_003234435.1 Curtobacterium sp. MCLR17_044 | reverse complement strand
CGCGCCGCGCTGCGGGAGGATGAGCGGCGGCATCGGGAGCGGGAGCGGGAGCGGGTCGTCGGCGCCGACGTCCGGAGCGGGTCAGGCGGGGGCGCGGCCGGTGGACTCGCGGACGCTCAGGGTGAGCGAGGGGCCCGGGCGTGAGGGGAGCGGGGCGCTGGCGTCGATCTGCGCGCGCAGCAGGGTCGCCGCACGCTGTCCGAGCTCGACGGTGTCGCGGGTGAGCGAGGTGATCGCCGGGCGGACGAGCCGGATCATCGCCGAGTCGTCGAAGGACACGATCGACACGTCGCCGGGCACTGCGACGCCCATCTCGCTCGCCACGCCCAGCCCGGCGACGGCGAGCACATCGTTGTCGTAGACGATCGCGGTCGGTCGGACGCTCTGGGACAGCAGGGTGCGGGTGGCGCTGGCGCCGGCCTCGGCCGAGTAGTCCGTCGGCACCGAGACCGTGTCGTCGAGCCCCTCGTCGGCAGCGAACGCCCGGAGCCGGTCCATGCGCATGGCGGTGTGCTCGAACTCGGGCCGCCCGGCGACGTGCGCGATGCGTCGGTGCCCGAGGGCGTGCAGGTACCGCAGAACGGTGTCGGTGGCGTCCGAGTCGTCGATCCAGACCGTGGGGGCGGCGCCGTCGGGGGAGGGGTGCGAGCCGACGACGACGGTGGGCATGCCGAGGTCGGCGAGCAGGGCGAGCCGGGCGTCGTCGCGACGGGGGTCGATCACGATTACACCGTCGACACGGTGTCCGCGCCACCAGTCCCGGTAGGTCTCGAGTTCTTCCTCGGCATCGCGCGCGACGAGCAGGTTCATGCCGACGTGGGTGCCGGCGAGCCCGAGCTGGATGCCGGAGATCAGGTCGCCGAAGAACGACTCGGTGCCCAGGGTCCGGGCCGGGCGGTTCAGCACGAACCCGATGGAACCGGCCTTCGCGCCGCCGAGCGCCCGGGCCGCGGTGTGCGGCTGCCAGTCGAGCTCGCGGGCGATCTCGCGCACGCGGCGACGGGTCTCGTCGGAGACGCCGGGGCGGTCGTTCAACGCGAACGACACCGCGCTGATGGACACACCGGCCCGCGCGGCGATATCGGCGATCGTCGTTCGACGCTTGGTGGCCACGGGGTTGACTATAGCGCTTTAGTCATCCACAGTGGCTGCCACACACGGGTTCGGTGACTGCTGCTGAACCGGTTCAGCTATGACGAGGGAGTCAGACGCCATGAGGACCACCACACGCATGACGAGGGGCCGCGCCACCGCGCTGCTCGCGACGGCCGCCGCCACGGCGCTCGTCCTGACCGGCTGCTCGAGCGGCGGGAACGCGGCCGACAACGGCGGCGGCGAGATCAGCGGCACCATCACCCTGCAGACCTGGGCGCTCACGCCGACCTACACGGGCTACCTCAACGGGGTCATCAAGGACTTCGAGCAGGCCCACCCGGACGCGAAGGTCAAGCTGCAGGACCAGCCCGGCGACGGGTACGCCGACAAGGTGCTCAGCCAGGCCTCGTCGAACAGCCTGCCCGACGTGATCAACCTGCCGCCGGACATCGCCCTGCCGCTCGCGAAGCGCGGGTTCCTGCAGGACGTCGCGAAGGACGACTCGAAGCTCGACAGCACGTACGTTGCCGGCGCGTTGGACTCGTACAAGTACAAGGGAGTGGACGGCACGTTCGGGTACCCCTGGTACCTCAACACCGACGTGAACTACTGGAACTCGACGATGTTCGCCAAGTGCGGCCTCGACGCGAAGAACCCGCCGAAGACCACCGACGAGCTGTTCACGCAGGCAAAGACCATGCACGACAACTGCCCGACCGACTACCTGATGAGCCGGAAGCCCGGCCTCGGCGACTTCACGCTCGCCGGCGTCAAGGTGCTCAACGCCGACGGCACGAAGTTCACCTTCGCCGACTCGTCGAAGGCCGCCGACCTGATCGACCGCTACAAGGACGCGTACCAGGACGGCTACATGCCCTCCAACGTGCTGAACAGCGACTACCTCGGCAACTCCACCCTGTTCACGCAGGCCAAGGTCGCCTGGACCACCGGTGGCGCCACCTCGCTCGCCGACTTCGAGAAGAACAACCCGTCGCTCAAGGGCAAGGTCACCGTCAGCCCCGCACTCGACACCCCGCCGCTCTACGTGCAGGGCCTGTCGGTCTCGAGCAAGTCGAAGCACCTCGCCACCGCCGAGGCCTTCGCGAAGTTCATGACGAACGCGGAGAACCAGGAGGCGTTCGCCCACAAGGTCAACATCTTCCCGTCCACCACGTCGTCGCAGTCCGACCCGTACTTCTCGAAGGACGACGGCACCGTGAACGGCGAGGCCCGGGTCCTCGCGAACGAGGCCCTGAAGACGGCGAAGGTCATCAACCCGGTCGAGGCGAACTCCGCGATGACGGACTTCCTCGACCAGCAGATCGCCCTCGCGATGAAGGGCCAGGTGGCGCCCGAGAAGGCACTGCAGACCGCCCAGACCAAGATGAACAGCCTGCTGGCCAACGGCTGATGCGTGCGAACCGCTGGTACACGCCCTGGTTGCTCGTCCTGCCGGCACTGATCTGGCTCGTCGCGTTCAGCCTGTGGCCCTCGATCAACACGGTGCGGTTGTCGTTCACCAACGCCAGCCCGCTCGGCGGCGTCAGCCAGTGGGTCGGGGTGCAGAACTTCGAGACACTGCTCGCCGACCCGCAGGTGTGGGAGGCGCTGCTCAACAGCGTCATCTACATGGCGGTGTGCCTGCCGCTGCTGACGGTCCTCCCGCTCCTCATCGCGGTGCTCGTGCAGCAGAAGCTGCCCGGGATCGCGTTCTTCCGCACCGCGTTCTACACGCCGGTCATCGCGTCCGCGGTGGTCGTCGGGCTCATCTGGACGTGGATCCTCGACGACCGCGGCGTCATCAACGAGATGGCGCAGGCCCTCGGCGTCGTGCAGGGCAGCGTCCCGTTCCTGACCGACCGGTGGCTGCTGCTCCTCAGCGCCATCAGCCTGACGGTGTGGAAGGGGCTCGGCTACTACATGATCATCTTCCTGGCCGCCCTCGGGAACGTCGGCAAGGACCTGCACGAGGCCGCCGCCCTCGACGGTGCCGGCGCGGTCCGTCGCTTCTGGTCGGTCACGATGCCCGGGGTCCGCGGCACCATGACGCTCGTCGGGATCCTGGTGTGCGTCTCGGCGCTCCGGGTGTTCAGCGAGCTCTACATCCTCACCAACGGCACCGGCGGACCCGGCGGGCAGGACAACTCGCTCGTCATGCTCATCCAGCAGTACGCCCGCGGCTTCACCGGCAACCTCGGCTACGCGTCCGCCCTGAGCCTCCTGCTCTTCGTCGTGACGCTCGTGCCGATGCTCGCCCTCGCCCGGATGAACAGCAAGGCGGACAAGTGACGAACACGACCAGCACGACCGAACCCGTCATCGGCGGCGCGCAGGGCGCAGCCAGCCCGACGCCGGACGTGACCGGCGCGACGGGCGCTGGACGGGCCTCCAGGCAGAACGGACGGGGCGGACGCGACGGACGCAAGCGGCGCCGCGCGGTCTGGGGCGTCATGTCCACCCGCGAGAAGGTCGTCCGCTACGTCCTGCTCATCGTGGTGCTCTTCATCACGATCGGCCCGTTCCTGTGGCAGCTGTCCACGTCGCTCAAGGGCGCCGGTGAGGACATCTACACGGCGAACCCGTCGTTCATCCCGTCCGAGCCGACCATCGAGAACTACCTGAAGGTCGCCGCCGCGATCCCGGTGTGGCGGTACATCGGCAACTCCCTGCTCGTCGCCGCGATCGACGTGCTCGGCAACATCGTGTTCGCGACCCTGGCCGGCTTCGCCCTCGCCCGCCTGCAGTGGCGGCACCGGAAGCTCGTGCTCGGCCTGTTCCTCGGCACCCTCGTGCTGCCCGGCGAGGCGACGATCATCTCGCAGTTCGTCACCGTGAAGGACCTCGGCCTCGCCGACAACCTGGTCGGGGTCGCCCTGCCCGGCATGATCGCGGCGCTCAACGTCCTGCTGATGTTCAACGCGTTCCGGCAGATCCCCGAAGAGATCGACCAGGCCGCGGTGATGGACGGTGCGAACGCGATGCAACGTCTGCGCTACATCTCGCTGCCCGCCGTGCAGGGGACCATCGCGGTCATCGCGATCTTCTCGTTCATCGGTGCGTGGGACGACTTCCTCTGGCCGCTCATCGTGCTGCAGTCGCCCGAGAACCTCACCCTGACCGTCGGGTTGCAGTACCTGCAGGGCACGTTCGCCACCGACCAGCGGATGATCGCGGCCGGCACCATGATCGCCTTCATCCCGATCGCCGTGATCTTCGCCGTCCTGCAGCGCTTCTTCTTCAAGGGCGTCGAAGAGGGCGGTGTGAAGGGCTGATGCGGTTCGGGGTCAACTACACGCCCTCGGTCGGCTGGTTCCACTCGTGGCTCGACTTCTCGCGGTCGGACACCGCCAGGGACCTCGAGGCCATCGCGTCGATCGGCGCCGACCACGTGCGGATCTTCCCGCTCTGGCCGGTCGTCCAGCCGAACCGGACGCTCATCCGGCAGCAGGCCCTCGACGACGTCGCGACGGTCGTCGACCTCGCCGGCTCGTTCGGACTCGACGTCAACGTGGACGCCCTGCAGGGGCACCTGTCGAGCTTCGACTTCGTGCCGTCCTGGCTGGACAGCTGGCACCGCCGCAACATGTTCACCGACCCGGACGTCGTCGCGTCGACCGCCGCGTACGTCCGGGCGCTCGCCGGAGCCGTCGCCGACAAGCCCAACCTGCTCGGCATCACCATCGGCAACGAGGTCAACCAGTTCGCACACGCGCCGCACCCCGCGCCGCACGCGATCACGGCGGAGCAGGGGCACGCGTGGGCGGCGGCGATGGTCGCGGCGGCGCGGGCGGGGCTGTCGGTCGGGTCGTCGGCGTCGGTCGCGTCGTCCGTGTCGGTCGGCCTGGAGGCACGGCTCGACCCCGCCTCGTCGGTCCCGCCCGCCACCGGGTCGCGCCCCGGGCCACTGGTCACCGTCGCGCAGTACGACGCGGCCTGGTACGACGACGCCCAGCCCTTCGGCCCCGAGCACGCGGCGGACCACGGTGACGCCACGGTCACGCACTCGTGGGTGTTCAACGGCTCGGCGGCCCTGCACGGCGCCCTCGGAGCCGGGTCGGTGCGGCACGGGGAGTACCTGCTCCAGCTCGCCGCGGCCTGGAACCGCGACGCCGCCCGCCCGAACTGGCTGCAGGAGGTCGGCGCCCCCACCAACGTCGTCGACCCCGCCGACGCCGCCGCGTTCACCGAGCAGACCATCCGGCACGTCCTCGACGCGCAGCAGGTGCTCGGGGTGACGTGGTGGTGCTCCCACGACGTCGCCCGGTCGCTCGCGGACTTCCCGGAGCTCGAGTACGACCTCGGGCTGTTCACGAACGACGGACGGCTGAAGCCCGCCGGCGAGGCGTTCGCCGCCGTCGCCCGCGCCGAGCACACCCGCGACGCCCGTGCCGCACCGCCGACCACCGCGCTCGTCCTCGACGACGTGCTGTCCGACGGCACCGACCGGCACGGCACCCGCGCCGACTGCGCCCCCGGCGGTCGGTTCGCCGCCGCCTGGCTCGCCCTGGCCGGGGCCGCACCGGACGGGCGCGGCCCGCAGGTCGTCCTGCGCTCCCGACTGTCGGACACCGCGCTGCTGGCCGCGCGGGGCATCGACCGCTGCGTCGACGTGCCGTCCGACCTCGACACCACCACCGTCCGCGTCGCCCACCCGGCGACGACGCCCTGACCCCGGAAGGCCCCATGCACGACGACATCCCCCTCACCACCGGACGCGCCCGACGGGTGCTCGACGAGCGGATCACCCCCGCGGTGCACGCGACCACGACGGCCCTCGAGGCCGCCTGGCACGAGCTGCCGGGGGAGCCGGTCCCGCCGACCGAGGGGCTCGCGCTCACGTTCGAGCCCTACGAGGTCGGCACCCCGTGGGGCGCAGCGTGGGGCACGACGTGGTTCCGGCTGACCGGGACCGTGCCGACCGAGTGGGCCGGACGCCGGGTGGAGGCCGTGATCGACCTCGGCTTCGACAAGAACATGCCCGGGTTCCAGTGCGAGGGACTCGTCTACCTGGCCGACGGCACCCCCGTGAAGTCGATCAACCCGCGCAACCAGTGGGTCCTGGTCACCGAGCGGGCCGAGGGCGGCGAGACCGTCGAACTGTTCGTCGAGGCAGCATCGAACCCCGTCCTGCTCGACTACCACCCCTTCCTGCCGACGCAGGAGGGCGACGTGCAGACCTCGTCCTCGAAGCGCCTCTACGCCACCCGCCGGATGGAGCTCGCCGTCTTCGAGTCCGAGGTGCACGAACTCGCCCTGGACATCGACGTCCTGCTCGAACTGCAGGCCGAGCTGCCCGCCGGACCCCGACGCATGCGGATCCTGCAGGCCCTCGACGACGCCCTCGACGCGCTCGACCTGCAGCACATCCCGGAGACCGCCGGGGACGCCCGTGCGGCGCTCGCCGAGGTGCTGGCCGCTCCCGCCGAGGCCTCGGCGCACACGATCTCGGCCGTCGGGCACGCCCACATCGACTCCGCCTGGCTCTGGCCCGTGCGCGAGACCATCCGCAAGGTCGCCCGCACCACGTCGACCATGACCGAGCTCATCGACCAGACCGACGACTTCCTGTACGGCATGTCGAGCGCGCAGCAGTACGCGTGGATCAAGGAGCACCGCCCCGAGGTCTACGCCCGGGTCAAGGCCGCGGTCCAGGCCGGGCGGTTCCTGCCGATCGGCGGCATGTGGGTCGAGTCCGACACCGTGATGCCGACCGGCGAGAGCATCGTCCGGCAGTTCTCGCAGGGCCAGCGGTTCTTCGAGCGCGAGTTCGGCATCCGACCCAAGGGCGTCTGGCTGCCGGACAGCTTCGGGTACTCGCCGGCGCTGCCGCAGCTGATGTGCCGCGCGGGCTTCGAGTGGTTCTTCACGCAGAAGATCTCGTGGAACCAGGTCAACAAGTTCCCGCACCACACGTTCCTGTGGGAGGGCATCGACGGGTCGCGGGTGTTCTCGCACTTCCCGTCGATGGACACCTACAACTCGCGGTTGTCCGGCAGCGAGGTCGCGAAGGCCGCCCGCCAGTTCCGCGAGAACCGGCTCGCCAGCGGCTCGATCGCCCCGGTCGGCTGGGGCGACGGCGGCGGTGGCACCACCCGTGAGATGACCGGCACCGCCGCACGGTTGGCCGACCTCGAGGGCAGCGCGAAGGTCCGCTGGGAGCACCCGGACACGTTCTTCGACCGGGCGAAGTCCGAACTGACCGATCCGCCCGTGTGGGTGGGGGAGCTGTACCTCGAGCTGCACCGGGCCACGCTCACGTCGCAGCACGGCACGAAGCAGGGCAACCGCCGGTGCGAGCAGCTGCTCATCGAGGCCGAGCTCTGGGCCGCGACCGCCGCCGCCCGCACCGACTTCGCCTACCCGTACGACGAGCTCGACGCCCTGTGGCAGCAGGTCCTGCTCCAGCAGTTCCACGACATCCTGCCGGGCACCTCGATCGCGTGGGTGCACCGCGAAGCGGTCGAACGCTACGCCGAGACGGCCGCGGCGCTGACCACGATCATCGACCAGGCGCTCTCGGCGCTCGCCGGTACCGGGGACGCGGCCGTCGTCGTGAACCCGGCCCCGTTCCTCCAGGCCGGTGCGCCCGCGCAGGGCGCGGTCGTGGCGACCGACGTGGTGGCGGCGACCGCCGTGTCCCTGACCGAGCAGGACGGCGGGTACGTGCTGGCGAACGACCTGGTACGGGTCGTCGTCGACGCGCAGGGGCTCGTGATGAGTGCCGTGGACCTGGCGAGCGGGCGCGAGGCGATCGCGGCCGGCCAGGCGGCGAACCTGCTGCAGCTGCACCAGGACTTCCCGAACATGTGGGACGCGTGGGACGTCGACCGGTACTACCGCAACCGCGTCGAGGACCTCGTGTCGACCACCGGGCTGACCGCGTCGGTCGACGACACCGGGGCCGCACGGGTCGTCGTGTCCCGGGCGTTCGGTGACTCGACGGTGACGCAGGAGATCGTCCTGGCGCCGGGGTCCCGCACCCTGGAGTTCGACCAGGTGACGGACTGGCACGAGACCGAGAAGTTCCTCAAGGTGGCGTTCCCGCTCGACGTCCGCGCCGAGCACACCGTCGCCGAGACGCAGTTCGGCGCGCAGAAGCGGGTGACGCACACGAACACCTCGTGGGAGGCGGCGAAGTTCGAGACCTCGATGCACCGCTACGTGCTGGTGGCCGAGCCCGGCTTCGGTGTCGCGCTCGTGAACGACTCGATCCACGGCTTCGACACCACGCGCGACGCCGTCGACGGGCACGTCACCACCACCGTGCGGCTGTCGCTGCTGCGCGCACCGCGGTTCCCGGACCCCGAGACCGACCAGGGCGTGCAGACGCACCGGTACGGCATCGTCATCGGCACCGACCAGCTCGGCGCCACGTCGGCCGGCGTGCGGATGAACGCGGGCGCGCGGACGATCACCGGGGCGCACGGCTTCGACCCGCTGGTGCAGGTCTCCGGCGACGTCGTGCTGTCGAGCGTCAAGCTCGCCGACGACCGGTCGGGCGACCTGGTCGTGCGCGTCTACGAGCCGTCCGGGCAGCGGGGGACCGGGGGCATCGCGGTCTCGGCCGACGAGGCGACCTTCGGCGCTGCCGTCGAGGTGACCCTCCTCGAAGAACCGCTCGGTGACGCCGTGCCGTCGTCCGACGCGCCCGCGTCCTCGTTCGCCGTCGACGCCTACGAGGTCCGCACCTTCCGGTTCCCGCGCAACTGACCGACCGACTGACCGACCGTCCCACCCAAGGAGGAACCACATGAAGCAGTCCACGAAGTTCAGCATCGCGACCGCACTGGTCGCCATGCTCGCGGCACCACTGGTGCCCGCCGCAGCGTCCGCGGCGCCCTCCTCGTCCGGGTCCAGCCACGGGCACGGACACGGATCGTCCCACGGCGGCGGCGGGCACGGTCACGGTCATGGCCACGGGCACCACGCCGCGCCCACCAAGTCGGGGCCGACGAGCATCGCCTACGTCGAGGTGAACAACGACGAGCTCGCCAACGTCGGGCGGTACACGCTGGAGAACGGCGCGAACGCGTTCGACGTGGCGATCATCTTCGCCGCGAACATCAACTACGAGGACGGCAAGGCGGTCCTGTACAACAACGAGAACGTGCAGCGGACCCTCGACCAGGCGGCCACGCAGATCCGCCCGCTGCAGGCCAAGGGCATCAAGGTGACGCTCTCGGTGCTCGGCAACCACCAGGGCGCCGGCCTCGCGAACTTCCCGACGAAGGCCGCGGCGCGGGACTTCGCGGCGCAGGTCTCGGCGACGGTCAAGAAGTACGGACTCGACGGCGTCGACCTGGACGACGAGTACTCGGACTACGGCGTGAACGGCACCCCGCAGCCGAACCAGCAGTCGATCGGCTGGCTCATCAGCGCCCTGCGTGCGGACATGCCGGGCAAGATCATCTCGTTCTACGACATCGGCCCGTCGTCCGACGCCCTGAAGACCGCGAGCCCGTCGATCGGCGGGAAGCTCGACTACGCCTGGAATCCCTACTACGGCACCTACACGGCGCCGACGATCCCGGGCCTGCCGAAGTCGAAGATCTCCGCCGCCGCCGTCGACATCCAGAACACCCCGCAGGCCACCGCGGTCTCGCTCGCACAGCGCACGAAGGCCGACGGGTACGGCGTCTTCATGACGTACAACCTGCCGGGAGGCGACGAATCCGCCTCCGTCTCCTCCTTCACCAAGGTGTTGTACGGACAGGCCGCGTCGTAGCGCTGACGCTCGCGTCCTGACGGCGGCTCGCGCCCCGTGCTCCCCGGCTCCGGCCTGGAGGCACGGGGCGCGTCCGTCGTCCGGGTCCCGCTGGGCGGGGGGGTGGAGAGGAGGGGGCGGCACCAGTTCTTCCTCGCCCGTGACGGTTCCGGTTCGCAGACCCCGGCGATCGTGAACCGGAACCGTCATCCACCGAAAACGAATCCCGGCCCGGCCCGGCGCGCTCGATGCCGCGGCCGTACGATCGCGGCATGGAGCTCGAGTTCCGCGGCGAGGTGATCGAGTGGCGCGGCCCGTCACCGTTCTTCTTCGTCGTCGTGCCACCGGACGTCGCCGAGGTCATCGCCGACCTCGCGCCGGTGCTCACCTACGGGTGGGGTGTGATCCCGGCCCGCGTGACGATCGGCTCGGTGACGTGGACGACGTCGCTGTTCCCGAAGGACGGCGGGTACCTCGTGCCGTTGCGGGCGGCGGAGCGGAAGCGTGCCCGGGTGGAACTCGGCGACTCCCCGGAGATCACCCTCGAGTTCGCCGACCCCTGACACGAGAGGTGAGGTTGTGGAGGGGATGTCGGGAATCGCTGTCGGCGGAGGGCCCCTGTTGTGGAGGGGATGTCGGGAATCGCTGTCGGCGGAGCGCCCGTGTTGTGGAGGGGATGACGGGAATCGCTGTCGGCGGAGCGCCCGTGTTGTGGAGGGGATGACGGGAATCGCTGTCGGCGGAGCGCCCGTGTTGTGGAGGGGATGACGGGAATCGCTGTCGGCGGAGCGCCCGTGTTGTGGAGGGGATGACGGGAATCGCTGTCGGCGGAGCGCCCGTGTTGTGGAGGGGATGACGGGAATCGCTGTCGGCGGAGCGCCCGTGTTGTGGAGGGGATGACGGGAATCGCTGTCGGCGGAGCGCCCGTGTTGTGGAGGGGATGACGGGAATCGAACCCGCGTAGCCAGTTTGGAAGACTGGGGCTCTACCATTGAGCTACATCCCCGCGCCTGCGCACCAGGCGCAGCCCGACCATCGTAGCGGACGAACGAGCACCGACATGCCGTCGCGCGTCATCCCGAAGCCGGACGCCGGTGCCGAGCGCACCATCCGCTGGTCGAGGGTGGTCTCGTACGTGCTCGTGGTCCTCGCCGCCGCGGTCCTGTCCCTGCGTCCCGACCTGTTCGGTGACCCGCAGACGCAACCCGCGCACGCACTGCTGCACGTCTGGCGGATCGTCGTCGGACTGCTGCTCGCGGTGGCTGCCCTCGGGGTCCAGGTGGCCGTCGGGATCCGGTGGCGGCGGGGTCTGCGACGCGCCGCGGAGGACGACTGAGCAACCCCCGGGAACAGCGCGCCGTCGGACCGCTAGACTCACCGGGGTCGCATGCGCCCCTCGGCGTGCGCGGCTGATCCCTGGCACGAAGCAACGGGGCGTAGCTCAGCTTGGTAGAGCGCCCGCTTTGGGAGCGGGAGGTCGCAGGTTCAAATCCTGTCGCCCCGACCAGGTCCTCCGAGCACCACCGACCACACGAACGTCAACCAACAGGAGAACATCCCTTGGCCACCAGCACCGTCGACAAGGTGAGCGACACCCGCGTCAAGCTCACCGTGAACGTGACGCCGGACGATCTCAAGCCGAGCATCGACCACGCCTACAAGCACATCGCCGAGCAGATCAACATCCCCGGCTTCCGCAAGGGCAAGGTCCCGCCGGCGATCGTCGACCAGCGCGTCGGCCGCGGCGAGGTCCTGAACCACGCCGTCGGTGACGCCATCGACAACTTCTACCGCCAGGCGGTCGAAGAGCAGGAGCTGCGCATCCTCGGCCGTGCCGAGGCCGACGTCGCCGAGCTGCCGAACGTCGCGGACTTCACCGGCGACCTCGTCCTCACCTTCGAGGTCGACGTCCGCCCCGAGTTCGACCTGCCGGACTACTCCTCGTACGAGCTCACCGTCGACGCCGTCGAGGTGTCGGACGACGAGATCGAAGAGGAACTGCAGAACCTCCGCACCCGCTTCGGCACGCTCGTGACGGTCGACCGTCCGGCGAAGACCGGCGACTTCGCGCAGATCGACCTCACCGCCAGCATCGGCGACGACGAGGTCGACTCGGCCACCGGCGTCTCCTACGAGATCGGCTCCGGTGACCTGCTCGAGGGCATCGACGAGGCGCTCGAGTCCCTGACCGCCGGTGAGTCGACGACCTTCGAGTCGAAGCTCGTCGGTGGCGACCGCGAGGGCGAGACCGCTCAGATCGCCGTCACCGTCACCGCCGTCAAGGAGCGCGAGCTCCCCGAGGCCGACGACGAGTTCGCCCAGATCGCCAGCCAGTTCGACACCATCGACGAGCTCAAGGCCGACCTGAAGGAGCAGATCGCGAAGTCCAAGACCTTCGGTCAGGGCGCCGCGGCTCGCGACAAGCTCGTCGAGAAGCTCACCGAGGACGTCAACATCCCGATCTCGGAGCAGCTCATCGCCGACGAGGTGCACCGTCACCTCGAGCAGGAGAACCGCCTCGAGGACGAGGAGCACCGCAAGGAGGTCTCCGAGTCCAGCGAGACCGCCTTCCGCTCGCAGATCCTCCTCGACGCGATCGCCGAGAAGGAAGAGATCCAGGTCTCGCAGGAGGAACTGACCCAGTACCTCATCCAGGCCGCCGCGCAGTACGGCATGGAGCCGGCCGAGTTCATCAAGGTCATCGACCAGAACGGCCAGATCCCCGGCATGGTCGGCGAGGTCGCCCGCTCGAAGGCGGTCGCGACCGTCCTGTCCAAGGTGACCGTCAAGGACACCAACGGCGACGCCGTCGACCTGTCCGCCTTCACGGCGGGCGTCGCGCAGGAGCCGGCAGGGGACGCCGAGTAACGATCTCGACGCCACCAGTACGACAGACGGGAGGCGCGGTGCCAGCTGGCACCGCGCCTCCCGTCCGTATTTCCGCACCACCGCATTGCTGTCGGCGAACAGACGAGAACTGGTGCGTTGCACCCGATAAGTTCGACAACAAGCGACAACTGAACGGGAGCTTTTCCATGGCCGAAGCAACACTGAACCCCAGTGTTTTTGACCGCCTTCTGAGAGACCGGATCGTGTGGCTCGGCTCCGAGGTCCGCGACGACAACTCGAACGAGATCGCAGCCAAGCTGCTGCTGCTCGCCGCCGAGGACCCTGAGAAGGACATCTACCTCTACATCAACTCGCCCGGTGGTTCGATCACCGCCGGCATGGCGATCTACGACACGATGCAGTTCGTCCCGAACGACATCGTCACCGTGGGCATCGGCCTCGCCGCGTCGATGGGACAGTTCCTGCTGTCCTCCGGCACGCCCGGCAAGCGCTACATCACGCCGAACGCGCGCGTGCTGCTCCACCAGCCGTCCGGTGGCTTCGGCGGCACCGCTGCCGACATCCAGACGCAGGCCAAGGTCATCCTCGACATGAAGCAGCGCATGGCGGAGCTCACGGCCGAGCAGACCGGCAAGTCGGTCGAGCAGGTCCTCAAGGACAACGACCGCGACAACTGGTTCACGGCGCAGGAAGCGCTCGAGTACGGCTTCGTCGACCACCTCCGCGCCTCGAGTGCCGAGGTCATCGGCGGTGGTGGCACCGTCGGCGACGGCGAGACGCCCACCAGCGCAGCCGAGCCCGACGCCCAGTCCTGATCACCACCGAAGAAAAGGAAACGAGAATGCATCTCCCCATGCTCGGTGGCGCGCAGAACGTCCCGGCTCCGTCCAATCGGTACATCCTGCCGAGCTTCGAAGAGCGCACGGCCTACGGCTACAAGCGCCAGGACCCGTACGCCAAGCTGTTCGAGGACCGCATCGTGTTCCTCGGCGTGCAGGTCGACGACGCGTCGGCTGACGACGTCATGGCCCAGCTGCTCGTGCTCGAGTCGATGGACCCCGACCGCGACATCGTGATGTACATCAACTCGCCCGGTGGCTCGTTCACCGCGATGACGGCGATCTACGACACGATGCAGTACATCCGTCCGCAGATCCAGACGGTCTGCCTCGGTCAGGCTGCCTCGGCCGCTTCGGTGCTCCTCGCCGGTGGCACCCCCGGCAAGCGTCTCGCACTGCCGAACGCCCGTGTGCTGATCCACCAGCCCGCGACCCAGCAGGGTGGCGGTCAGGCGTCCGACATCGAGATCCAGGCGGCGGAGATCCTCCGCATGCGCACCTGGCTCGAGGAGACGCTGTCGAAGCACTCCAACAAGACGCCGGAGGAGATCAACCACGACATCGAGCGCGACAAGATCATGTCCGCGCAGGAAGCCGTGGAGTACGGCCTGATCGACCAGGTCCTCACCAGCCGCAAGAACCTGCCGGCGCTCGTCAAGTAGCACCAGCAGGAACGACGAAGGCCCCGCACCGAACGGTGCGGGGCCTTCGTCGTTGCGCGGTGGTCAGTCCTCGGTGTCGTCGGACTCCGGGGCCGGCTTGCGGCGCAGGAGCAGCAGCACCGCGACGACCACGCCGACCAGCACGACGCCACCGGCGCCGATCCAGATCGCGTCGGACGCCGCCGAATCGCTCGATCCCGAGGCGGTGCCGGTGGTGGTGTCCGAGCCGGCGTCGTCGTCACCGGCGGTGGCGCAGGTCGGGGGCTTCGCCGCACCCGAGGCCGGGGTGAAGCCCGACGGCGCCTTCCACGTGAAGGGGTACTCGTCGGACACGGTGTGCCCGTCGGCGGAGACGATCTGCCACTCGACGGTGTACTTGCCGGAGTCGCCGAGTGCGGCGGCCGTGGTCATCGACGGCCCCTCGACGTCGACGCAGCCGTCCTCGTAGTACCTGCCGTCGGGGCCGACGATGCGGAACGCGAAGCCCGACCCCGAGTCGCCGATGTCGAGCAGCTTGTCGTTCGTCGTGATGTCGAAGTTCTCCGGCAGTTCGGTCAGGGTGCCGCCGACCTCCGGGTCGGACGAGATCAGGTAGTTGTGCGCGCTGGCCGGGCCCGCGAGCCCGAGGACCGCACCACCGGCGATCGCGACGGCCGCGGCGGTCCCGGCCACGAGCCTCCAGGCAGAGGACCGTAGCCGGGACCGACGCGAGCCGCGCTGCGTCACTTGGCGGAGCTCCGACGACGCGTGCCGGCGACGGCGACGACCAGGGCGACGGCGCCGAGCACCAGGCCGCCGAGGCCGAGGAAGCGACCGACCAGGTCGGGGTCGTTCGAGGCGGTCGTGCCGGCGGCCTCGGCCGTCGGGGTCGCGGCGATCGGGTCACCGTCGTCGTCCGTCGCCTCAGCAGCGGTCAGCGTGATCGAGGGTGCCGGGTGCTCGGGCTCGGCTTCGCCGGCCTTCTGCTCCTGGTTCCACTCGACGCTGCCCTTCTCGCAGGTCTGGATCGCGGGGAACTCGACCAGGTCGCCGGCCTTGCCGTCCGGCAGCGAGAACGAGAGCGCGAAGGTGTCGCGCTCGTCGGCGGGCAGGGGGGTCTTCGCGGTGTACGTGACGCTGGTGACACGCTCGGCGGCCGTCTCGGCGTGGTCCTCGTCGGATGCCGAGGCCGACGGGTCGGTGTAGGGCTCGGTCGCCTTCGTGATCGTCCAGTTCGGGTTCACGGTGGGCGTGACCTCGATGACGGACTCCGGCACCTGGAACTGGATCTTCGTCGTGGGGGAGCCGTCGCAGCCGTGCGGGACCGAGAAGGTCGCCGTGGTGTACGAGTTCGCTGCGGTCGACGTGGCCGTGGCGGACACGTGCGCGCTGGCCGCCGTGGCGCTGCCGAGGACGATGACGGCTGCGACACCGAGGGTGACGGCGCCGCCGGCGGCGAGACGCTTCTGCATGGGGTTCCTTCCGGGGTGGTTCTGCACCTGCTGTTCTACAAGATGTAGAGAAGTCCGGATCACCGTAGCAGGCTCGCACGCCCTGGGCGAACGCGCGGGCGGATTCCGGAGGGGCATCACGGTCGGTGTCACCGGTTGCGGTTAGGCTCGTGTCCACGACGAGGTGCCCACCAGCAGCGGTGCACCAGCGGTGGTGCGACAGCGCGGCCGGCATGTCCAATCAGGGAGGCACGGGAATGGCACGCATCGGAGAGAGCGGCGATCTCCTCAAGTGCTCGTTCTGCGGCAAGAGCCAGAAGCAGGTCCAGCAGCTCATCGCCGGACCGGGCGTCTACATCTGCGACGAGTGCGTCGAGCTCTGCAACGAGATCATCGAGGAACGTCTGGCCGAAGCCGGCGAGGACACCTCGAGCGGGGACTTCGAACTGCCCAAGCCGCGGGAGATCTTCGACTTCCTGCAGGAGTACGTCATCGGCCAGGACCCGGCGAAGCGCGCCCTCGCCGTGGCCGTCTACAACCACTACAAGCGCATCCGGGCGCAGGGGCAGATCACCGCCGCCGAAGACCGCGACGACATCGAGATCGCCAAGTCGAACATCCTGCTCATCGGCCCGACCGGCTGCGGCAAGACGTACCTGGCGCAGACCCTGGCGAAGCGCCTCAACGTGCCGTTCGCCGTCGCGGACGCCACCGCCCTGACCGAGGCCGGCTACGTCGGCGAGGACGTCGAGAACATCCTCCTCAAGCTCATCCAGGCCGCCGACTACGACGTGAAGCGTGCCGAGACCGGCATCATCTACATCGACGAGGTCGACAAGATCGCCCGCAAGGCCGAGAACCCGTCGATCACCCGCGACGTCTCCGGCGAAGGCGTGCAGCAGGCGCTGCTCAAGATCCTCGAGGGCACGGTCGCTTCGGTCCCGCCGCAGGGCGGCCGCAAGCACCCGCACCAGGAGTTCATCCAGATCGACACGACGAACGTGCTGTTCATCGTGGCGGGTGCGTTCGCCGGGCTCGAGGACATCGTGTCCTCGCGCGTCGGCAAGCGCGGGATCGGCTTCGGGGCACCCCTGCACAGTGCGACCGACCACCAGGACCTGTACTCCGAGGTGCTGCCGGAAGACCTGCACAAGTTCGGTCTGATCCCCGAGTTCATCGGTCGCCTGCCCGTCGTCACCACGGTGTCGCAGCTCGACCAGGCGGCGCTCATGCAGATCCTGACCGAGCCGAAGAACGCGCTGGTCAAGCAGTACCAGCGGATGTTCCAGATCGACGGCGTCGAGCTCGAGTTCGACCAGGGTGCGCTCGAGGCCATCGCGGACCTCGCGGTGCTGCGCCAGACGGGTGCCCGTGGGCTCCGGGCGATCCTCGAAGAAGTCCTCGGCCCGGTGATGTTCGACGTCCCGTCCGACGACGACGTCGCCCGCGTGGTGATCACCCGCGAGTCCGTGCTCGAGAACGCGGCGCCGACGATCGTGCCGCGGCCCCGGGCCAAGCGCGTCGAGAAGTCGGCGTAGCCCTCCGGAACCAGCGAACGGACACAGCACCACGGGATTCCGTGGTGCTGTGTCCGTTTCGTGGTGCGGTGCGGTGCGGTGCGGTGCGGTGCGGTGCGGTGCGGGGCGACGGCGCGCGGCGGCCTGCGCCGGCGCGCCTACTCGAGCCCGCGGCGCCGCAGCAGCGGGCCGACCTCGGCGTCGCGGCCGCGGAAGTCCCGGTACGCCTCGAGCGGGTCCTTCGCCCCGCCGACCCCGAGCAGACGCTCGGCAAACCGCTTGCCGGCCTCCCGGTCCAGCCCGCCGTTGTCGCGGAACCACTCCACCGTGTCGGCGTCGAGCACCTCGGACCAGATGTACCCGTAGTACCCGGCGTCGTACCCGCCCGAGAACGTGTGGGCGAAGTACGTCGACGAGTAGCGCGGCGGCACGGCCTCGACCGCGATGCCGGCGGCGTCCAGGGCGTCCCGCTCGAAGTCCTCGACGGACGTCACCGCTGCGGCGTCGGCCGCCGACAACCGGTGCCACGCCTGGTCGAGCAGTGCTGCGGCGAGGTACTCGGTCGTGCCGAAGCCCTCGTTGAACCCCTCGGACTCGCTGAGCCCCAGGACGAGCTCGGGCGGCAGGGGTGCTCCGGTCTCGTGGTGCTTCGCGTAGTTCGCCAGCACGGACGGCCACGACAGCCACATCTCGTTCACCTGGCTCGGGAACTCGACGAAGTCCCGCTCGACGTTCGTGCCGGAGAACCGCGGGTAGGTGGTGCGGGCGATGAGGCCGTGCAGGGCGTGGCCGAACTCGTGGAAGAGCGTCTCGACCTCGTCCTGGATGAGCAGGGTGGGGGAGCCGGCGGACGGCTTCGCGACGTTGAGGTTGTTGACCACGACGGGCAGGGTGCCGAGCAGCTCGGACTGCTCGACGACCGGGTTCATCCACGCGCCGCCGCGCTTGCCGTCACGCGTGTAGAGGTCGAGCAGGTACAGCCCCACGGGGTCGCCGTCGTCGCCGGTGACCTCGAAGACCCGGACCTCGTCGTTGTAGCCGTGCAGGTCCGGGCGCTCGGTGAAGCTCAGACCGTACAGGACACCGGCGGCGTGGAAGACCCCGTCGTGCAGGACCCGGTCGGCCTCGAAGTACGGGCGGAGCGCGGTGCTGTCCGCGGCGAACTGCTCGCCACGCAGGATCTCGGTGGCGTACGCCCAGTCCCACGACTCGATGTCGAACCCGACCGTGCGCGACCGGACCGCGCGCTCGTCGTCGGCGTTCCGTGCCGCGGCGCCGACGAGCGAGGACAGCAGCCCGTCGACGGCCTCGGGGGTCTTCGCCGTCTCGTCGGCGGTCACCACGGCGGCGTGGTTCGGGAACCCGAGCAGCTCGGCGCGCTCGGCCCGCAGCCGGACGATGCGCAGCAGCACGTCGCGGTTGTCGTACTCGTTGCCGCGACGACCGCGGGCGAGCGAGGCGCGCATGATCCGCTCGCGCAGGTCACGGTTCGCCAGTGACGACAGCCACGGGTGTCCGGTGTACAGCGGCAGCGTGATGAGCCAGCCGTCCAGGCCCCGGTCGGCGGCAGCGGCGGCCGCGGCGGACTTCGCCCCGTCGTCGAGCCCCTCGAGCTCGTCCCCGTTCGTCACGTGCACGGCGGAGTCGTTGGTGTCCTCGAGCAGGTTCCGCTCGAAGGTCGTCGTGAGGGTCGAGAGCTCCTGGTTGATCGCGGTCAGACGCTCCTTGCCCGCGTCGTCGAGGCCCGCGCCCGCCAGGGTCATCTCGGCGTGGGTCCGCTCGACCAGGCGCAGCGCCTCACCGGTCAGCCCGGCGGCTTCGGCGCCGTCGAGCACCTCCTGCACGCGGGCGTACAGGCGGGAGTCGAGCGTGATCGCGTCACGGTGGGCGGCGAGGAGCGGGGAGACCTCGGCCTCGAGGTCGTGCAGCTCCGGCGTCGAGTCGGCCGACGACAGCGTGAAGAACACGTGGCTGACGCGGGTCAGCAGCTGCCCGGATCGCTCGAGTGCGACCAGGGTGTTCTCGACCGTCGGGGCGTGCGGGTCGGTGGCGATGGCCTCGACCTCGGCGCGCTGCTCGGCCATGCCGGCCTCGAACGCCGGTCGGTAGTGCTCGAGTCGCACGTCGCCGAAGGGCGGCAGGGCGTAGGGGAGGGTGCTCGGGACGTCGAACGGGGTTGCCATCTGCCCACCCTATGCACGGGTGCTGGAGTCCGTTCCTTCCCATGACGCCCGGACTGGGAAGCGGGATCGGGCGTACCTGGTCGAAAGAACCGACCCGGTACGCCCGGAACGACCAGGTACGCCCGGATCGGCCAGGCAGGCGCACCCGCGCCCGAAGCGACCCACAGACGGACGGGAGGCTCGTGGCGGCGCCGCCACGCTCCTCCAGTCCGCATTGCGGTCGCGTGTCAGCGCATCGCGGCGTCGATCAGGGTCACCGCGGCACGACGCGCGTGCGCGGCCGGCGCCGTGGTGCCGGCGATGGCCGCGGTGGTCTGCGCGCCCTCGGCGAGCAGTGCGAGCTGTGCGGCGAGTTCCTCGGCGTGCTCGGGGTCGGCGACGACCTCGGCGGTGAGCTGCTGCACGAACCGCTGGAACGAGTCCTTGTGCTCGCGCGCGATCTCGGCGACGGCGGGCGAGGTCGCACCGAGCTCGCCGAACGCGTTGATGAACCCGCAGCCGCGGAACGTGTCGTCGCCGAACCACGACTCCAGGAAGTCGTAGACCGCCAGGAGCTTGTCGCGCGGGCTGGCCGCGGCCTCGACCGCGCCGTGCACGCCCTGCTCCCACATGTCGTGGCGGCCGGCGAGCACCGCGGCGATGAGCTGTTCCTTACCGGGGAACGCCGCGTACAGCTTCTTGAGGGAGACCCCGGCGCCCGTGCGGATCTCGTCCATCCCCACGGACTGGATGCCGCGCGTGTAGAACAGCTGGTCCGCGACCTCGACGATGTGTGCTCGGACGTCCGGCTCGACGGTGCTGGTGGCCATGTGTGTACCCCGTTCCCTGAGTGTTCACCGTTCTCGAGTTGCGCTGGGAACGGGCGTTCTCTACTGTAGTCCACATCGGCGGAGAACGATCGTTCTCCGCGATACTCAGGGAAGGAACGATCATGGGTGCCATCACCGTCGGAACCGAGAACAGCGTCGACATCGAACTCCACTACGAGGACAAGGGCCAGGGGCAGCCGATCGTGCTGATCCACGGCTTCCCCCTCGACGGCAACTCGTGGGAGGGGCAGGTCCCGATGCTCCTCGAGGCCGGCTACCGCGTCATCACGTACGACCGCCGCGGCTTCGGCCAGTCCTCCCAGCCGTCCACCGGCTACGACTACGACACCTTCGCCGACGACCTGCACACGGTCCTCGAGACCCTCGACCTGCGCGACGTGATCCTCGTCGGCTTCTCGATGGGCACCGGCGAGATCGCCCGCTACATCGGCCGCCACGGTGAGGACCGGATCGCGAAGGTCGCGTTCCTCGCCTCGCTCGAGCCGTTCCTCGCGATCACCGACGACAACCCCGACGGCGCCGGCCCGATGTCGTTCTTCGAGGGCATCGCCGCCGACGTGGCGAAGGACCGCTACGCGTACTTCACGAACTTCTACCAGGACTTCTTCAACCTGTCGGAGAACCTCGGCACCCGCATCTCCGAGGAGCAGGTCCGCAACGCCTGGAACATCGCGGCCGGCTCCGGCTCGATCGCGTCCGCCGCAGCACCCCTGACCTGGCCGACCGACTTCCGCCAGGACATCCCGAAGGTCACCGTCCCCGCCCTGATCGTGCACGGCACGTCGGACAACATCCTCCCGATCGACGCCACCGGCCGACGCTTCACCCAGGCGCTGCCCGCGGCGGAGTACGTCGAGATCGAGGGCGCCCCGCACGGCCTGCTCACCACGCACACCGCCGAGGTGAACGAGGTCCTGCGCACCTGGCTCGCCGAGTCCTGATCCCTCGGCGATCACGCGGGCGCTCCCCGGCGGGGACGCCCGCATCGTGAGCACAAATGGTCGGGTTCCCACCGGGGACCCGACCATTTCTGCACTCCAAGCGAACCGCTCGCCGCGCGCTAGTCCTCTTCGCCCGCGTCGTCGGGGTTCGTCACCTGGGCGTGCCCGAGCGCGTCGAGGTGGATCGAGGTGCCGTCGTCGAGCTCGACGATCGGCTTGCCCTCCAGGAACGTCAGGGTCCAGCCCCACGTCGCCGTGTCGACGGACTCCGCCGCCAGCTCGTCTTCGACCCCGCGCACGGCGACGACCATCGTCTCGGGCAGTCGCGCAGGCGGCTCCCCACCCACGTTCCAGCGTGTGCCCAACTGCATCCGTGCCTCCAGTCCGGTGGTTGACGGGCCGGGTCACCAAGGCGACCCGGCCCGGACAGGCGACGTTACGCCTGCTGCTCCGCGAGCTCGATCTCGGTGACGGCGAGCTCCTCGCCGTCGACGAACGACAGGTTCTCGATGCGGCCGACGGCCGCCAGGTCGACCGCCGCGCGCTCGATGAGCACCCGCGTCTCGGCGGGTGCCGCGACGACCGCCCGCGTCACGGGCGTCTTCTGGGACGCCTTCGCCGCCGTCTTCGCACCGCGGATCCCGATGAGCGCCTGTCCGACGGCCGCGAGCAGCCCGGTGGGGGCCGCGTCGGTCGGCAGGTCGGCCGCGGTCGGCCAGGAGGCCCGGTGCACGCTGGTGTCGTGGGTCCAGGCCCACACCTCTTCCGTCGCGTACGGGAGGAACGGTGCCAGCAGTCGGAGCAGCACGTCGATCGCGCCACGCAGCGCCAGGACCGCGCTCGCCTGCGTCTCGTGCGTCGCGTCGGACGCGGTGCCGTACGCACGCTCCTTCACGAGCTCCAGGTAGTCGTCGCAGAACGTCCAGAAGAAGCGCTCGGTGATCTCGAGGGCACGGGCGTGGTCGAACCCGTCGAACGCCGCGGTGGCCTGCTCGACGACGGCACCGAGCTCGGCGAGCATGTCGACGTCGAGGGCCTCGGTGACGCTCGTGGCGCCCTCGGGCAGCGGGAAGCCGTAGACGAACTTCGCCGCGTTGAGCACCTTGATCGCCAGACGACGGCCGACCTTGATCTGCTTCGGGTTCTGCGGGTCGAACGCCGCGTCCGTGCCGAGCTTGGACGAGGCCGCCCAGTAGCGGACCGCGTCGGCGCCGTGCTGCTCGAGGATGGACAGCGGCGTGACGACGTTGCCCTTCGACTTCGACATCTTCTTGCGGTCGGGGTCGACGATGAAGCCGGAGATCGAGGCGTGCTTCCACGGCACCACGTCGGCCTCGAGCTGGCTGCGGAGCACGGTCGTGAACAGCCAGGTGCGGATGATGTCCTGCGCCTGGGGACGGACGTCGTACGGGTACACCAGGTCGTAGAGCGCCGGGTCGGTCTCCCACTTGCCCGCGAGCTGCGGGGTGAGCGACGAGGTGGCCCAGGTGTCCATGACGTCGAGTTCGCCCTGGAACCCGCCGGCCACGCCGCGCTGGTCCTCGGTGAAGCCGGGGGCGGGCTCGGAGGCCGGGTCGACGGGCAGCTGCGCCTCGGTCGGGACGATCGGCTGGTCGAACACCGGGTTGCCGTCGGCGTCGAGCGGGTACCAGACGGGCAGCGGCACGCCGAAGAAGCGCTGGCGCGAGATGAGCCAGTCGCCGGACAGGCCACCGACCCAGTTGTCGTAGCGGACGCGCATGAAGTCCGGGTGGAACGCGATCTCCTCGCCGCGCTGGCGGAGCGTGCTCTTCAGCTGCTCGTCGCGCGCGCCGTTGACGATGTACCACTGGCGGGTCGACACGATCTCGAGGGGCTTGTCGCCCTTCTCGAAGAACTTCACCGGGTGCTGGATGGTCTTGACGTCACCGATCAGCTCGCCGGACTCCGTCAGCGCGTCGACGACGACCTTCTTGGCCGAGAACACGGTCTTGCCGGCCATCTCGGCGTAGAGCTCCCGGCCCGTCGCGGACTCGATCCAGGCGGGCTCGTCCGAACGCACGCGGCCGTCGAAGCCGATGATCGCGCGGTTCGGCAGCTGCAGCTCGCGCCACCACACGACGTCGGTGGTGTCACCGAAGGTGCAGACCATCGCGATGCCGGCACCCTTGTCCTTCTGCGCCAGGTGGTGTGCGAGCACCGGGACCTCGACGTCGAACAGGGGGGAGCGGACCGTGGTGCCGAAGAGGTCCTGGAACCGCTCGTCGTCCGGGTGTGCGACCAGGGCGACGCAGGCGGGCAGGAGCTCCGGGCGGGTGGTCTGGATGACGACGTCGTCGCCGCCGTCGGTGCGGTGGAAGGCGATGCCGTGGTACGCGCCGGGCATCTCCTTGTCCTCGAGCTCGGCCTGCGCGACCGCGGTGCGGAACGTGACGTCCCACAGGGTCGGGGCGTCGGCCTGGTAGGCCTCGCCGCGCTCGAGGTTGCGCAGGAACGCGCGCTGGGCGCTGGCCCGCGAGGTGTCGTCGATGGTGCGGTACGACTGGGTCCAGTCGACCGACAGGCCGAGCGTGCGGAAGAGCTCCTCGAACTGCTGCTCGTCCTGCACGGTCAGGCGCTCGCACAGCTCGATGAAGTTGCGGCGCGACACGGGCAGCTGGTCGGCGGCCTTCGAGGACTTGCCGTCCCCGCCCTCGAACGGCGGCGTGAACTCGGGGTCGTACGGCAGCGTCGGGTCGCAGCGGACGCCGTAGTAGTTCTGCACACGGCGCTCGGTGGGCAGACCGTTGTCGTCCCAGCCCATCGGGTAGAAGACGTGCTTGCCGCGCATGCGCTCGAACCGGGCCTTGAGGTCGGTGTGCGTGTACGAGAACACGTGCCCGATGTGCAGCGAGCCGGAGGCGGTGGGCGGCGGGGTGTCGATCGACCAGACGGCGTCACGGTGACCGGCGGCGTCGCGGTCGAAGCGGTAGGTGCCGTCCTGCTCCCAGATCGGCCCCCAGACCTGCTCCAGTCCGTCGACGCTCGGCTTCTCGGGCATGGGCTTGGTCATGGGTGTGCCTTCCGTACGTGTGTGCGGCACCGAGTCCGTGATGAGGTGCCTGAGTGTTCCGCGCCTGACGCGCGGTGCCCCAATCGTAGCGGCCGCGCACGGGCACGCAGGCGGACGAACCGGTCGGACGCGGCCATCACCGAGCAGCGCCTAGCACACCGAACTGTCGGACACGCCCGGAGCCTGCTAGTCTTCCTGGGTTTGTCCGGCGAGCGCAGGGTTCGCAGGAGCTGCAACGTCGCCGTCCGCCGGACGCCCGAAGGAAGCACCGCACCCCGGAGGAACGACTTGGCACCGAACAACGCACCCCACCCGCACGGCGATCGGCCGTTGCGCACGAAGGGCGCCGCGAAGCGCGCTCGTCGCGATCTGACGAAGGACGACGTCACCGTCGTCGAGGAGTCGCTGCTCAAGCGTGCCGTCGCGGCTGCCGCGCTCGGCAACGCCATGGAGTGGTTCGACTTCGGCATCTTCGCGTACCTGACGGTCACCATCTCGCAGGTGTTCCTGCCGCAGGGCGACCCGGCCGCGAACATCGTCGCCACGTTCGGCTTCTTCGCCGCCGCGTTCATCGTGCGCCCGATCGGTGGTGCCGTGTTCGGCCCGATCGGCGACAAGATCGGCCGACAGAAGGTCCTCGCGCTGACGATGATCCTGATGGCCGCGGGCACGCTCATGATCGGCCTGATCCCGTCGTACGACACGATCGGCTTCTGGGCCCCGGTCCTGCTGCTCGTCGCCCGCTTCGTGCAGGGCTTCTCGACCGGTGGTGAGTACGGCGGCGCCGCGACCTTCATCGCCGAGTACTCGCCCGACAAGCGCCGCGGCTTCATGGGCTCGTGGCTCGAGTTCGGCACCCTCGCCGGCTACGTGCTCGGCGCCTCGATCGTCACCGGCCTGCAGTTCGGCCTGTCCGAGGACGCCCTGCTCAGCTGGGGCTGGCGTATCCCGTTCATCATCGCGGGCCCCCTCGGCCTGATCGGCCTCTACCTGCGCCTCAAGCTCGAGGAGACCCCGGCGTTCCAGAAGCAGCAGGAGCAGGCCGCCGAGCGCGAGGGCCAGAAGACCCCGTTCCTCAAGCTCTTCGCCGAGAACTGGCGCTCGCTCATCATCTGCATCGGCCTGGTCCTGGTCTTCAACGTGACCGACTACATGCTGCTGTCGTACATGCCGACCTACCTCGAGCAGAACCTCGGCCAGAACGCCACGTTCGGCCTGATCCTCATCGTCATCGTGATGCTGCTCATGATGGTCGTCATCACGTTCGGCGGTCGGCTGTCCGACAAGTTCGGGCGCCGTCCGGTGCTCGCCGCCGGCTGCATCGGCTTCATCCTGCTGTCCTGGCCGGCCCTCAAGCTGGTCCAGACCGGCACCGGTGTCGGCGTCTTCGCCGGCCTGTTGATCCTCGGCGTCGTGCTGGTCACGTTCACCTCGACCATGCCGTCGACGCTGCCCGCGCTGTTCCCGACGATCATCCGCTACGGCGCCCTGGCGATCGCGTTCAACGTGTCCGTGTCGCTCTTCGGCGGGACAACCCCGCTCGCGACCGCCGCGCTCATCAACGCCGCGAAGGACGCAGGGTACGGCTGGGCCGAGGACATCCCCGCGTTCTACCTGATGCTCGCCGCCGTGATCGGCTTGGTCGCGGTGTACTTCACCAAGGAGACCGCCGCGAGCCCGCTCATGGGCTCCGGCCCGACGGTCGGCTCCGAGGACGAGATCGCCGGCGTCATCGAGGACTACAACGACCCGACGTCGGAGCTCGCGCAGTCCGACTGGGCGAAGGACTTCTCGACGAGCGAGATCCCGATCATCTCGGCCGACGCCCAGAAGGAACCCTCCGGTTCCTGACCACGGGGCCGCCCCGCGGCAACCCGGCCAGGAGGCCCGGTGCACGTTCCGTCTCGGAACGCGCCCCGGGCCTCCTGGCCGTTGCCGGGCCGTCGGTGACGTCACGCGCGCAGCGACAGTCCACGGGCAGGAGCGCGCGTGGACTGTCGCTCAGTCCGTGAGGTCGGCTGCGGTCCCCGCTGCGGGGCCGGCTGCCAGCCGCTCCGCGGCGTGCAGCAGCCGCGCGGTCACCGGGTGCGCCGGGCGCGCGAAGACCTCGGCGGCGGGGCCGTGCTCGACGACCGCGCCGCGGTGCACCACGAGGACGTCGTCGGCCATCCGCCGGACCGCCCGCAGGTCGTGCGACACGAACACCATCGCCACGCCGGTCTCGTCGCGGAGCCGTTCGAGCAGCCGCAGCACGGCGTCCTGCACCGTGGCGTCGAGGGCGGTCACCGGCTCGTCGAGCACGATCACCTCGGGGTCGGTCGCCAGCGCACGGGCGATCGCGAGCCGCTGTCGTTGCCCGCCGGACAGGGTGCGGGGGGAGCGGGACCGCAGCACGGGGTCGAGGTCGACCTGCCGCAGGGCCGCGTCGACCCGGTCGCCGAGCGCACCGCGCGCCCGCCGTTCGTCACCGCGTGAGAACGCGTCGGCGAGGACCCGCTCCACGTTCCACCGTTCGTCGAACGTCGCGCCGGGGTCCTGCACGACGGCCGCGAGCCGGTGCCGTCGGGGGCGTCGCTCGCGCTCGGGCAGCGGGACCCACGGTTCGTCGTCGAGCGTGACCGTGCCGGCGTCGGGCGTCTCGAGCCCGAGGAGCATCCGCGCCAGCGTCGTCTTGCCCGAGCCCGAGGCGCCGATCACCCCGAGCACTCGGCCGCGCTCGAGCCCGAACGACACGTCGTCCACTGCGAGCACACCGTCGTACTCCCGCGAGAGCCCCTGCGCCGCGAGCACGTCCCTCGCACCGTGCGAGGTTGCCCGCTCGGTGCCGCGGCTGCCGATCGGCGCACGGTGCGGAGTCGTGCGGTCGGTGCGAGGTTGGCCGCTCGGTGCATCGTCAGACGGCTGCACGGAGCCATCGACCTCGCACCGGTCTGCGAGATCGGCACCGTGCGCCGGCGCGGGCGCAGCCGCCGCGGCAGCACCGGCAGCCGCCGCAGCAGCGCCGGCAGCACGCACCAGCGCCCGGGTCGCGGGGTGCACCGGCGCCGCGAAGACCTCGGCGACCGCGCCCTGCTCGACGATCCGGCCCTCGTGCACGACGGCGACCCGGTCCGCCCACCCCGCGACGAGCCCCAGGTCGTGCGTGATGACGAGCAGTCCGGCACCGCGGGCCTGCGCCGCCCGCAGCTGTTCCATCACGGTGACGGCGACCCCGGCGTCGAGCGCCGTCGTCGGTTCGTCGGCGACCAGCAGCGCGGGGGACCCGACGGTCGCCGCGGCGATGAGGGCCCGCTGTCGCATCCCGCCCGACAGCGTCCCGGCGAGCCGGCCGTCGGTCGCGATGTCCGGGTCGAGGCCCACCGCGGCCAGGGCGTCGCGCACGGCGTCCACGCGCTCGGCCGCACGCATCTCGGTGTGCAGGCGGAGGCTGTCGGCGACCTCGCGCCCGACGGGGCGCAGCGGGTCCAGCGCACCCAGGGCCTCCTGGCCGACGTAGCCGACCCGCGATCCCCGCAGCCGGCGCCACCGCCGGTCCGTGTACCCGCCGACGTCGACGCCGTCGACCGTGAACACGTCGGCGTGCACGGCGGCGCCGGGCGCGGACAGACCGAGCACGGCGCGGGCGGTGACGGTCTTGCCGGAGCCGGACGCCCCGACCAGGGCAACGCACTCGCCGGCGTCGACGCGCAGGTCGACTCCGTGCACGATCGGGGTGCCGCCGATGGCGACGGTGAGCCCGCGGACGTCGAGGACGGCGCTCACCGCGCGGCCCCGGTCCGTCGGATCGCCCGGCCGAGCACGGTGACGGCGGTCGCGAGCACCACGATCGCGAGTCCGGGGAAGGTGCTCATCCACGGCGCGGTCTGCAGGTAGGTGCGACCGTCGGCGAGCATCGCGCCCCACTCCGGCGCGGGCGGGGGCGTGCCGACCCCGAGGTAGCTCAGCGCCGAGGCCCACACGACCGCCTGCCCGACCCCGAGCGTGGCGACGGCGACGACGGGCCAGAGCGCCGTCGGCAGCACGTGCCGGACCACGGTGCGGGCGGGGGAGCGGCCGAGCAGCACCGCCGTCTCGACCACCTGCGAACTCCGGGCGGCCCGGACCAGGCCGCGCACGATCCGGGCGTAGCCGGGAGCGGTCGCGAACCCGACCGCGAGCACCGCCGGCACCGGACCCGGACCGGTCACGGCGATGACGACGAGGGCGACGAGCAGCAGCGGCAGGGCGAACGCGACCTCGGTGACGCGGCCGATGACGGCGTCGAGCAGGCGTCCGGGTCGTCCGGCCCCGGCACCGAGTCCGGCCACGACGCCGAGCAGGACGCCCACGCCGCCGCCGATCAGGGTCGCGGCGACGCCGACGACGAGTGATGCCCGGGTCCCCGCGACCACCCGCGCCAGGACGTCGCGTCCGGACTCGTCAGTGCCGAACGGGTGCGCGCCGCTCGGTGCGGCCAGGGCATCCGCGGGGTGCACCGCGAGCGGGTCCCCGCCGCCGAGCAGGGCCGGCCACGCCGCCGCCACGACGGCGACCAGGACGACCACCCCCGCGGCGATGCCGCCGGCGCCGAGCGTCCCCCCACGGACGCGCTCGGTGCCGGCGGCGGTCTGGTGGCCGGGCGCTCCGGTCTGGAGGCCCGGGTCGGCGATCCCGCTCACCGCGCGCCCGCCGGGCGGCCGGGTCCACGGCGTCGCGCACCACCGGGGCGCAGGGCCGCGTTCCGTGCGGTGCTGCGCGGGTCGACGGCACGTTCGACGAGGTCGGCCACGGCCAGCACGACCACGTACGCGGCCGCCGACACCATCGCGATGCCGGCGACGAGCGGCATGTCCCGCTGGGTGACGGCGGTGACCAGGGCGCGGCCGATGCCGGGCAGGGCGAACACGGACTCGACGACCACGGCTCCGGAGACGAGCGACCCGAAGGCCCACGCGGACAGCGCGATCCCGGGCAGGGCGGCGTGCCGGAGCAGGTGCCGTCCGAACAGGCCGAGGCGGGTCTCGCCCCGACCCCGGGCGGCGAGTGCGAAGGCGGAGCGCTGTGCGTCGACCACGCCGTCGCGCACGGTCTCGGCCAGGTACCCGGCGACCGGCACGGCCACGGTCAGCACCGGGAGCACCCACCCGCGCGCGGTGCCGTCACTGACCGCCGGCACCCACCCCAGGGTCGTGGCGAACACCACGATGAGCACGCTGCCGAGCCAGAAGTGCGGCATCACGCTCGCGGTGACGCTCAGGGCGCTGGTGAGCCCGGCGGCGATCCGGCCGCGTTGCGTCGATGCCCACGCGGCGACGATCGCCAGCACCCAGGCGACGACGAGGCCGGCGACCGCGAGCGTCAGCGTGACGGGCAGCTGCTGGGCGAGGAGCGTCGCGACCGGGGTGCGGAAGGCGTACGAGTCGCCGAGCTGGCCGGTCGCCAGACGTCCGAGGAACACCGCGTACTGCACCAGGACCGGCTGGTCGAGGCCGTACTCGTGGCGGACCTGGGCGACGGCCTCGGACGAGGCCTGCGAGCCCGGTCCGCCCAGGATCGCGAGCGCCGGGTCACCGGGGATGAGCCGGATCGCGACGAAGACGATCGTCGCGACGGCCCAGAGCACGCCGATGCCCCCGGCGAGCCGCCGGACGGCCCACCAGACCCACCGCATCCGTGTCAGCGGTCGATCCAGGCGGTGCCGAACCACGGCGTCGAGACCGGGGTGGTCCGGATGCCGTGCACGGACGAGCGCACCAGGAAGTGGTTCTGCTGGTCGTACAGGGGGAGCACGGTGTCGCTCGCCAGGATCGCCTTCTGCGCCTGCTCGTACAGGTCGGCGCGCTCGTCGGCGTCCGAGGTGCGGGCGGCCTGCTCGAGCAGCCGGTCGACGGCGGGGTCGTCGAGCTGGGCCAGGTTCGCGAAGTAGCCCGACGGTGCCGGTTCGATGCTCGCGCTGTCGTACAGGATGCGCAGGACGTCGGGGCCGACCTTCGTGTACGGGGCGCTGACGACGTCGTACTCGTTCGCGGCGAGGGCGGCGTACCAGCTCGACAGGTCGAGTTCGTCGAGGACGACCTTGAACCCGACGGCCTTCTCGGACGCCTGGATCTGCTGGAACAGGCTGCGCTCGGCCGGCACCGACTGGTTCGTCGAGACGGGGAACGTCACGGTGAGCTGCTGGCCGTCCTTCTCGCGGATGCCGTCGGACCCGACCTTCCACCCGGCGTCGTCGAGGAGCTGCTTGGCCTTGGTGGGGGAGTAGTTGAACCGGCTCTTCTCGGAGTACGCGAGCGGCTCAGCGCTCGAGAGCACCGAGTACGAGCGCTTCGCAGTGCCGAGGAACAGCGACTGCAGGCCGGGGTCGATCTCGGCACCGGCGATGAAGGCCTGGCGCACCGCTTCGTCGCGGAACACCCCGTGCCCGGAGTTCAGCTCGAGCCGGTTCGAGGCGCCGGGGCGTGGGGCGTCGAGGTCGCGGATGGCGCCCTTCGCCGACGCGGCCTTGAGCTGGTCGGGCTGGGCGTTGTCAATCACGTCGACCTGACCGGACTGCAGTGCGGCGTAGCGCGAGGTCGAGTCCGGCAGGAACCGCCACGTGATGCCGGACAGACGCGGCTTCGTCGCACCCCAGTAGTCGGTGTTCTTCGTCAGGGTGACGCGGTCGCCGTGCTTCCAACCGGTGACCTCGAAGGGGCCGGTGCCGACGGGGGACTCGCAGTTCGTCGCCTGCTTCCGTTCGAGCGCCTTCGGGGACTCCATGCCCACCCAGGGCTGCGAGAAGGACTCGAGCAGCGCGCTGTCCGGTCGGCTCAGCGTCAGCGTGACGGTGTGCTCGTCGGTGGCGGTCGCCTTCGTGATGGACTGCAGCGCCAAGTACCCGGTGCTCGAGGCGGTGGCCGGGTCCTGCACGTGCTCGATGTTCGCCACGACCGCGGCGGCGTCGAACGGGGTGCCGTCGGTGAAGGAGACGTCGTCAAGCAGGGTGAACGTCAGGGTCTTCCCGTCGTCGCTCGTGCTCCACTTCGTCGCGAGCTCGGGCGTGGGCTTGCCGTCCTCGAGCCCGACGAGCTCCTCGATGTACTGCGTCGCCAGGAGTGCCTGCGGGTAGTTGCCGCCGACGTGCGGGTCGAGGCAGGTCGGTTCGGCGTCGCCGGAGGCGTAGGTGAGCGTGCCGCCCGCGACCGGGGTGCTGCTCCCGGTGCTCGTGCCCGGTCCGCTGCAGGCAGCCAGGACGAGCAGGACCGCCGAGGCGCCCGCGACGGCGGTGAGGGTTTTCTGTACTGAGTCCAAGATCATGGCTGAACGAGTCTAGCGGTTTACTGGGGCCCATGGACGAACCGATCCGCCGCGGTGGCCGACCCCGACGCTCGAGCGCCGAGGTGCTCGCGGACGCCGCCGCCGAGCTCTTCCTCGAGCAGGGGTACGGACGCACCACGGTCGACCAGATCGCCGCCCGCGCCGGGGTCAGCCGTGCGACGTTCTTCAACTACTTCCCGGCGAAGGCCGACGTGATGTGGCTCGAACTCGACGCCGCCGTCGCCGGGCTGCCCGGGTACCTCGCCGCGTCGACCGAGCCGAGCGTCGTCCGGGCCGTCGAACAGGCGCTGCTCGCGGCAGCCCGTGCCCACGACCCCGAGCGCGTGCCGTGGGCCGTCGCGCAGGCCGAGGTGATGGGCATCGGGCCCGAGCTGGTGGCGGGCGTCGCGGTCCGGGTGACGGCGCAGCACGAGGCCGTCGCCGCCTTCGTCGCCGGCCGCACGGGGGAGCAGCAGCGCTCACTCTGGCCGCAGACGGTGTCCGGCGCGATGCTCGGTGCCGCCGCCGCGGCGTTCGGGGTGTGGGTCACCGACGGGGTCGGCCGCCGTGCGCTCGTCGAGTACGTCGCGGCGGCACTCACCCCGGTGGTCGCGGGCCTCGACGCCCGCTGACGCGCCGGCGTCTTCGCGCGACGCCGCCTCGACGGCGAGACGCCGTTGGATCCTGCGGCGTCTCGAGCACGTGGCGGCGTCTTGCTGACACGCCGGCGTCCCACGGGCCGCGCGCGGGGCGGTGGACGTGACGGGCGGCGGACGGGAGGCCCGTGGCGGCCTGGCACCGCGCCCCCCGTCCGACGTTCGGTCGCCCGCGGAACACGCCGGCGTCTTCACCTGACGCCGCCTCGACGGCGAGACGCCGTTGAATCCTGCGGCGTCTCGAGCACATGGCGGCGTCGGACGGACACGCCGGCGTCCTGCGACACCAGCCCGACACCCACCCGCGCGCCCAGTCGCTCACTCCGTGCGCAGGGTCCCCGCGCCACCGGACGCCACGTCCGAAGCCGTGCCGTCCCGCACGACCTCGGGCACGTCGCCGTCGGTCGGCACCAGGGACTCGTCGCCCGGGTAGCTCAGGGTGAGGACGGCCTCCTCGATGTACGGGCTGTCCTCGAGCGACTGCTCCACGTCGCGCAACCGCACCGCCACGTGCTCCTCGGTCTCGTTGCCCGTCAGGTCGACGGCCGCGACGAGGTACACCCGCGACGGCCCCACGAACTCCAGGTGCAGGTAGGTGACCCGCTCCACCTGCGACCGGCCCAGCAGCTCGACGAGCACCGCGTTCTCGAGCTCGGGCGACGTGCTCTGACCGAGCAGGAACCGGCGGTTGCGGTCGATCAGGACGATCGCGACGACCCCGAGCAGCACACCGATCGCGATGGAGCCGAGCGCGTCGAAGACCGCCAGCCCGGTGACCTGGTGCAGGAACACCCCGAGGAACGCCACGACCAGGCCGATCAGCGCCGCCGCGTCCTCGGCGAACACCGCACGGAGCGTCGGGTTCGACGACTGCAGTACGTGCCGCAGCACCGGGACCTTGCGCTTGGTCGCTGCACCGTGCGCCTGCCGGTACGCCTGCAGGAAGCTCGTACCCTCGAGCAGGAACGCGACCCCGAGCACGACGTAGTTGAGCACGACGTCCTCGGCCGGCCCGGTGTCCCCGAACTCCGAGATGCCGTGGTAGATCGAGACGATCGCACCGGCCGTGAACAGGCCGAACGCGGCGAACATCGACCAGATGTACGTCTCGCGTCCGTACCCGAGCGGGTGCGCGGTGTCCCGCTTCTTGCCGCCCCGTCGTTCCGCGACGAGCAGGAACACCTCGTTGCCGGTGTCGGCCCAGGAGTGCGCCGCCTCGGCCACCATCGAGGCCGAACCCGAGACGAGCGAGGCGACCGTCTTCGCGATCGCGACGAGCAGGTTCGCCCCGAACGCGATCAGGACGGTGACGAGTGACTCTGGGCGTTCTTCTGCGGGCATCACTCAAGCATGCTCCCGTCCGGTAAAGTCGTCTTCCAAGAGCGTCGATCCGGCCATCACCGGGGAGCTTCCGGAAGAACGCGGAGCGCACCAGCGGCTCCGTCAGTAGAACCGGGCGGGTTCGGGACCGTCACCACCCCCGACACAGAGTGGTCGCACAGCGCACGTTGGGCGGCAAACGAGGTGGTACCGCGGAACCTGTTTCCGTCCTCGTGGAGATCGAGCGAACCCACAAGGAGTCCCGGTGCCGTACCCGTTGAACGCCGATGCCGATGGCGTCGTCCCCTCGCCGAGCTTCCCCGCCGTCGAGCGGGGCATCCTCGCCTTCTGGAAGCGCGACGACACGTTCCAGGCGTCCATCGACGCGCGACAGGGCTGCCCGGAGTGGACCTTCTACGACGGCCCGCCCTTCGCCAACGGCCTGCCGCACTACGGGCACCTGCTGACCGGCTACGCCAAGGACGTCTTCCCGCGCTACCAGACCATGCGCGGCAAGCAGGTGCACCGCCGCTTCGGCTGGGACACCCACGGCCTGCCCGCCGAGCTCGAGGCGATGCGGCAGCTCGGCATCACCGAGAAGCACGAGATCGACGCCATGGGCATCGACGTCTTCAACGCCGCCGCCAAGAAGTCCGTGCTGCAGTACACCGACGAGTGGCAGGAGTACGTCACCCGCCAGGCGCGCTGGGTCGACTTCGAGGACGACTACAAGACCCTCGACGTCACCTTCATGGAGAGCGTGCTCTGGGCGTGGAAGCAGCTCTGGGACAAGGGCCTCGCCTACGAGGGCTTCCGGGTCCTGCCGTACTGCTGGAACGACCAGACGCCGCTGTCCAACCACGAGCTGCGCATGGACGACGACGTCTACAAGATGCGCCAGGACCAGTCCGTCACCGTCTCGTTCCCGCTGCACGGCGACCGCGCTTCCGCGCTCGACCTGACCGGTGTGCGGGCGCTCGCCTGGACGACGACCCCCTGGACCCTCCCGACGAACGCCGCCCTGGCGGTCGGTCCGGAGATCGCGTACGCGGTCGTCCCGGCAGGGCCTGGAGGCGCGGCTGACGGTGCCGACGCCGGTTCCGTCTCCTACCTGCTCGCGTCCGACACCGTGGCCGCGCACGCGAAGGAGCTCGGCTACGCCTCGGGTGACGAGGCGCTCGCCGCCGTCGCGCGCACGCTGACGGGCACCGAGCTCGACGGCGTCGAGTACGAGCGTCTGTTCGACTTCCTAGCCGACCAGGAAGGGTACGAGAACGCTTGGCGAGTACTGGTCGCCGAGTACGTCGAGACCGGTGAGGGCACCGGCATCGTGCACCAGGCCCCGGCCTACGGTGCCGACGACCAGGAGGTCTGCGCCGCCGCCGGCATCCCCGTCGTGCTGTCCCTCGACGAGGGCGGCGTCTTCACGTCGCAGTTCGGCGAGGTCGCCGGCATGCTCTGGTCGGACGCGAACAAGCCACTGACCAAGGCGGTCCGCGACGCCGGGCGACTGCTCCGCCAGGCGTCCTACGAGCACAGCTACCCGCACTGCTGGCGGTGCCGGAAGCCCCTCATCTACAAGGCCGTCTCGTCGTGGTTCGTCCGCGTCACCGAGCTCCGTGACCGCATGGGCCAGCTCAACCAGGACATCAACTGGGTGCCGGACAACGTCAAGGACGGCCAGTTCGGCAAGTGGGTGGGCAACGCCATCGACTGGTCGGTCTCGCGCAACCGTTACTTCGGCACGCCGATCCCGGTGTGGCAGTCCGACGACCCCGAGTACCCGCGCACCGACGTGTACGGCTCGCTCGCCGACATCGAGCGCGACTTCGGTCGCCTGCCGGTGAACGCCGAGGGCGAAGTCGACCTGCACCGGCCGTTCATCGACGACCTGACGCGGCCGAACCCCGACGACCCGACGGGCAACTCGACGATGCGCCGGATCACCGACGTGTTCGACGTGTGGTTCGACTCCGGCTCGATGCCGTACGCCCAGGTGCACTACCCGTTCGAGAACGCTGCGTGGTTCGAGTCGCACAGCCCGGCCGACTTCATCGTCGAGTACATCGGGCAGACGCGCGGCTGGTTCTACGTCATGCACGTGCTCTCCACCGCGCTGTTCGACCGGCCGGCGTTCCAGAACGTCATCAGCCACGGCATCGTCCTCGGCTCGGACGGCCAGAAGATGTCGAAGTCGCTCCGGAACTACCCGGACGTCTCCGAGGTCTTCGACCGTGACGGCGCCGACGCCATGCGCTGGTTCCTGATGTCCTCGTCGGTGATCCGCGGCGGCAACCTCGTCGTCACCGAGGAGGGCATCCGCCAGGGCGTCCGCGAGTTCATGCTGCCGCTGTGGTCGACGTACTACTTCTTCACCCTGTACGCGAACGCCTCGGGCCCCGACGGGTACCGGGCCCAGCGCCGGACCGACTCGACCGACGTGCTCGACCGGTACCTGCTCGCGAAGACCCGGGTCCTCGTCACCGACGTCCGGACACACCTCGACGCGCTCGACACCCCGCTCGCGGCCCAGGCCGTCCGCGACTTCGCCGACGTGCTCACGAACTGGTACGTCCGCCGCTCGCGCGACAAGTTCTGGACCGGGGCCGACGCGGACGCCGGTGTCGAGACCCGTGCGGCGTTCGACACGCTGTACACCGTGCTCGAGACCCTGACCCGGGTCGCCGCCCCGCTCGCGCCGCTCGTCACCGAGGAGATCTGGAAGGGCCTGACCGGCGGACGCAGCGTCCACCTGACGGACTTCCCGGACCCCGACGAGTTCCCCGCCGACGACGCCCTCGTCGACGCGATGGACCGCGTGCGCGACGTCGCCTCGAAGGGACTGGCGCTCCGCAAGGCCACCGGCAAGCGCGTTCGCCTGCCCCTGGCCACGCTGACCCTGGTGGTGCCGGACCCGGCCGCGGTCGAACCGTTCGCCGACATCCTGCGCGACGAGCTCAACGTCAAGCGCGTGGTGCTCGAGGCCCAGGCCGAGGAATCGCTGGCGCAGTACGGCATCGAGCGGAAGCTCACCGTGAACGCCCGCGTCGCCGGCCCCCGCATCGGCAAGCAGGTGCAGCAGGTGATCCCGGCCGCCAAGAAGGGCGACTGGACCGCGACCGACTCCGGCGTGACCGTCGGTGGCGTCGACCTGATCGAGGGCGAGTACTCGCTCGACCTCACCGTGGCCGACGCCTCGGTGGCCGTGGCGTTCCTCGACGAGGGCGGCTTCGTCGTGCTCGACACCGTGACCACGCCCGAGCTCGAGGCCGAGGGGCTGGCCCGTGACGTCGTCCGCGCTGTCCAGCAGGCCCGCCGCGACGCCGACCTCGACGTCAGCGACCGCATCGCCCTGACCCTCCGGGTGGACGGCACGGCCGACGGCGCGGTCCGCGCGCACCAGGAGCTCATCGCCGGGGAGACCCTGGCGACGAGCGTCGAGATCGTGCCCCTCGGGGCGGACGACACCACCACCGACGTCGGTGACGGTGCGAAGGTATCCGTGGAGGTAGCACGCGCATGAGTGACCACGACCAGTACGACGACCACGAGGCGAACGAGGAGTTCGTCGGACACGACGAGCTCGACGGTCACGGTGTTGACGGGCGCGACGCGGACGGCATCCGGATCCCGGTCGGCCCCTCCGGCGACGCTCCGGCCGACGCCGTGCCCTACGGCGGCGACGACGACGAGGTCCGCCGCGTCGAGGCCGCCCTGTACGCCCGCATCGGCGAACAGGCCCCCGAGCGCCGACTGACCGCCACGCGCCGCGCCGTCGAGCTGCTCGGCGACCCGCACCTGGCGTACCCGGTGATCCACGTGACGGGCACGAACGGCAAGACGTCGACCGCGCGCACCATCGAGAGCATCGTCCGGGCGCACGGTCTGCGGACCGGCCTGATGACGAGCCCGCACCTGGTGTCGATCCGGGAGCGCATCGTGGTCGACGGCCAGCCGATCGCGGCGGACCGGTTCGTCGAGAACTGGGACGACATCGCCCCGGTGCTCGAGATCACCGACCGCGAGCTCGCCGACAAGGGCGAACTCCCGCTGACCTTCTTCGAGGCGCTCACCGTGCTCGCCCTGGCGTGCTTCGCCGAGGCCCCGGTGGACGTCGCCGTGATCGAGGTCGGCATGGGCGGCGAGTGGGACTCCACCAACGTCGTGCAGAGCCAGGTGTCGGTGTTCACGCCGATCGCCATCGACCACGCGAAGCAGCTCGGTGCCACGGTGGCCGAGATCGCCCGCACCAAGTCGGGCATCATCAAGCCGTCGTCCGCCGTGGTGTCGAGCCGGCAGGTCCCCGAGGCCCTCGCCGAACTCGAGCGCGCCGCCGAGCTCACCGAGTCCACCCTGGCCGTCGAAGGTACGGTGGGCCCCTTCGAGCCGGTACCTGACCGTCGCGAAGCGGCGGGCAGGCCGAGCTCGCAGGGATTCAGCGTCGTCGACGTCACCCCGGCCGTGGGTGGACAGCTCATCACCGTGCAGGGCATCGCCGGCCGCTACGACGACCTGTTCCTCCCGCTGTTCGGCCGGCACCAGGCCGAGAACGCCGCCGTGGCCATCGCGGCGGTCGAGTCGTTCCTCGGTCGCGGGGCCCAGGCCCTCGACGAGGACGTCCTGTCCGAGGGCATCGCCGGCACGACCAGCCCCGGTCGCCTGCAGCCCATCGCGACCGACCCGACCGTCGTCGTCGACGCCGCGCACAACCCGCACGGTGCGAAGGCCCTGGCCGAGGCGCTGCCGGTCGCGTTCCCGTCCGAGCACGTCGTCGGCGTCGTCGGGATCCTCGGCGACAAGGACGCCCGCGGGTTCGTCCGCGCGCTCAAGGACACCGTCGCCACGTTCGTCGTGACGCAGCCGCCGGGGGAGCGTGCGCTCGACGCGGACGAGTTCGCCCGGGTCGTCGTCGACGAGGTCGGTGAGGACCGCGTCGTCGTCGAGCCGTCCCTGGCGTCCGCACTGCAGGAAGCGCGCAGCCTGGCCGACGAGGCCGACGCCGAGGACGCCCTCGTGCTCGTCGCGGGCTCCATCGTGATGGTGGGCGCGGTCATGGACCTCGTGCACCGCGAAGGCGAGGCGAAGTGACGGACGCACCACGGGCCTCCCGGCCGGGCCGCGCACCGCGCACCCGGAAGCCGCGCCGCGAACGCGGGGCGCAGGAGAGCCTGCTCTCGATCACGCTCGTGCTCGAGGCGATCATGTTCTTCTTCCCCATGCTCGTCGTCTTCGGCAAGGGCACGCTGCCGCCCGCAGCGGCCTTCGGCGGGGGCATCGGGGCGATCATCGTCCTCGCAGCTGCCTCACGTCTGATGGGCAACCGGGCCGGTGTATGGTTCGGGTGGCTGCTGCAGGCGGCCATCCTCGCCACCGGGTTCATCGAACCGTTCATGTTCGCGGTCGCCGTGGTGTTCCTGGCGCTGTGGGTCTTCTGCTTCGTCAAGGGCGGTCAACTGGACCGTCAGAACGCCGCGCGCCGAGCGGCCATGGGCGAGGACTGACCACCACATTCGACCCCGAACACAGGGAGTACTGCGTGTCCGACTTCGAAGAGACCCTCGTCCTCGTCAAGCCCGACGGCGTCGCCCGCCAGCTGACCGGTGAGATCCTCCGCCGGATCGAGGCGAAGGGCTACGAGCTCGTCGACCTGAAGATGCTCACCGCGCCGCGTGACCTGCTCGACGCGCACTACGAGGAGCACCAGGGCAAGCCGTTCTTCGAGCCGCTCGTCGAGTTCATGCAGTCCGGTCCGGTCGTCGCCGTGCGCGTCGCCGGCAACGGTGCGATCGCGGGCTTCCGCTCGCTCGCCGGCACCACCGACCCGACCTCGGCCGCGCCCGGCACCATCCGTGGTGACCTGGGCCGCGACTGGGGCCTCAAGGTGCAGCAGAACCTGGTCCACGGTTCGGACAGCCCCGAGTCGGCCGCGCGCGAGCTCGCGCTCTGGTTCGCCTGAGCGACGGGGACGACGTGACGAACAGCGACCGACCCACCAAGAACGAGCGGCGTCAGCATGCCCGAGAGGTCGCACGCCAGCGCGCCGACGCCGAGAAGCGCCGCAAGCGCCGCAACAAGTGGTTCCTGCAGGGCGGCATCGGCCTGGGCATCGTGGCGATCGCCGCGATCATCGCGATCGTCGTGGTGAACGTGAACAACGCGCCCGTGGTGTCCGCAGCCGGGCCGAAGAACATGGCCACCGGCGCGATCCAGTTCACCGGCCAGGACGGCAAGGTCACCCCGGTGACCACGCCGGCCGTCTCCGCGACGGGCTCGGCCTCGCCGGTCCCGACGGCGAACAGCGACGGTGCCGTGACGGTCACCGAGTACGTCGACTGGGCCTGCCCGGTCTGCAAGCAGTTCGAGGCGGCCTACTCCGACCAGATCCTCGACAAGGTGAAGTCGGGCGACGCGACCCTGGCGATCCAGCCGGTGTCGATCCTCGACCGCAGCTACGCGGGCTCCCGCTACGCCAGCCGCGCCGCGAACGCCGCCATGTGCGTGGCGAACTACGCGCCGGACAAGTTCCTCGACGTGCAGACGCAGTTCTTCGAGAACCAGCCGGCCGAGGGCACCAAGGGCCTGACCAACTCCGAGATCGCGAAGCTCGTCAAGGCGGGCGGCGCGACCGGTTCGGACCTGTCCCAGTGCCTGTCGTCCGAGCAGTTCAAGGGCTGGGTGACGAAGTCGACGCAGGCCGTCACCACGAACGAGGCGCTCGCGGGCACGCAGGGCTTCGGCACGCCGACGATCGTCGTCGACGGCAAGCGCCTGGACGACCTGAGCACCGTCATCACCGCGATCGACGCCGCGGCGAAGTAGCACTCCCCGAACGACCGACGGCCCTCGCTCCCTTCCGGGAGCGGGGCCGTTCGTCGTGAGTGGGGGGCGGGGGAGGCTAGGACGCCCTGCCGTGCTGCCGGACGAAGGCCGCGAACGCGTCGACGTCGGCGAGGGATGCCGCACCGTCCGCGTTGTACTGCTCGCCGTCGACGATGATCGTCGGCGTGCTCGTGATCCCGTCGAGGGACGAGTTCGGCACCGGGTCGTTCATCGCCCGGTTCGTGGCGTCGGCGACCCACCCGGCGAAGTCCTGCCGGGTGATGCACGGTGCCACGGCCGGGTCCGTCGCCCCGGCTTCGTGCGCGAGGGACGCCAGCTCGTCGTTCGTGAGTCCGCGCGTGCTCTCCGAGGGCTGGTGGTCGTAGAGCGAGCTGTTGAAGGCCAGGAACGCGTCCGGGTCGTGGTCCGCGACGCACGCGGCAGCCGCAGCGGAGCGGGTCGAGTACCGCGATCCGAGCGACACGCGGTCGAGCAGCCCGAGCGGATGCAGCTCGAGGGTGGCGGTGCCGTCCTCCACCCACTGTCGGATCCGGGGCATCTGGGCCGTCTCGAACTGGTTGCAGTACGGGCACATGTAGTCCGCGTAGATCGTGATCGCGGTCTTCGAGCCGTCCTGCGCGGTCGGCGTCGGGGTCCCGCCGTCGGGCACCGCTCGCGTCTCGACGGGCACGATCCTGCCGTGCACCCCGGTGAGCAGGACGCCGTCGCTCGCCGTGTTCCGCGGACCCGGTCCGGCGGGCTGCACGGAGTTCGCGATGACCAGGACGACCACCGCGACCACCGCGAGGCCCCCGACGATGATCCCGCTGATGCCGAGTGTGCGGAGGCGACGACGGCGCGACTGCTCCGCCGCCCGTGCCGCTCGCGCACGTTCCCGTGCGGCGTCCCGGCGCGGCCTGCTGCTCTCGATCTCGCTCATCGATCCCGAGCGTAGGGGCAGCGGGGACGGCTCAGAAGCTGGTGAGGACCGCGGGGAACTTGATGATGATCGTGACGATGATGACCAGGTAGTTCGCCAGCGCGAACGCCCAGCTGAAGGGCAGGAGCGACCGCCCGACACGCTGTGCCCCGGCGCCGAAGCGACCCTGGGCGGCGTTCCAGATCGTGAACACCCAGAACATCGGGATCGTCATCGACCAGACGAGCATGCACCACGGGCACAGCGCGCCGATGACGAACACGGTCTGCGTGAACAGCCAGGTCACGAACACCCATGCCAGGAAGACCCCGGCGTTGAAGACGATCCAGAACCAGCGCGAACCGTTCCGGAACCCGGCGAGCAGCAGCACGGCGACCGCGATCGGGGCGACGAACCCCATGACGCCGAGCAGCGGGTTCGGGAACCCGAACAGGTGCCCCTGCCAGCTGGCCATCACGTCGGAGCAGTTGATGAACGGGTTCACGTCACAGCTCAGGACGGCCTTCGGGTTCTCGTACTTCGTGAACTCGTCGAGGACGAGCCGGAACGAGCCGAAGAGGCCGACGATCCCGGTGACGAGCAGGAAGACCGCCATCGCGATCGGACGACGGGGGGCAGGTGCAGACGCGGTCACGCGGTCATCATCGCATGCGGGTTCCGGTGCTTTCCGGGTGCGGCATGCGATAATGCCTGGAGGTCGTGCGGCCAACCGCACACCGAAGAGAGCTTTCCGAGTGACGCCCCACCGGGCCGAACCCGGACGATCCGGTGCGGTGAGAGCGCACTGTGGTCGGGCAGCGTCACTCCGATGCCGAGCCGGAACGGGCCGGGTGCCCGGACCGGAACGGGCGCGGACGCAACGAGAAGTTGACGCGGACCGATCACGAGACAGCGAGCGCGGGGGCGTCGACGCCGCCCGCCACGACACAGAATTCCCGCCACCCGAAAGGGTGCGAGTGGGGCCGAGGAGTGCACCAGTCCATGGTGGAGCAGAACAACGACAACACGACCAACGACGAGAACGCGCCGAAGCGCCGGAGCCGCCTGTTCGGCGGTCGCCGCGCCCGGTCGTCCGGCCAGGAGGCCCGTGGGGGCGCCGAGCAGGCACCCCACGCCGACGAGACCCTCGCGCTGACGGGCGGCGCTGACGCCCGTCCCGCGGCCAGCGTCGCGTCGGCCGGTTCGCCGGAGTCTCCCGATTCGCCGGACTCGCCCGACTCCCCGGCATCGCCGGCGTCGCCCGTCGAGCCGACCGACACCGGGGCGGTCTCCGTCGCGGTCGAGGCCGTCGCCGACAGCGGTGCCGAGCCGCACGACGTGAGCACGCTGACCGGCGACCTGCCGGTCGTGACGGGCGACCGGTCGGCCACCGCGACCGACGGCGCGGACGCGGACCGCGCCTCCCGTCCGACCGACGCCGCACCGACGGCCGAGGCGAGCGACGACGCCGTACCCGCCGACGAGCCGTTCGTGCCGAAGGCCACGAGCACGCTCAGCCTGATCTTCCACGCGCCGGTGCTGCCGGAGCTGCCGCAGCGCGCGCCCCGGTTCGAGCGCGATCGTGACCGCGACCGCGACCGCGACCACGACCGCGACGAGGACGACCGCTACGACCGCGAGGATCGGTTCGACCGCGACCGCGATCGCGACCGTGACGACCGCGACGACCAGGGCGGCTCGCGCCGTCGCTCGCGTCGCCGTGGTTCGAGCGCCGACCGCGAGGCCCGCGAGCCGCGCGACCACCAGGAGCCGCGCCGCCGCGAGCCGGAGCTCATCACCGAGCCGCAGCGCATCAAGGGCTCGACCCGGCTCGAGGCGAAGAAGCAGCGCCGTCGTGACGGCCGCGATGCCGGACGCCGCCGCCAGGTGGTCAGCGAGGACGAGTTCCTCGCCCGCCGCGAGAGCGTCGACCGCCAGATGATCGTCCGCTCCAGCTCGTCGACGATCGAGATCGGCGTGCTCGAGGACGGCATCCTCGCCGAGCACTACATCACCAAGTCCGAGAACGTGTCGCTCATCGGCAACGTCTACCTCGGCAAGGTGCAGAACGTCCTGCCCTCGATGGAGGCGGCGTTCGTCGACATCGGTCGTGGCCGGAACGCCGTGCTCTACGCCGGTGAGGTCGACTGGAACTCCGTCGAGACCGGCAACCACGGTCGCCGCATCGAAGCAGCACTCAAGCCGGGTGACAAGGTCCTCGTGCAGGTCACGAAGGACCCGGTCGGCCACAAGGGTGCCCGCCTCACCAGCCAGATCTCGCTGCCGGGTCGCTACCTGGTCTACGTGCCGAACGGCTCGATGAACGGGATCTCGCGCAAGCTGCCGGACACCGAGCGTGCCCGACTGAAGAAGATCCTGAAGGAGGTCCTGCCGGAGCACGCGGGCGTCATCGTGCGCACCGCTGCCGAGGGCGCGACCGAGGAGCAGCTCACCCGCGACGTGCAGCGCCTGACCAGCCAGTGGGAGGCCATCCAGAAGAAGGTCGCCGGTGGCCACGCCCCGGTGATGCTGCACTCCGAGCCCGACCTGCTCATCAAGATCGTGCGTGACGTCTTCAACGAGGACTTCACGAAGCTGATCATCGACGGCGAGGCCGCCGGCGGCACCATCGACGAGTACCTGTCGGCCGTCGCCCCGGACCTCAAGGACCGCGTCGTCCGGTACGAGGGCCCCGACTCCTTCGAGGAGTTCCGCCTCAACGAGCAGATCGACAAGGCGCTCGACCGCAAGGTCTGGCTGCCCTCCGGTGGTTCGCTCGTCATCGACCGCACCGAGGCCATGACGGTCGTCGACGTCAACACCGGCAAGTTCGTCGGCTCCGGGGGCAACCTCGAGGAGACGGTCACGAAGAACAACCTCGAGGCCGCCGAGGAGCTCGTCCGCCAGCTCCGCCTGCGCGACATCGGCGGCATCATCGTCGTCGACTTCATCGACATGGTGCTCGAGGAGAACCGCGACCTCGTGCTCCGCCGCCTGGTCGAGTGCCTGAGCCGCGACCGCACGAAGCACCAGGTCGCCGAGATCACCTCGCTCGGCCTCGTGCAGATGACCCGCAAGAAGATCGGTGTCGGCCTGCGCGAGTCCCTTGACGAGGTCAACGCGAAGATCAACGACAACAACGCCGACCCGGGCCCGAGCAAGGGCCGTCGCAAGGGCCGCGGCGGGAACGGCAACGAGAACGGCCGATCCGACAACGGCAACGGCAACGGCGGCAAGGGGAACTCCGGTTCCTCGGGGCAGTCGAACGGTGCCTCCGGCCAGGCGCACCAGATCACCGACGACGTGAAGAACGCGCTGTCGCGGATCGCCGCATCGACCCTGTCGCACGACGAGCAGGAGGCCGCAGCGGCTGCCGTGACCGCGACGGAGGCCACGGCACCGTCGTCGGCCGACGCGTCGACCGGCCCGGACAGCACGGGTGGCGAGCAGTCGACCGGTTCGAAGCGTCGTCGCCGTGGCCGTGGCGGCCGCGGGGCAGAGCAGCAGAGCGGAGACCAGCAGAGCGGCGACCAGCAGGCCGCTGCCGATGCTCGGGCCACCGATGCGCCGCAGGCACCCGCTGCCGAGCAGTCGGACGCGCCGGGGTCGTCGGTCACCGCTGAGCCCGCCGTGATCGTCGAGTCCGAGGCTCGCGCGCCGAAGGTCGCTGCTCCGGCGGTCACCGAGCCCGCAGCCGCACCGAAGGCGAAGGCCCCGGCCCGTCGTCGCGTGAGCTCGAGCGCCACCGTGACGCCGACCGACAACACCGTGGCGATCCTGGACATCCCGATCGCCGCGGCGCCCAAGCGCGAGCCCCGCGCGGTCGCCCCGGATGCCGAGTCCCTGCTCGACTCGGTGCTCCAGGCGCTCCCGGAGCCGAAGCAGCCCGGACAGGGGCGCTCGCGCTCCCGCCGGGTCTCGTCGCCGAGCATCAGCGCTCCCGCCACGCCGACGGAGGAGTCGACCGACGACGCCGACGGCTCCGACGGCGCAGTGATCCTGGGGAACTGACGTGACGAACCCGGGCGACCCGCAGCAGCAGCGTGGGTACTACGGTGCGGGCTGGTCCCAGCCCGCACCGCCCGGCCCGGGTGCCCAGCAGCCCGGCGGCCCGGTGCCGCCGCAGCAGGGCGGTGTGCCGCAGTACGGGCGTCAGCCCGGTGCCGGCGCGCCGTACGCTCCGCCGCGGCCGCCCCGTGCCCCGGCCGATCCCCGCCGGGCCTTCGCGCCCGGTGCCTCGGTGACGAACACGGCCGGTGCGCTCATCGCCGTGGTGGCCCTGGTGCTCGTCGAGTTCGTGTCCGGGCTCTTCGGGCTGCTCGGCACCTCGCTCGTGGTCAGTCCGTTCCGGCACTACGGCGCCGGCACGAGCCTGCTCGGCAGCTTCACGACCGGGGTCTTCGTGGCTCCGTTCCCGTACTACGTCGGCGCGTTCCTGGCCCTGGCGTTCCTGACGCCGATCGACCGCCGCAGCCCGCTGCCGAGACTCCTGCTCCGCGTGGTCCTCGCCGGCGCCGCGGGCACGGTGGCCCTGATGCTCGTCGGGGTGTTCACCGGCTCGTTCGGAGCGGCCACCGCCGGCGGCTCCCAGCTCGTCATCGACGTGCTCACGCGGCCGCTGCAGAACGGTCTGCCGTTCACCGTGATGCTCCTGGCGACCGCCACGGCGGCCTGGCTCTGGCTCGGTCGGCCGCGCCGCGGACGTGGCTCGTCGACGACTCCGGGGATGCCGGGCACCGTCCGACCCGCCGACGCGGTCCCGCCCTCGACGATCCAGCCGCAGGCACCACAGCAGCCACAGCAGCAGCCGCCGGCACCGTACGGGCAGGGGCGCGTGCAGCCCGACCCCCACGGCCAGTACGGCGGCCAGTACGGCGCCGGGCCACGCCCAGACCAGCAGCAGCCCCCGGCGAACCCCTGGGGCGGTCCAGCGCCCCGCTGAGCCCGTTCGCGCGGCCCTGCGAGCCGGCGGCGCACCGTGTGCGGCGCCGGGCGGGGCAGGCCAGCGCCGCGCCTCCCGGGCGTCCGGACGGGCGGTCAGAGACCGCGCTTGTCCCGCTGCGCCACGCGCAGCCCACTGCGGATCAACCGCAGCACGAGCTCGCGACCGGTCACGGCCGAGGCGCCAGCGGCCACCAGTTCGTCGTACCGCGAGAGCGGGACGTCGTAGTGGTCGTGGTCGAACGCGCGGCGCGGCACACCGGCCCGCGCAGCGAACGCGTGGAGTTCCGCGTAGGATTCATCACTGACGAGGTGCGACCACAGTGTGTCGTGGGCGGGCCACGTCGGTGGGTCGATCAACACGGTCACCGTGCAATCGTACGGGTGTCGCCGTTTGACCGGACCCAGGGTGATCGAGTATTCTCGGTCCCTGGTGTCAGCGGGCCGTTCTGCCTGCGTCGCCGATCGGGCCCGGCCTTCCGGGAGCCGCTCGTGCAGAAGTGGGCACCCGAGACTTCCCTCAAGCAGAGTTACGTAAGGATTTCCACGTGGTTTACGCAGTAGTGCGCGCCGGCGGCCGTCAGGAGAAGGTCGAGGTCGGCACCATCCTGACCATCGACCGTGCCAAGGCGGACGACAAGGGCAACATCGACCTCGCCCCCGTGCTCCTCGTGGACGGTGACAAGATCACGTCGGCGGCTTCCGAGCTCGCGAACGTGACCGTCACCGCCGAGGTGCTCGACGACCTCCGTGGTCCCAAGGTCATCATCCAGAAGTTCAAGAACAAGACCGGGTACAAGAAGCGCCAGGGTTTCCGCGCTGAGCTGACCCGCGTCAAGATCACCAAGATCGCGTAAGGGAGTCAACTCATGGCACACAAGAAGGGTGCGAGTTCCACTCGCAACGGTCGTGACTCGAACGCACAGCGCCTCGGCGTGAAGCGCTTCGGTGGCGAGGTCGTCAACGCCGGCGAGATCATCGTCCGCCAGCGCGGCACGCACTTCCACCCGGGCGCCAACGTCGGCCGCGGTGGCGACGACACGCTGTTCGCCCTCTCGTCCGGTTCGGTCGAGTTCGGCACCAAGGGTGGCCGCAAGGTCATCAACATCGTCAACGCGTAGTCGTTCGAACGACTGCAGCTGGAGGGGCGGGCCGAGTGCCCGCCCCTCCTTCGCTTTTCCCGCCGACGATCCCGTCGGCACAACGAAACACCTGGAGTGGACCCATGGCGACCTTCGTCGACCGCGTGACCCTGCACCTCAGCGCGGGGCACGGCGGCAACGGCTGCGTGTCGGTCCGCCGTGAGAAGTTCAAGCCCCTCGCCGGGCCCGACGGCGGCAACGGCGGTGACGGCGGCGACATCGTGCTCGTGGCCGACCCGCAGGTGACGACGCTGCTCGGCTACCACCGATCCCCGCACCGGTCGTCGAAGAACGGGCAGCCCGGCATGGGCGACCACCGCAGCGGTGTCAGCGGCGAGGTCCTCGAGCTCCCGATGCCCGTCGGCACCGTGGTGTACGACGAGTCCGGCGAGGTCATCGCCGACCTCACCGAGCCCGGCATGCGCGTCGTCGTGGCCCCCGGTGGACAGGGCGGCCTCGGCAACGCGGCACTCTCCACCACGAAGCGCAAGGCTCCCGGCTTCGCGCTGCTCGGCACCGAGGGCTGGGCGGGGGACATCAGCCTCGAGCTGAAGACCATCGCCGACGTGGCCCTGGTCGGGTTCCCGAGCGCCGGCAAGTCCTCGCTGATCGCGGCCGTCTCCGCCGCCAAGCCGAAGATCGCGGACTACCCGTTCACGACCCTCACGCCGAACCTCGGTGTCGTCGAGTCCGGTGACACCCGCTTCACCGTCGCAGACGTCCCCGGTCTGATCGAGGGCGCGTCGGAGGGCAAGGGCCTGGGGCTCGAGTTCCTGCGCCACGTCGAGCGGTGCGAAGCGCTGCTCCACGTCATCGACTGCGCCACGCTCGACCCGGGCCGCGACCCGATCAGCGACCTCGACGTCATCCTCGGCGAGCTCGAGCGCTACCCGGTCCCCGAGGGCCAGGTGCCGCTGCTCGAGCGCCCGCAGCTCATCGCCCTGAACAAGATCGACGTGCCCGAGGCGCAGGAACTCGCCGAGTTCGTCACCGCCGAGCTCGAGGGCCGCGGCTACCGCGTCTTCCCGATCTCCACGGCGTCCCGCAAGGGGCTCCGCGAGCTGACGTTCGCCCTGGCCGACATCGTCGAGCAGGCCCGCGCCGCCCGTGCGGCCGAGCCGGTCCCGGAGCGCATCGTGCTCCGCCCCCGCTCGGTCAACGAGAAGCCGTTCACCGTGCGCGCCGAGGGCGGCGAGGAGCACCGCTTCTACCGCGTCCGCGGCGCCAAGCCGGAGCGCTGGGTCCAGCAGACCGACTTCACCAACGAAGAGGCGATCGGCTACCTGGCCGACCGGCTCGCCAAGCTCGGCGTCGAGGACGGCCTGTTCAAGGCCGGAGCCGTCGCCGGCTCCACCGTCGTCATCGGTGGCGACGGCGGCATGGTGTTCGACTGGGAGCCCACGCTCACGTCGACCGCGGAGCTCATCACGAGCGCCCGTGGCACCGACGCGCGCATCGGTGCGACGTCGCGTCCGACCCGCAACGAGCGGCGCGAGGAGTACTTCGAGCGGATGGACGCCAAGGCGGCCGCCCGTGCCGAGCTCGAGCAGGAGCGCGTCTCCGGACTCTGGGTGGACGACGACGTGGTGACCAGCGACCAGCTCGGCACCGGCGACCAGTTCGACGCCGACCAGGTCGAGACCAGCGACCAGAAGGACTGACCGCGGCATGACCGACACGACCGCCCGCACCGACCTCGGACCCGTCACACGGCGCGAGGACATCCCGCGTGCGCGGCGGATCGTCGTCAAGGTCGGCTCGTCCTCGGTCAGCGGTGACGCCGCCGGCCAGATCGGCCCCCTGGTGGACGCGCTGGCTGCCGCCTACGGCCGGGGGACCGAGGTCGTGCTCGTGTCGTCCGGTGCGATCGCGACCGGGTTCCCGTTCCTCGGGCTCGAGGGCCGGCCGGACGACCTCGCCACGCAGCAGGCGGCGGCGGCCACCGGGCAGAACGTCCTGATGTTCCGGTACCAGAAGGAGCTCGACCGGCACGGTGTCGTCGCGGCGCAGATCCTGCTCACCGCCGGTGACCTGCAGAACCCCACGCACCGGGTGAACGCCCAGCGCGCCATCGACCGCTTGCTCGCCCTGCGCGTGCTCCCGATCGTGAACGAGAACGACACCGTCGCCACGCACGAGATCCGCTTCGGCGACAACGACCGGCTCGCGGCCCTGGTGGCCCGGCTGCTCGGCGCGGATGCCCTCGTGCTGCTCTCCGACGTCGAGGCGCTCTACACGGCACCCCCGGAGCAGCCCGGCGCGACCCGCATCGACGAGGTGCCGTTCGGCGACGAGCTCGCCGGGGTCACCTTCGGCTCGATCGGCACCGCCGGTGTCGGCACCGGGGGAGCGGGGACCAAGGTCGCCGCCGCGCGGCTCGCGGCCGAGGCGGGCACCGCGGTGCTCGTGACCGACACGGCGCTGGTCGACCGCGCGCTGGCCGGGGAACACCTCGGTACCTGGTTCCACGCCGCGCCGCGTCCCTGACGCAGTCGGCAGTGCGCCGCGCCGCGTCGCGCCGGTGGCAGCGAGCGGTCACGACTCGCCGTCGGGACGGCGTCGACTGGTCGGAGACCGTCGGTGTGGGCGTCGCGGAGCGACGGTCTGTGACCGCTCGCGTGGCGCAGGACGACGTGTCGTGACCGATTGACGGGGTGGGCGCGACCGCCTGGAGGCCCGGCGCCGGTCCCGGGGACCGGTGCCGGGCCTCCAGGCGGTCACGACTCCCCGTCGGGACGCCGTCGAACGGTCGGGAACCGTCGGTATAGGCGGCGCGGAGCGACGATCGGTGACCGCTCGGCAGGCGGGTGACGACGTGTCGTGCCCGCTGGAGCGGCGGACCGAGCCTGGAGGCACGGCGAGCGTCAGCAACGCCCGTCACGAACCGAGGAGCGGACCTACAATCGGTCCATGTCGTCGATCGCGCCCGCCCCGACCCTCACCGACAAGCTCGTGGCGGCACGGGCCGCCTCGTCGGCGCTCGCGACCGCGACGACCGCCGTCAAGGACGCGGCCCTCGGCGCGATCGCCTCGGCGGTGCGTGCCGCGACCGACGAGATCGTCGCCGCGAACCACGACGACCTCGTCGCCGGCGAGGACGGCGGGCTCTCGTCCGGGCTGCTCGACCGGTTGCGACTCGACCCCGTCCGGATCGAGGCCCTCGCCGCCGCGGTCGAGCACGTCGTCGGGCTGACCGACCCCGTGGGCGAGCACGTGCGCGGGTCGCAGCTGCCGAACGGACTCCAGCTCACCCAGGTGCGCGTGCCGTTCGGTGTCGTCGGGGCCATCTACGAGGCACGCCCGAACGTCACCGTCGACATCGCCTCACTCGCGCTCAAGTCGGGCAACGCCGTCGTGCTCCGCGGCGGGTCGGCGGCCCAGCACACGAACGCCGTGCTCGTCGCCCGGATCCAGGACGCGGTCGAGTCGGTCGGGCTGCCCCGCGACCTGGTGCAGACCATCGACGAGTTCGGCCGCGCCGGTGCCACCGAGCTCATGCGGGCACGGGGCCTGGTCGACGTGCTGATCCCACGGGGGAGCGCCGCGCTCATCCAGACCGTCGTCACCGAGTCGCAGGTGCCCGTCATCGAGACCGGTGCGGGCGTCGTGCACGTGTTCCTCGACGCGTCCGCGCCCGAGCAGCGTGCGGTCGACATCGTCCTGAACAGCAAGGTGCAGCGGCCGAGCGTGTGCAATGCCCTCGAGACCCTCCTGGTGCACGAGGCCGCGGCCGAACGGCTCCTGCCGCTGCTGGCCGACCGGCTGCGGGCGTCCGGTGTGACGCTGCGCGGCGACGACGCCACGCGGGCGATCGTGCCCGGGGTGCTCCGCGCCACCGACGACGACTGGGCGACCGAGTCGATGGACCTCGACCTGTCGATCCGTGTCGTGCCCGACGTCGACGCGGCGATGGCGCACATCGCCCGGTGGTCGACGCACCACACGGAGTCGATCGTCACGAACGACGTCGACACCGCCGAACGGTTCCTGGCGACCGTCGACTCGGCGGTCGTGATGGTGAACGCCTCCACCCGGTTCACCGACGGCGGCGAGTTCGGTTTCGGGGCCGAGGTCGGCATCTCGACGCAGAAGCTGCACGCGCGCGGCCCGATGGGCCTGCCGGAGCTCACGAGCACGAAGTGGATCGTGCGCGGGTCCGGGCAGATCCGCGGCTAGACTGAACGGCGTCTTTCCCCGACCGAACGGAGCACGAACGATGACCCTCCTCGCAGAAGCTGCTGAGCACGCCTCCGGGGCGCCCGCGTTCGTGTTCCCGATGGTCGGCGCCCTCTTCTTCATCTTCCTCGGCTTCGTGACCTGGAGCTTCCGCGACGTGGCCTACCGCCACTCGCAGAAGTTCGAGGCCACCCGCCACCACGAGACGGGTGTCGACGAGTTCGGTCACACCAAGATCTGACCGACCACTCGATGCTCGAGACCACCGGACGGCCACGCATCGGCGTGATGGGTGGCACGTTCGACCCCATCCACCACGGGCACCTGGTCGCGGCGTCCGAGGTGGCGCGGGCGTTCGACCTCGACGAGGTCGTCTTCGTCCCCACCGGACAGCCGTACATGAAGTCCGACGTCACCGACGCCGAGCACCGGTACCTGATGACCGTGATCGCCACCGCGTCGAACCCGATGTTCACCGTCAGCCGTGTGGACATCGACCGCCCGGGGCCGACGTACACCGTCGACACCCTGCGGGACCTGCACGAACAGCGACCGGATGCCCAGCTCGTCTTCATCTCGGGCGCAGACGCCGTTCAGCAGATCGTCGACTGGAAAGACCATGATGGTCTCTGGGACCTCGCGCACTTCGTGGCCGTGACGCGTCCGGGACACGCCTTGAGCCTCACCGGATTGCCCGAGCGGGACGTAAGCTTGCTCGAAGTCCCTGCACTGGCCATATCCTCGACGGATTGCCGTGACCGGGTTCGACGGGGGTTCCCCGTCTGGTACTTGGTTCCCGACGGTGTCGTCCAGTACATCTCCAAGCACCATCTGTATCGGAGCGTTGCATGAGTTCGTCCGACGCGCAGCCGCCCCTGTCGCGGCGCCAGGCGCGCGAGCGGGAGCGTGCCGCCGCGGCCGGTTCGCAGCCCGCGACGCCGCCCCCGACCGTCGCCGCACCAGCCGCCGAGACCGCCGAGTCCCGTCGTCGCCCCGGGTCGCACGTCGCCCCGGCCCCCGGTGGCCCCGCCCAGTCATCCGCACCGGCATCGGCGCAGACC